>VGCI01000001.1 GCA_016870095.1 Alphaproteobacteria bacterium | reverse complement strand
AGGTTTTACAAGAGACTTTGCCGCAGTTGCAGGTTCGCCTGCAGCCGTTGAAACAGAAGGATCTGCGGCAGCTAATTTACCTGACTTCTTCTTTTTTGCTGGGAGTGGCGGTGGAGCAATGGGTGCTTCCACAACTGAGGCATTAGCTGCTTCTGCGCTCAGATTCGTCGCATCTGATTTTTTCTTCGCTCTCTTTGCTATCTCTGCCTGTAAATCTTGATCTGTAGGTTTTACAAGAGACTTTGCCGCAGTTGCAGGTTCGCCTGCAGCCGTTGAAACAGAAGGATCTGCGGCAGCTAATTTACCTGACTTCTTCTTTTTTGCTGGGAGTGGCGGTGGAGTTGGAGCGATTGGCGCATTGGCTGTTTCTGCGCTCGGATTCGTCGCATCTGATTTTTTCTTCGCTCTCTTTGCTATCTCTGCCTGCAAATCTTGATCTGTAGGTTTTACAAGAGACTTTGCCGCAGTTGCAGGTTCGCCTGCAGCCGTTGAAACAGAAGGATCTGCGGCAGCTAATTTATCTGACTTCTTCCTTTTAGCTCGCGGCAATGGGGGTGGTACAACTGTTGAAGGTACAATTGCTGCATCAGGTTGTCCTAGATTGCTGGATTGAGGCTCTACAACAGGGGATTGCTGAATCGGGGTTTGTTGTACAAAGGATTGTTGTGCCGGCATTTGCAAAGCGGGCGGCTGTTGAGTTTGAAATTGAGGTGTTTGAGTTTGTTGCGGTGAAAACTGCTGCCCAAAATTTGACTGAGGAATTTGAATTTGACTCCCTTGTGTGTTAAAACCAACTCTTCCTTGCGCCGAGAAACCTGCTTGAGAATTATTCATTGGATTTCCATAAGACATCTGGTTCCCATAAGGCATTGCCCCCATCTGACCGCCAAATTGCATTGGATTCCCATAAGACATTCCCCCCATGTAGGGAGATCGATTCATCATATTGGCATTATATTGATTGGTCATGGCTTGCTGAGTCAGAGCTTGTTGCATACCCATATTTTGAGAAGCAAGCCCGTAGTTTTGTGCTGCCTTAGCTTGGGCTGTTGTTGCGCCTGTCGTAAGGGCAGTCGTTGCCACATTGGCATTTGCCGTTGTGTTGGTATTGGCTATACTTCCAATCGTTCCAAACAAGGCCGCAGCGTCACTTCCTCCAGCCGTAGCAGGAGCTGCAGTACTTTGAGCTGCCATATTTGGTTGAGACATAGGTAAAGGGGGCGGTGCCGCAACCTGTTGTGGATATTGTTGCATCTGGGGTTGAGGTGGGTAAGGCATTGGTGCAGGCGTTGGTTGCGGATATTGTTGACTTGGATCCATGTATGAAGATTGGCCTGTTCCGTAGGGATCCATTCCCCCCATGCCTAATTGACCTGATAATGAATTATCCATCCCTAAACCTGATGGATCCACACCATATTGTGAATCTGGATCTGAATAGGAGCTATCATAACTGGAATCATAGCTTGAACCATCATTATAACCACTAAGGGATGGATCATTCATTCCCATAAGGGAGCTTGAACCTTGCGTTTCACCACTGAGAAAGATAGATGAAAAAATGAAAAGTATTGAACCAAAATATTTTGCATATTTATTCATTAAAGCCATCCTCAAGCGGATAATTACAACATAAAATCCTCCTATTATCTTATTATAAAATGTATTAATGGCCCGTTAATGGTATATCGACTACTTACTGATTACTCAGTACTTTAACTCTAGTTTTTGTTGCGATGAAATGTTTGTAGATTATCATTTTAAATATCCAGGATAGGGAATGACAAAATTTTATTTCTTATATGAGCCCCATTGACTTTAAAGATGTATGGCCACCTTTTCCAATAATGAGGTGATCATGCACTTCAATACCTAAGTGACGAGCAGCTTCTTGAACTTTTAAAGTCATTTCAATATCTCCTCGTGAGGGCGTTGGGTCACCACTGGGATGATTGTGAACAATGATAAGTGCGGAGGCGCCTAACTCAAGAGCGCGTTTTACAACTTCTCGAGGATAAAGCGGAGCATGATCTACTGTCCCGGTTTGCTGAATTTCATCGCCAATAATTTTGTTTTTGCGATCCAAAAATAGCAATCGTACACTTTCTATCTGATCATACGCCATTGAGGCTTTGCAATAATCTAGAACACTTTGCCAACTGGCAAGTAAAGGTTTATCGATGACTTCTTGTTGCAGTACATTAACCATGAGAGTTTGTATGAACTCAATCACATGTAAAGCAGATACCCCCACACCTGGTGTTTCTAAAATTAACCCTTTATCTGCTCTGAAGAGAGCGGCTAAAGATCCAAATTTTTGAAGGAGATTTTTGGCAATTGGTTTTACATCACCACGAGGTATCGCTAAAAATAAAAGCAATTCTAAAAGCTCATAGTCTGCAAGACCCTTGCCTTTTGCTTGGTCAAACTTAGCACGCAACCGCGCTCGATGCCCATGAAAATGGGGCATTTGGCGGGGTGAAGATTCACTTTTCTGAACGCGTAAAGATTTCGTAGCCATTTGTTGTTACACCCAAGGAGTGTTCGAATTGCGCGGAAAGAGACTTATCTCGCGTCACTGCCGTCCAATTATCAGATAAAATTTTGACTTCATACCGACCTGCATTAATCATTGGTTCAATTGTAAAAAACATCCCCTCTCTTAGCTCAAGGCCTTGTCCGGGTTTGCCAAAGTGAACAATATTGGGAGGGCTATGAAATATTTTTCCAAGGCCATGACCACAAAAATCGCGTACGACAGAAAATCCCTGCTTTTCAACAAAGGATTGAATAGCATATCCAATATCCCCAAGAGTAGCGCCCGGTCGAACAACTTCAATCCCTCGCATCATCGCTTCATAAGTGACGTCTATTAATTTCTTTGCTCTCACCCCAACCTTACCCACAGTAAACATACGACTGGTGTCGCCATGCCAACCATCTACAATAACCGTGACGTCAATATTCAAAATGTCACCATCCAAGAGTTTTCGATCTCCCGGAATACCGTGACAAACAACGTGGTTAATTGAAGTACAAATAGACTTTGGAAACCCTCTATATCCTAAGGGAGCGGGAATAGCACCTTTTTCAACAATAAATTTATGACATAACTGATCCAACTCTTCAGTGGTAACGCCTGCTTTTACAAAAGGAGTAATAAAATCTAAGGTTTGCGATGCCAATTTGCCGGCTTTGCGCATTCCTACAAAATCTTCAGCCCCATGGATGGTAATATCATTGTTTTCCTCTTCCTCACCATGGTCGTGGTCACAAGGGCCCTCATGATGGTGATGATGCAAGCGTTTTCCCATTCCAAACATAAAATATCTCAATTCTCTAAAAGGTTAATGCGTTTCATTCTATAGAACTTTAAATAAGAAAGAAAGCGAAGGATTACAAGCGTTTTGAGTCAACAAATCTTTTGGCCTCTTCCCATAATTCAAGCATGATATCAAAAGATTGATTTTTTAATGAATCATAACCCCGAACTTTCATTATAGTTTCAAGAGCATCAAGGCGTCCCTGAAATTTATTTGCCACATCCGCTATGATTTTTTCAATATCTAGTCTTTCATAAACACTCAAAGATAAAACAGATAATAGCAAATCTCCAACTTCCTCTTGAAGCCTATCATTGCCTTCTTTCAACGTGAGAGATTGACGAATCTCATCACATTCACTTACGACTTGATCAATGATTGCCAAGGTATTGGGCCATTCAAAGCCTAACGCTTCTGCTTTGAGTTCAAGGGAGATCAGTTTTTGCAATGAGCTCATAGCTTACTCCTGAATGGTCAGGCAAACCTTTTCCCAAGGGAGACGGGGCTTTGGTTAAGCTTGAAGAGGGTAATAGGGTTTGAATCATAGCCCAAATACGTTCAAATACGCGGCATAAAGCACCATTTGCCATAACATTACAACTTGTAATTAAAGGATCTAAAACCACATTCAACGCAAGAATAATGGCGATCATTTCCGGTGTAAAATTAAGATAAGATTCATAAATTGGCAACATAATAAAGATCGCACCCCCAAGGACAGCTGCAGTAGCAAATCGGGCAAGAACGAATACGCTACTAAACAGAAGCCACGTCATCATGTCAGGGTTATGGCCGAAAAAATGTCGATAGATTAAAAAACATAGAAAGGTGTTTGCAAAACAATCTCCAATTTGCTGTATGTTCGTCGTCGCTGGAATTATGGCTTTTGCCAATAACGGATTATGAAGGTTTTTAGCAGATCCTTCAATCGTCCAGGGCATAGTGGACATACTGCAACTGGACGTTAAAGCCATTCCCCCTGCCGGGAGCATATTTTTAATATTTGACAGAATACGGGTTACAGAAAATCCGGCTCCGAGGAAGAATAGAAATATTAGATATACAAATAAAAATGCCGTTAGCCACATAACCAAAACAGCATAATGAGTCATTACATGGTCAAGTAGTTTTGTTTGAATCATATGGGCAGCAAATCCCAAAACAAAAATCGGGATAAGCTGTGCAAAGACACGCGTCAGTATCCATTCAACTGTGTTCTTACCCTTTTTCAGGAAAATCTTTAATTGCGAACCTTTAGTAAAAGCAGAAAATATTCCCAATACAAGGCCAATAAAAGCCCCTTTTTCCGTAGACCACCAGCGGGGGCGATCGAACGGTATACGCCATAATGCATTAAAATCACTCTCTAAGCTTGTGGCTTTAATTAAGGGCAAATAGTCTGCAGCAAATGTAGCACTTCCAAAAGCATACCAAACACTCGAGAAGTTTGAGCATGTTTCAAAGATCAATAAAACAAGAACAAAAAGGGGAGCTTGTCGTTCAAAGGAATTAACCGTGTAAGCAATAAAAAATCCGACGGTTAAAGGCATAATCCATATTAAGGTATCCTTCATAAATAAACTTATTGTATATAATCCTTCATGGATTTCACGGGGCAAATAAGGGGCAATCAATACATAAGCTACGAGAAAAAGGATCGTTTGAATGCTCCTTTGTTTAAGAGAGTCCCACAACGTTACAAGAAAATTATCCATAAACAAATACCTTAGTTGTTATCCAGCTTTATGTGCCCTATTAAGAGAACTACTGTAAAATACAGGTTTTAATATTACTTGTCACCAAAGATCGGTTACATAAAATAATATATTCCCCTTAATGGCTTAATTTCCATGCATCCATGTGTCCACAAACTGTGAAGCCCGCGTGACAGCCTGTTCATTTATATTTGTGAGATATCCTTCTTCCTTTAATGCAGCTAGAATCGCTTCTGTCGCCACATTTCCCGTGGCTTTTTCGCCATTTTTACCCGTTGCATAAGGGCACCCCCCTAGCCCATAAATCGCTGAATCAACAATACGAATACCTTGGCGTAAGGCTTCAAGAACATTCTGGATCGCACCCCCATAAGTATCATGACAATGAATGGCCAATTTTTCTACCGGCACCTGATTTCTTACAGTTTTAACAAGTGTGCCAATTGTTTGAATTGTTCCCTGCCCAATCGTATCCCCCAAAGAAATTTCAGCACATCCTAAATCCATCAAGCGCCAAGCAATATTTCCAACAACATCTGCAGAAATTGCTCCTTCAAAAGGACAAGCAATGGAACAAGAGACATAACCTCGCACTCGAATTTCCTGATCTCTCGCTGTCTTCATGAGGGGCTTAAAGCGCTCAAAACTTTCATCAATTGAGCAGTTAATATTTTTTTGGCTAAAGGTTTCTGAAGCGGCTGTAAAAATTGATATTTCATGAACACCTGCAGCAACCGCCTGTGCCATTCCTTGTTCATTGGGAACGAGCACAGAATAGCGACAAGTCATATTTTGTTGAATTTGACGATAGACAAGGTCTGTATTCGCCATTTGAGGAATCCACTTTGGCGAAACAAAACTGCCCACTTCAATTTCTGCAAAACCGCAATCTGATAATAAATCTATGAGTTGAACACGCTGTCCAACTGTCATGATTTTTGATTCATTTTGAAGTCCATCACGTGGACCAACTTCAACGATGCTAATAGCTGGCTTGGTCATAAAGCTAAATTATTTCCATAATTGTCATCTAGAAAACACTCATCTTCATCCTATCACGGAGTAGATTGAGAAATAGGACTTTTTTTAAAGAAGACCTTTTAGTCGAATCAATTCAACTCCCTCATCGCAAAAATCCCCGGATGAAAATGGAAGAAGATCTACAATACCATTGTGGGGTGCTCGAATCGTATGTTCCATCTTCATTGCTTCTAAAACAACCAAGGGTTGGCCCGCTTCAACCATTTCATTCAAGGCCACCATGACTGAGACAATGCGTCCAGGCATAGGTGAGGTAAGAGGAGCAGATCCTTGATTTATGATCTCTTGCTGCGAAGTCAATGTTCCCAATTTCAAGATATAAAACTCATTTTCTAAACTCACATGAATTTCCTGATCTTTCTTAACAATTTTACCCTGATATTTTTTTCCATCGATTGAAACATCAATTTCATTACCCAACGAAATGCGGGGGAAGTGAGATTGATAATTTTTGCCCTCAAAATGAAGCGCCAATTTACGTTGTTTTGGGAGAACAGAAACAGCTTCTTTTCCTTGAAGGGGAAAATAATGAACGGGGGGAATATTGAGGCGCCAACCATCCCCCTGCTCCCAAGGTGATACGTTTGGAGCGCGTAAATTATGATCATATAACCATAATGCAGCTAAGAGATAAGCAACTTCTGGTACATTCTTCTTGAGGTGATCAACATACCGATCAATAAAATCAATATCAGGTGCCCTCGTTAATACCTCGGGATGACTCAGCAAATTTTGAAGAAAGGATTGGTTTGTTCTTATTCCCTTTAATTGAGTTTCAAATAAAGCATCTGATAACCCTTGCAAAGCTTCTTCGCGGTTTTTTCCCCAAACAATCAACTTAGCAATCATCGGATCGTAATATATGGTAACCGCATCGCCTGCACGACTGCCTGTATCAACACGCAGATTTGTTTTAATGGGGAAATTCAGCTTTGTAATTGTTCCTGTTGAGGGTAAAAAGTTATTTTCTCCATCTTCAGCATATAGTCGAGCTTCAACAGCATGCCCTTGCGGATATTGCACTTCTTGCAAAGATAAGGGTTCTCCCGCAGCTACGCGTATCTGCCACTCCACAACATCTATCCCCAGGATTAACTCCGTAACGGGATGCTCGACTTGTAATCTCGTATTCATTTCCAAAAAATAGAATTCACTGTCGTGGGTTACTAAAAACTCTACTGTTCCCAAGCCTTCATAAGCAACTAACTTTGCAATGCACAAGGCGGCTTCATGAAGTTTAGTCCGTAAAGAAGAGGAAAGATTAGGGGCAGGAGCTTCTTCAATGACTTTCTGATGGCGGCGTTGTAAGGAACAGTCCCGATCAGACAAAACGATACATTTTCCAAAAGAATCTCCAAAATTTGTACTTCTATATGACGAGGTCGAACCAAGTACTTTTCCAACATAACCTGATCATTACCAAATGCAGCCATCGCTTCACGTCTGCAAGCCGCCAAAGCGTCATTAAATTCGCTGACTTCATTGACCCGACGCATCCCCTTCCCACCCCCACCGTAAGAAGCTTTAATCAGCAAAGGAAATCCTAGATTTTCTGCTTCATTAAGTAGATCCCCTTCTCCATGATATCCGCAAATAACCGGTATGTGAACAGACTCAGCTATAGATTTTGCTTGAGTTTTTGATCCCATTACGCGAATGGCTTCAGATGAAGGTCCAATAAAGATTAAACCCGCTTTCCTTACCTCGTCAGCAAAATCTGCATTTTCAGACAAAAAACCATAGCCGGGGTGAATTGCCTCAGCACCATACTGAAGAGCCGCTTGAATAATAGCATAACCATTTAGGTAACTATCCCTTGCCTCAGGGGTCCCAATGACCACGGCCTGATCGGCCATTTGCATATGGAGAGTGTCTTGTTCTATAGAAGAGCCCACTGCAATGGTTTCGATACCAAGACGATGGCATGTCGCTTGAATACGGCAGGAAATCTCCCCCCGGTTTGCAACCAGAAGCCGCTTAATACCGTTTATTTGACACTCTTTCACAAGGCCCATGAGGGTGTCCGTTTTGCTAAAAATGCTTCTATTCCTTCTTTACCTTCAGCAGATAATCGAGCCGAAGCAAGCCGACGCGCTGTTTCCTTGTGAGTTGATGAATCGATGGGTCGAGATTCAACGAAACGAATCAATTCTTTTGAAGCTTTTATAGCCGCCGGACTTCCTTTGAGAATAGATACAGCTAATGTCTCAATTGCTGCTTCCAACTCCCCTTGCATTACGACTTGGTGGACTAACCCGAAATGCAGAGCATCCCCAGAACTCATACGGTCTGCAGTTAAGACATAGCGACGAGCCTGCCGTTGCCCTATGGCATTAATAATATAAGGGCTGATCGTGGCTGGAATGAGACCCCATTTGACTTCCGAGAGACAAAAAACAGCCTCTTTTGCACAAACAGCAATATCACAAGCGGCGATTAACCCAACACCACCACCAAAAGCGGCACCTTGTATACAAGCAATCGTTGGTTTAGGACAAGTATCAATAACGTCGAGTAACTGTGATAGTTTCATCGCATCTTCAATACTCTTATCTTGAGACAAAGCTGAAACCCGTTTCATCCAATTCAAATCGGCACCAGCACAAAAAACTGTCCCATTAGCTGCCAACACAATTGCTCTTACGGATGGATCTTGGCTAAGTTTGAGAAAAGCTTTGGTTAATTCCTCAATTGTTTTTTCATCCAAAGCATTGTGCACATGTGGGCGATTCAATGTAATTTTAGCAACACCTGTTAACTCTTCCATAAATTCATGGATTATGAGTGGTGTCATCGAGGTCGTTTCGGATTTTGCTCGCGTAGACATTCTTAACTCTCTTTCGTAAAAACTACAGTCTGAAAACACCAAATTTTGTGGTTTGCGTATGATTTTGCTGGGCAAGTGCCAAACCTAATCCTAAAACACGACGTGTGTCTTGAGGATCAATAATGCCATCATCCCAAAGGCGGGCCGAAGAATAATAGGGATGGCCTTGTGTTTCATATTGTGTTTGGATCTGAGCTCGAAATTGGGCTTCTTGAGCTGAATCTCTTGTCTTGCCTTTGGCCACGTCTGCATCGGTTTTTATCTGATTCAAAACCATAGCCGCCTGCTCACCCCCCATCACAGATATGCGCGCATTTGGCCACATCCACAAAAAACGAGGTGCATAGGCACGCCCACACATAGCGTAGTTACCAGCTCCAAAACTTCCCCCGATAACAACTGTGAATTTCGGAACAGCTGCACAAGCAACCGCATGAACTAATTTGGCTCCATCTTTGGCAATACCTCCAGCCTCATATTTTCGTCCCACCATAAAGCCACTAATATTTTGCAAAAAAACGAGAGGAATATTTCTTTGGCAGCACAATTCTATAAAGTGAGCCCCTTTTTGAGCACTTTCGGAAAATAATATGCCATTATTGGCGATAATGCCTACCCAATGCCCAAATATACGAGCAAAACCACAAACCAATGTTGCACCATATAGAGGCTTAAATTCATCAAATTCACTACCATCTACTAAACGAGCAATAATTTCTCGTACATCATAGGGATGTTTTAAATCTTGACTCACTATCCCATACAAATCAGAGACATCATAAAGCGGGGACTGAACATCTTTTAAAAACTTAACTTCGCTACGGTTTAAAGAGGCAACGATTTGTCGGGCCATACTCAAGGCCTCTCTATCATTTTTTGCAACATAGTCCACAACGCCTGAGGATCGAGCATGCACACTAGATCCCCCTAACTCTTCAGCTGAAACTTCTTCACCGGTTGCGGCCTTTACTAGTGGTGGCCCGCCTAAAAAGATTGTACCCGTTTTTTCCACAATTATTGACTGATCTGCCATTGCTGGGACATAGGCCCCACCAGCTGTACACGAACCCATTACAACAGCAATTTGAGGAATACCCGCAGCTGACATATTAGCTTGATTATAAAAAATTCGGCCAAAATGATCGCGATCCGGAAAAACTTGATCTTGGTTAGGGAGATGCGCACCGCCAGAATCAACCAAATAAAGACAGGCCAAACAATTTTCCCTAGCAATTTCTTGTGCACGCAGATGCTTTTTTACTGTTAAGGGAAAATAAGTCCCGCCTTTTACTGTCGCATCATTGGCTACAATCATGCAGGGTTGATTCTGAATCATTCCAATACCTGTCACAAGGCCAGCTGCGGGGAGAGCTTCATCATAAACATCGTAAGCTGCAAGTTGAGAAAGTTCGAGAAACGGACTACCCGCATCTATCAAATGATCGATACGATCACGAACAATCATTTTACCTCGGGCTTTATGTTTCGCCTCACAGGCTGGCCCGCCACCTTGAGCTATGAGAGCAACTTTATCTCGCAAATCTGCCACCAAAATCTGCATTGCCAGTTTGTTTTTCTGATACTCTTTAGATTTTGGCTCTACCAGGGTCTGCAACACAGTCATCACTTTGAACCCATTTTGTTATAAAAAATTTTCAATAAACTCTCTTAAAAAATTCACGCTGCATTCTAAACTCGCACAAAGGCAAGGCATACAGAAAACATCTTAATAAAAGTATAGAGAATTTTTCGTTAAATAGAAGTTAAGGAAGAAAGCGCTGAAAAAAAGCTTTATTGAGTACAATCACAAAGACTTTTTCTAATGCCTCATGCGGTAGGCATCAAATTCCCGAAACGGGTTAAACTACCCTCAAAATAGAGTCGAACGGTCCCAACAGGGCCGTGGCGCTGTTTGGCGATAATGACTTCAGCTTGATTCGCAATTTGATTCATGCGAGCTTGCCACTCTGCATGCTTATCGGTACCTTCAGGAGGTTGGCGGCGCACCTCATAGTATTCTTCTCGAAATATGAACATAACCACATCAGCATCTTGCTCAATGGATCCTGATTCTCGCAAATCTGACAATTGGGGACGCTTATCCTCACGTTGTTCAACAGCACGAGACAATTGCGAAAGGGCAATTACGGGCACATTTAATTCCTTGGCCAAAGCTTTCAAAGCTCGGGTAATGTCTGAAATTTCTTGTACACGGTTGTCCTGTCGGCGGTTTGAACCACCAGATTCCATAAGTTGAAGATAATCAATTACAATCAAACCAAGACCTTCTTGACGTTTCAATCGTCTGGCGCGTGTTCGCAAAGCCGATACACTTAAAGCCGGCGTATCATCAATAAATAACGGTATGGAACTCAAACGCCTGCTCACCTCAACAAATGTTGGAAAATCTTCAGCTCGAATCTCTCCTCGTCGAATTTTATCAGATGAGACACCCGACTCAGACGCCAAAATACGGGTGGCAAGTTGTTCAGCTGACATTTCAAGAGAAAAGAAAGCCACAGATGCCCCATTTTTGTTGGCTTCCATAGCCGCAATTGCCGCATTAAAGGCAATATTTGTTGCCAAAATTGTTTTCCCCATAGAAGGGCGTCCCGCAATAATAAGCAAGTCGGAAGAATGAAGCCCTCCTAGCCATTTATCTAAATCCAGCAAACCGGTTGTTACACCCACAATATGGCTATCTCGACGATAAGCGACTTCTGCCATTTCAATAGATCCGGTCAGCGCATCGCGAAAACTCTGAAACCCACCAGAAACATTGCCCGATGTGGCTAAATCAAATAACTTCTTCTCAGCTTCTTCAATTTGTTGCACAGCATTGATATCTAAATCATGTGTTCTGGCCGTAAGGACCATATCCTCACCGATTCCCATTAATTGACGGCGCAAGAAAAGATCGTAGATCAATTGACCATAATCCCCAACACTGATGATAGAGACCACACTTTGAGCAAGATCAATTAAGTATCGTGCTCCCCCAACGGGCTGCAAAGCTTCGTTTTTATCAAAATAATCTTTTAAGGTAATGGGGTCTGCAACTTGTCCGCGTTCAATGAGACGCACAATGGCTTCAAAAATTTGACCATGTATAGCGTCTGCAAAATGAAGGGGACGTAAAAAGTCTCCCACTTGCTCCAAAGAGCTATTATTCAGGAGAAGTGCACCCAATATGGATTGTTCAGCCTCCAAATTGTAAGGAGGTGCGTCCCCCTCAAGTTGAGAAGGTCTATCCACGGCAGTAATACTGTCGCTGCGTATAATTGTTAATTCTTGAGTCATAGTTATACTTTTAACAGAACCCCACCTATTTTGAATAGCCCTGTTAACTCCGTTTTAAGAGAATCATTCCTATAATTATTTAGAGATTCTCGAGGAACTAACTGGATAAAAGATGAAAAGCAATTTGATGAATATTTTTCGTGTCATACTGTTGATAGTAATTATCCCTACCGGCACGACAAAAGCCATGCTTCCTTTTCCCCCTCTTTATACGCCACAATACTATCAAACAAATCCTGCATTTAGAATGGATCCTCAAAGGCGTTTCGCTGTACAACAAGCCTTCATTTGGGCTGAAAATGCTTTCCGACGCAACCATTATATTTGCCGCAATCGAAATGAATGCCTAAATCTTGATTTAAGATCTTTAACGAGTTACATCTATACTTATCCGATGCATCCCGCAACTTTAATATTTAAAAATATTTATACAATTATTAGTCAAGACTCGCAGCAGCAAAAATTTGTCAGTGAATGGGTTGTATTTCAAAGCTTATCCCCCATTCGTCAAATGGAGTATCGCAATGGGCTTCGTGTCACCCCGATCCAACCACAATATGTGAGAGCTCCCTGGGGATCAACTTGGGTCTCAACACCTGGCTTTTTTAATCAAGATGATGTTTTGACTGATCTCATTCAACAATTAGGTCACAACCACAGAAACTGTGATAGATATGTAAATTGCTTAAGAGGCGATTTGCAAATTGTTACAAATTTGATGAATCGACTTGCTCCCCTTGATCCGGTCAGAATAACTTTGTCAAACGTAAGACAAAATATCAGCAGGCTTGCGGAGACAAAGATATTTAATACATCTCTTTATTTATCATTGTACAATCCCTTAAGCCCTTCATGGAATGATGTGCTTAAGAAACAAAAAGCGAAAAAATTAGCGGGATATGGATATATTGAATGGCAACAAATAGAAAAGAATACCCGCGCCACCAATTGGCGCAGCCCTAGATTTACAAATGGAACGCCCATTCAACAACCTCTACCCTATGGCAGCAACCGACCGTACTAGATCTATTGAAATATCTAAGACGAAATCAAGCTGGGATTCTTTTCCTTGGGAAATTTATTTTTTATTTGCTGAAAGTTTAATAACCCCACCAATAAATAGAAATAAATAAGAACAACCAAACTACGTCAACAAAATGCCAATACCAGGCAGCCGATTCAAACCCCACATGATGATCAGG
This sequence comes from Alphaproteobacteria bacterium, assembly GCA_016870095.1. Classification (NCBI taxonomy): domain Bacteria; kingdom Pseudomonadati; phylum Pseudomonadota; class Alphaproteobacteria; species Alphaproteobacteria bacterium. The sequence goes on along the minus strand of VGCI01000001.1, from coordinate 320,100 downwards.
CGTAAATTCAAACCGATAAGCCCGAAACCAACAGACCATTAAAAAAAGGGTCCCCACAATTACATGAAAACCATGAAAGCCCGTCGCCATAAAAAAAGTTGACGGATAAATGCCTCCCTTAAAGGAGAAAGCGGCATGAGAATATTCAATAGCCTGCACTGTCGTAAATAAGAGTCCCAAGCCAATAGTGACCCCCAAACCCGTTAACACGTCTTTTCGATTATTCTCCAGCAAGGCATGATGAGCCCATGTTATGGTCGTCCCGGATAATAATAACAATAGCGTGTTAAAATAGGGCAAATGAAAGGGATCAAAAGGAATAATATTTTTGGGCGGCCAAACAGAACCAATAGCTTCTGTAGGGGCCAAAGCTGCATTGAAGTAAGCCCAAAAGAATGCAACAAAAAACATAATTTCTGAACAAATAAACAACAGCATACCAACACGCAAACCCCGTCGTACAGCTTGGGTATGTAAACCAGGAGTGTTGCCTTCTCGCACAACGTCTCGCCACCAACCAACCATAGTCAAAAGGATCATAAACACCCCTACCGGAAAAACTCCCTTATCAAGACCATGCATTGCTAAAACAGCCCCTACAGCTAGGACTAAAGAAGAAAGCCCCCCCACGAAAGGCCAAGGACTTGGATCAACAAGATGGAATGAATGCTTTATAAGACTCGTTGTCGTTTCTGGCACCGAATTCCCTCCAACTTTCCCTCTGCTTTGACTTTGAGTCTTATCTTCAAAATTAGCCATCTGATTCATTCCTTTTCCAAAAAGATTAAGATCAGTATACAAAACTTGAAGTTAATTATATCCTACTATTTGCCCATAATCCAAGATAGCTTTGACTGTATCCACGCCCCAAACCCACGACTTTCAGAGGATTTTGTAAGGCTCTTATCGGCTACAATGGGGGTTGGTTTTGCCCACCACCATTCCAAAGTATTCGTTCCTACTAATGGATTGAAAGGCGGAAATTCAACTCTATCCGCCCAATAGGCCCAATAAATTGTATTATCATAAAACATGGGAACAAAGTAATGACGTCCCATCACGACACGATCCAATGCGCGAACAGCAGCTACATGTTCCTCAGCTGATTTTGCGTTAACCACATTTTCAGCAAGGGCTTCAACTACAGGATCCTTCATACCAATATAATTGCTGCTTCCTTTTACATCGGCATTTTTTACACTAAAGTAATAAACTTGCTCATTGCCTGGGCTGAGAGAATTTGACCATAAATGACTGATCATATCAAAATCAGACTCCCCAACTCGCGCTTCATATTGTACAGAATCCACAAAACGTAAGCGCAAGTTAATCCCGAGTTGAAGAAGATTTTGTCGGAAAATTGTGAGAAATCTTTCTAAACGGGGATCTTTATACATATACTCAATAACCAAAGGTTCTTTCGTTTCTTTATTGATACGTCGTATAACATTTTGCTGCGTCACAGGGTCTTTTTCTGTGACAACAACCCACCCAGCTTCATTTAATAGTTTATCTGCTGCTTCTAGATTTTCACGCGCATCCCCGTCCCCTTTTGTCGTTGGAGCCCTATAGCCATATTGAAGTAAATCTTTTGAAATACTATCTTTATAGGGGGCTAAATACTTTAATTCTAACCCTTGAGCTGGACCTGCGTGTGCGAGATGTGTATTCGCAAAAAGGCTAGTTGTGCGCTGATAATCATCGTTACAAATCATTTTGTTCACGGTTTCCCAATCAAACGCTAAACCAATAGCTTGTCGGACTCGAATGTCTTGAAACAAAGGGCGTCGCATATTAAAGATTGATGTGCGAACCGTCACAGGTCTTTTATGCTTAGCTTCAACTTTTAAGATTTTTCCCGATCGAACGGCAGGAGTATTATACCCATCTCGCCATTGTTGAGAATTTACCTCAAAAAATGCATCAAATTCTCCCGCTTTAAACGCTTGAAACTGAGCTTCTGCGTTTTTGTAATAATCGAGCTGAATAATGTCAAAATTGTATTTCCCCTTATTAACGGGCAAATCCTTACCCCAATAATCTTTAACTCTTTCGTAAGTAATTGAACGTCCGGGTTCGGCCTTAACCACTTTATAGGGGCCACTTCCTAATAAAGGAGTCATGCCGGTTTCCCGAAAATTTTTTCCCTCATACTGTTTCTTGGAAAAAACGTGTAACATAGAGGTAATTAAAGGAATTTCAGGATCATAGTCTCCCGTTTCTGTTTTTTTGAAAGTGAGCTTAATTGTTGTTGGATTGATAATATCAATTTTCTCTATTTTGCCATAAAATTGCCGATACCGGGGCAATCCTTGTTCTTTCAACATTTCATAGCTAAATTTCACATCTTCTGCTGTGATTGAGGAGCCATCATGGAATTTAGCAGCGGGATTCAGATAATAAATTATAGATGAGTTATCAGCCGCAAGATCAACTTTTTCTGCTATAAGCGCGTATAGAGAAAAAGGCTCATCCACCGCTCTTGTCATTAAAGAGTCCATAGTTAAAGAACCACTCTGAATAGCAAGAACAACAGGGGGAATTCCTTTAGCAATGTATTGATTTAAGGTATCAAATGTTCCAAAAGTCCCCATTTTTAGTTTACCCCCCTTAGGAGCTTCGGGATTAACATATGAGAATGCTTTAAAGTCAGCAGGATACTTTGGGTTACCAAATCGAGCCAAACTATTTTTAGGTTCTGCCGAGGTTGCTGAAACACCCAGCATGATCATAAGGGAGATATTGCGAATCCATAATTTCATATTTTTGTAACCTTATTATTTGTTGAGTTTAAAAAAAGTGTAGGAAAGGGTTATGGTGTTTACATCTTTCAAATCTGGATCGCTAGCAAAGTCAGGATCAATAAAAAACTGAACTGGCATTTCGACCCGTTGTTGGGGGGATAATACTTGCTCCTCAAAGCAAAAACAAGCAACTTTATTGAAGTAAATCCCTGCTTTATCAGGAGTAACGTTATAGGTAGCCATACCACATACCGGCTGATCTGACCAATTTTGAGATTCATAAAATGCTAGCGCATTTTCACCAACCTTAACTTTTATCTCCGTTTGGAGAGGACGAAAGTGCCACGGCAAGTCTCGATGGGTATCGCCATTAAAGCGAACGGTAATGATTCTATCTATGACTTGAGTCGAGGCACTTTCTGCTCTCTGGGTAGTCCCTCCATATCCGGTTTTTTGACAAAACATTCGGTATAAAGGCACGGAAGCATATGCCAGGACTAACATTGTTACACACACGCCTGTCAGAACAACACCCAGGTTGCGTGTCGCTACCATTGCCCCAATCGCGCGAAGGAAATAAAGTATAATAGGAGAGAAAAACCACCCAAAGCGTAAAGCATGGCTTTATTGCGAAGAGCTAGTTTAGTGTTTAAAGAATTTTTCATAGACATATCCGATCCATAGTCATCACCAAAAATAAAGCAAATAAATACACAATAGAATAGACAAACAACTGCACGGCAATTTTAGGATTACCATGACGCATGACTCGCAAGGCTAAAATCATAAATCCTACCCCCAGAAGACTGGCTATTCCCCCATATATCCACGTAACCATCCCGATAATCGATGGTAATAGGCTCATGAAAAATAACAAAAAACTATACAATACAATTTGGCGTTTGGTTGCTGCAATACCAGCCGTAACAGGTAGCATGGGTACGTCGGCCCGCGCATAGTCTTGGTGATTATAAAGCGAGAGCGCCCAAAAATGAGGGGGAGTCCATAGGAAAATAATACCAAAAAGTATCCAAGCTTCCATGGGTGCCGTTTGTGTTACAGCACACCATCCAATAACAGGGGGTAAAGCGCCAGCTGCTCCGCCAATAACTATATTTTGTGGCGTCCAACGCTTCAGCCACATTGAGTAAATTACGATATAAAATAGAATAGTGGTTGCCAATAAGGCTGCGGCAAACCAATGAATAGCCACACCCATAGTTATCACAGATAAAACGCTCAAAATGACTCCAAAAGATAGAGCACTATCAGGATCGATACGACCCGCAGGTATAGGACGCTTTTGCGTACGACTCATGAGTTTATCTATGTCCCTATCCCACCACATATTTAAACAACCAGCAGCTCCCGCTCCCACAGCGATTGATAAAATTGCTGTGAAGGCCAGTAGGGGGTGAATAGTACCAGGTGCCATTAAAAGTCCGCACAGACCAGTAAAAACCACCAGAGACATGACTCTGGGTTTTAAAAGATCAAAGTAGTCTTGAACGTCAGCCTCATAGGGTGGGTTAAAAGTCGCTACAGCTATTGTCATATCAATTTCCTATTTAATAATCGGCTGATATTTAAAGGTATGGAAGGGTGGCGGGGAGGAAACATCCCACTCTAAAGTGGTTGCCCCATCGCCCCAAGGATTTGCGGGACATATTGCTTTATCCTTAAATAGCCGATAAATGATATAAAAGAAAAATAGGGCCGAGAAACCTGAAAGAAAAGCTCCAAGGGAAGAAACATAATTCCAACCGGCAAAGGCATCTGGATAATCCGGTATACGTCGTGGCATGCCCGAAAGCCCTAAAAAGTGCATGGGGAAAAATAGTATGTTAACACCCAAAAAAGTCAGCCAGAAGTGAATGTTTCCCAAACGTTCATTATATTGGTAACCTGACATCTTCCCAACCCAATAATAAAAGCCTGAAAATAGCCCAAAGACCGCCCCCATGGATAGTACATAATGAAAATGAGCCACAACATAGTATGTATCATGTAAAGACATATCCACTTCACCATTGGCAAGCACAATCCCTGTTAAACCACCGATCGTAAACAATAAGACAAACCCAAGCGCAAATTTCATCGGCACTCGAAATGATATCGCTCCTCCCCACATGGTTGCAATCCAGCTAAAAACCTTAATGCCTGTCGGAACGCCTATAATCAAAGTGGCAACGGTAAAATAGGCACGCGTGTTGGCACTCATCCCTACAGTAAACATATGATGCGCCCATACAACAAATCCTAATACACCAATGGATACCATTGCATAAGCCATACCCAAATAACCAAAGACGGGTTTACGAGAAAATGTAGAAATCACCGTACTCACAATACCGAATGCCGGCATAATCATAATGTAGACTTCCGGATGACCAAAGAACCAGAACAAGTGTTGGAACAACACAGGATCTCCCCCACCTGCTGGATCAAAAAACGTGGTTCCAAAATTTCTATCCGTAATTAACATCGTAATCCCCCCTGCTAACACAGGAACAGACAACAGCAACAGAAAAGAGGTAATGAGCATGCCCCAAATAAATAGAGGCATTTTATGAAATCCCATACCAATGGTGCGCATATTAAAAATTGTTGTGATAAAATTGATCGCACCTAAAATCGAAGATGCACCCGCCAAATGGAGACTTAATAAGAGAAAATCAACCGCCGGCCCGGCATGGCCAATGACAGAACTCAAGGGGGGGTAAAAGGTCCATCCCGTGCCTGCACCCGTTCCAACTGTACCGGCTAAAATTAATAAGATTAACGACGGCGGCAAGAGCCAAAAACTTATATTATTCAATCTGGGAAAAGCCATATCGGGTGCCCCAATCATTAAGGGAATAAACCAATTCCCAAAGCCTCCAATAAGAGCAGGCATAACCATAAAGAAAATCATTAAGAGGCCATGAGCAGTAATAATCACATTATAAAGTTGATGGTCCCCGCCTAATATCATGCTGTTGGGATACATGAGCTGCAGCCGAATGATCATAGAAAGAGTTCCACCTAGCAATCCGCCCACCATGGCAAATATCAAGTAAAGCGTTCCAATATCTTTGTGATTTGTTGATAGCAGCCAACGACGCCACCCTGTAGGATGATCGCTTCCATGGTGAATTTGGCCTTGTACGTTATGGTCTGCTTTTTGGCTCATTTTTTCTGATCCTTATTCGATTCTTGAGTTGTAACCTCAGGCGTTTTTTGACTTCCTGCCCCTTTTGTTTCCGGCACTTTTTTATTGCTTTTTAATTGTACCCACGCTTCGTAATCTGGTTTGGAAACGGCTTTAACATGAATAGGCATGAAACCATGTTTAACACCACACAATTCAGAACATTGACCATAATAATTTCCGATTTTTCCTATACGAAGCCAAGTTTCGTTTAATCTGCCCGGTACCGCATCTTTTTTAATTCCCAAGGCAGGAACTGCAAAACTATGAAGCACATCTTGAGAGGTAACCAAAATACGAACTGTCGTATCAATCGGAACAATAATCGGATTATCTACAGATAGCAGGCGAATTTGATCAGCCTTTAGATCCTTTTCTTCAATCATATAACTATCATAGCTAATTTGGGTTTCAGGATATTCATAAGACCAGTACCATTGATGTCCAATTGCCTTCACGGTCATGGTAGCATCTTGTGCCTTATCGAGAGAAAAGAGCAATTTTAGGGAGGGAATAGCAATAGCAATCAAAATAAACACAGGGATGATTGTCCAAACGACCTCTAACAAACTATTGTGTGATGTCTTGCTGGGAATCGGGTTACGAGAAGCTCGGAAACGAACCATAACATACCCCAATAAAACAATAACCAGCAAAGCAATGAGGGTAATAATGACCAACAGCAGATCATGCATATGGCTTATACCCTCCATCATCGGCGATGCAGCGGGCTGAAATCCTAACTGCCAGGGTTTCGGAACCGAAGCCAAAGTTGGACAAACCATGCCAAGTATTAACCCCCATGCTTTTATAAGATAAGATCCATATAAGGGGTTTAAGATAGATTTTATACGTTTCTTAAAAAGCTGCATTCATATCTGCCTAAATTTAATTTCTCACCATAAGCATTTTGACGCTAACGCCACATAGACACAAGAGGTTATAGTGAGAAAAAATGGGTACAGATTTTTTATGTTTATATTATTTCTACAATGATATAAATAAATTAATGACTTACATCTAAAAAATATTCAGCAATCACTTCTTCATTGACATCACTCAAATTTGAGGGACTCCAGGAGGGATTTTGATCTTTATCAATAAGTAAGGCTCGAATCCCTTCAAGAAAATCATGTTTTGCCACGCAGTGCTGACTCACCTGAAAGTCTAACGCCAAAACATCCCTTAAGGACATTCCTTTGTTACGTCTTATCATTGATAATGCCAATTTTAAACTCGTCGGCGACTTCTTCCAGCTCTTCTTTAACCATTCACGGGCAACTGAATCTGATCCTTGCTGAAGAGCTTCAAAAATCTCCTCAATGGTGGAGAATGAAAAGCAGCGATCAATAAGATTGCGATGGGTTTGTAAGAAACAATCGCTCTGCCCGCCCGCTGCGTCTTGCAAAATATCATCAACTTCTTCCTGGGATTGCGCTTCAGTTAAGGCATTGTAAATGGCTTCAACATCCCGAGATGCGAGGTGATGGGTGGCCAGACCAGCATAAAGCGCATCTTCACCTGAAATACTCTCCCCCAATACTCCAAGAAAAGTTCCAATTTCCCCCGGACATTGATTGAGAAAGTAACCTGCGCCCACATCTGGGAAAAAGCCAATATTGGTTTCCGGCATTGCTAAGAGGGCTCGTTCGGTTACAACCCGATGACTGCCATGAATAGAAAGTCCTAACCCCCCGCCCATGGCGATGCCATCAATAAGGGATATATAGGGTTTTGGGTAAATACTGATCATAAAATTAAGAAGATATTCTTCTTGAAAGATATTTACTGTTAACTCTTTATCGCCCTGTAAACGTGCATCGTAAACAGAACGAATATCTCCCCCAGCACAAAAGGCTTTATCAGTACTGCTTCGAATCAGAATGGTTCTTACATGCTTATCATCTTTCCACCTTAATAAGTTTTGTGTAATTTGGCGAATCATATCCAAAGAAAGGGCATTTAAAGCTTTTGGACGATTTAAGGTAATGACACCAGCATTGCCCTCAATTTGGCACAAGATTTCTTGATCATCAGCTGGTTTAGCGGAGGGCACAAGGGTCATTCTTTAAACGTCTCAATCAGTTTACGGGCAATAATAACCCGCATAATTTCATTTGTTCCTTCGAGAATTTGATGAACACGCAAATCTCGCAAATAACGTTCTACCTGAAAATCCTTAATATAGCCATACCCCCCATGCAATTGAAGAGCATCATTTGCCACTTTAAATCCTGTATCTGTGGCCAGTCGTTTGGCCATAGCACAGAAAAGGGTAGCGTCAGTATTTCCCTTATCCAACATGCATGCCGCCTTATGAACCATTAATTGTGCAGCAGCCAATTCTGTAGCCATATCTGCTAGTCGAAATTGGGTTGCTTGAAATTCGTTAAGTTTGTTGCCAAATTGTTTTCGCTCATTGGCATATTTTAAGGCAAGTTCTAAGCAAGCTTGCGCACCCCCTAAAGAACATGCGGCTATATTTAGCCTTCCCCCATCAAGACCATTCATTGCAATCTTAAATCCATCGCCTTCTTCGCCTAAACGGTTTGCAACAGGTACACGAACACCATCCAACACAACCATCGTTGTTGGTTGGCAACGCCACCCCATCTTATCTTCACATTTCCCAAAGCTTAATCCTGGCGTATCTTTTTCAATTAAAAACGCGGTGATACCTTTTGCCCCTGGCTCTCCAGTCCGTGCCATACATAAATATAGATCACTCACCCCTCCCCCAGAAATGAAGGCTTTTGTACCCGTTATTTTGTAAAAATCACCCTCACGTATGGCCTTAGTGGCAAGAGATGCGGCATCACTTCCAAACTCCGGCTCTGTTAAACAGTAACTTGAAAGCCATTGCATGGTCGTTAATTTAGGTAACCATTTCTGATGTTGGTTGAATGATCCATACCGATCCAGAAGATATGACACCATATTGTGAACAGATAGGTAACCTACTGTGGAAGGACAACCTTTAGCTAATTCTTCAAAAATCAATACACTATCTAAACGTCCTAAGCCACATCCCCCAAACTCGGGGCGAACCATTATCCCTCCAAATCCTAATTCAGCCGCCTTTCGTAAAGTGGGAACGGGAAAAATTTCCTCCCGATCCCACGTACTCGCAAAAGGGGCCAATTGGTCGTTGGCAAAATTTCTGGCTAAGATTTGGAAAGAAGCTTGTTCTGGTGATATTGAAAAATCCATGAGGCCCCGCAATCGAAATGCTTATCCACTGAATATAATACGTAACATTAGCGTATAAACTTTAAAAATCAGTCAGATATTTCCTGTCTCTCATTTCCTAAATTGATTTTCGCAATGATACTGACTTTAAGTCCACAAAAAAATATGTTGTTTTTTGAGAAATATAGAAAATGGCATTGCTTTAAATAATGACAATCACATTAAGTAAAATATCCTTGAAAGACTTATGAAGGGTCTATTGCTAATGATGTTAGATTCTTTTATAAATTGAGGAAAGTTGAAACCCAGGGACAAGCTTATGAACTTCGGACAGTTTCCCGAAACGAGATTACGACGCTTACGCACTCATAGTTGGTTGCGTGATATGGTCCAAGAAACGCAGCTTCATCCTTCTGACCTCATTCTTCCCCTTTTTATTCGCTACCCCGATGGACAAGCGGATATTCCCAGTATGCCAGGTGTACGACGATGGAGCCTTGCAGAGCTTCCTCAGATTATTGAACAAGTCGTTGAAGCTGGTATTCCCGCAATTGACTTGTTTCCCCTAACCCCTCAAGGTCTTAAAACTCCAGATGGGCGAGAAGCCTTTAATCCAGAAAATCTTATTTGCCAAGCCATCCGCGCCATTAAAGAATTAACACCTCTTGTTGGCGTGATAACCGATGTGGCTCTTGATCCCTACACAACTCATGGCCATGATGGTGTCTGGAATGGTCAAACTATTGATAATGATTTGAGTCTTGAATTGTTAGCCAAACAATCTGTTGTACAAGCAGAAGCGGGTGCGGATATTATTGCACCCTCCGATATGATGGATGGCCGCATTGCTGTCATTCGTAAAGCTCTGGATGATCATAATTTTCAAGATAGAGCTATAATGAGCTATGCAGCGAAATATGCTTCGGCTTTTTATGGTCCCTTTCGCGAGGCCGTCGGTGCTGTAAAATTGCCAGGTCAAAATGGACGCCCTGTCGGAGATAAGAAGACGTATCAAATGAATCCAGCTAATGCACAGGAAGCTTTACGAGAAGTCGCTATGGATCTGCAAGAGGGGGCCGACATGGTTATGATCAAACCGGGCCTTCCTTATTTGGATATTATTTCCCGTGTTTCACAAACATTTAAGGTGCCTACATTTGCTTATCATGTTAGTGGAGAATATAGCATGATAAAAGCAGCAGCAGCCAACGGTTGGCTTGATGAACAGGCGGCGTTGCTGGAAACGCTATTATCTTTGAAACGTGCAGGTGCAACGGGAATTTTCACCTATTCTGCTTTGGAAGTAGGTAAAAGACTAAAATCTAATTGAATTTGGGGAACAATAGGAAGTTTAGAATCACTATTTCATTAATCACCCAAAAATATCCCTAAGCCACGAGCTGTGCGAACCATAGCACCGTGGATATCAACCTCTTGAAACTGATTGATCGCATCTTCGATGGGTACATCTTCGACCTGCCGATTATGCCATGCCACCATTCGATCAAATTTTCCTTGCGAAATTAAATCCACAGCATGTACACCAAACGCTGATGCGAGAATGCGATCTTGGGCACACGGCTGCCCGCCACGTTGTACATGACCCAAAGCCATCGCTCGAACTTCAGCCCCTGTGGATTCTGTAATTTTTTCTGCCAAATACGATGAAATACCCCCATAGCGAGCCCTCGTGCCTTCATTGGCTTGGATAACAGGGCTACCATCTTCAGTTTTCACGGCTTCTGCAACAATAATAAGGGCAAAAGTTTTTCCTAAATCAGCAAGAGATGAAATTTTATGGGTAATTTTCTCTAAGGTATAAGGAATTTCAGGTATAAGAATAATATCTGCACCACCCGCAATGCCGGCACTTAAAGCAATATGCCCCGCGTCCCGCCCCATTACCTCAAGAATCATAACGCGTTTATGGCTAGCCGCTGTGGGTTGAAGACGGTCTAAAGCTTCCGTTGCAACCTCAACAGCTGTTGGATAGCCAACTGCACTTTCCGTATGGCCTAAGTCATTATCAATGGTTTTAGGAATGGTCACGAGATTCAAATTTCCCTGCTGAGCCAGTTGCCGCAGGATCCGCATGCTTCCATCCCCCCCAATCCCGATTAAAGCATCAAGACCTAGTTCGTTGTACCCATCTATGAAATCTTGAGAACGATCGGTGCGATTGCCACGGCTATCTGGGAAGCTAAAAGGGTCGTTTTTATTTGTGCTTCCTAGCATCGTGCCGCCACTGCGCATCATCATGCTGTTGCAGGTAGTCAGAGTCAATTCTTGGTAATCTAGTGGTCGAACAATTAATCCTGTCGTACCATTATGAATACCGATCACATGCCAACCATAAGTTTGAATTGCCCGATAGGTAATAGCGCGAATGGCCGCATTTAACCCCGCGCAATCTCCCCCACTGGTTAAAACACCAATTTTTTTAATCAAAATTTTTCTCCCGTGTGGTTTTTATGTACCGTAACATTTTTTTTGAAGGTGTGTTAAGCTTGATTTTGCAAAGCATCATGGGAAATATGGATTTTATCAAAAAGCTTATCTTCCAAGCGATTATAATAATTATTTGATTTTTTTGGAAATTTTCACATGACAACTCTGATTATCGGAATAAGTGGAATCTCCGGGGCTGGGAAAACAACAGTCACTCAAGCTCTGTCAAAAGTTCTAAACGCAACAGCTGTTTTTTGGGATGATTTTGACGAAATTTCTACAAGTCCAGATGATTATGTTGCTTGGCATAACAGTGGGCAGGGATATGAAACTTGGGATTATCCAACTTTAGCTACAACTTTAGATACCTTAAAGAAGGGGAATTGTGTAATCCACCCTGTATTAAATAACGAATTATTCCCCACAAAGTATATTATTTTTGATGCGCCTTTAGGTCGCTTTCACCAACAAACAGGTCATTTCATCGATACATGGATTCATATTGATACGCCCTTAGATGTTGCACTTGCACGACGCACTTTACGAGATTTTAAAAAAGATCCTCGAACGGTAAACCATGTTCTTGAAGATCTTCAATATTATCTTGATCATTCTCGTCCTTTATTCTTTGATACTGCCGAGAAAACGGCTGCGGATTTTGTCGTGGATGGCACATTAAGTATTGAGAAGCAGATAAGATCTATTCGAAATTTTATAGGCAAGTAAAGTAAATACGGGTTATTCCTCACTTGGCTTTCTCCAACCTTCTACCAACTTCCCCCCACTTACTGGCTGATTAACACCCGTTGTGGTTGGAAAACTTGTGGGCAAACCCGCTTTTACACGAACCGCCAGATAAGCAAATGCGAAGGCTTCCAATAAATCTCCATCCCAACCTAGGTCTTCCACACTATCAACAGAATAAGAAGCAAGCGCTCGTAAGCGCTGCATTAAATGTAAATTCCGCCGCCCTCCCCCAGTCACATACAATTTTTGGGGCAATGCAGGCATTTGAGTTAATGCATGGATAATACTTCTGGCCGTTAATTCCACGAGTGTTGCCGCTCCATCAGCGGGAGACATGATTTCAATATCCTTAATAAGGCCGTTAAAATCATTTCGATCTAATGACTTAGGATATGATTTAGCAAAATAAGCCTGTGCAAGCCACTGCTGAACGCAAGCTTCATTTACCTTTCCTTGGGAACTTAATAGACCATTTTCATCATACGGCAGTCCGATAGTCTTTAATGTCCAATCATCCAACAAGGCCCCCCCTGGACCTGTATCACAAGCGATTAAGGGCCAATCTTTTTGCATCCATGTCATATTTGCCACACCGCCCACATTAACAATAGCTATGGGAACTTCAGTTTCGATGAGGGCTCTGTGAAAAATGGGAACCAATGGGGCTCCTTGACCGCCTTGCTTCATATCTTGCGAACGAAAATCATAAATAACATCAACTCCCACTTCTTTTGCGAGAAGTTCTCCGTCACCAATTTGTCGTGTAAAAGGGGGAGCATGAAATATTGTCTGACCATGAAATCCAATGACATCAAAAGACTGGATTTTTTGGGCCTCTTTTACGATCTGAGCTTGAAAAAGAGTCAATTCCCGTTCAATAGATTTGACCTCAAGAGTCATGACATTTTGCCCAAGAATTGAGCGAATTTTTTCTCGCAAAGGCATTGGATAGGGGACCATAAGTCCCTCGCCTATTTTTTTTATCGTCGTGCCATCTGTCTGCAACCACGCAACATCGACGCCGTCTAATGACGTACCACTCATTAATCCTAAGGACCAAATCGGTTCCATTTTGCCATTCCGTTTTAAATGTGATACATCATGTATAATGTCAATTTATTGAATTAATTATTCGTAGTATACCCCGAAAGACCCACGATGAAATCAGAATTTTTGCAAATTATTCAATCCCGCGGTTTTTTCCATCAAGCAACAGACATCGAAACCCTTGACACGCTTATGTCAACCAAAAGTATCACAGGATATATCGGATTTGACATGACAGCAGACAGTCTTCATGTGGGTAGTTTGGTGCAAATTATGATGTTACGCTGGTTGCAAAAAACCGGCCATCGCCCCTTAATCTTACTGGGAGGAGGCACAAGTAAAGTTGGCGACCCTTCCGGTAAAGAGGCAGCTCGCCAAATGTTGGACAATGCGGCCATCCAAAATAACACCATAGGTATTCGAAAATCTTTTGAACCATTTATTGATATGAATCAGGCCATCATGCTCAATAACGATACCTGGCTCAGTACGCTCAATTATATCGAGTTCTTAAGGGATTATGGTCGACACTTTTCCGTAAATCGAATGCTGGCTTTTGATAGTGTGAAGTTGCGCCTAGAACGAGAACAAAATTTAAGCTTTCTAGAATTTAATTATATGATTTTACAAGGATATGATTTTCTTGAATTGTTCCGTCGTCATGACTGTGTCCTTCAAATGGGCGGATCTGATCAATGGGGAAATATTGTCAATGGAATTGAACTGACACGCCGATGTTTAAGTCAACATGTCTATGGACTGACTTCACCCCTTATAACAACTTCAAGTGGAGCAAAAATGGGTAAGACATCTAGTGGTGCTGTTTGGCTCAACACAGATCGCTTGTCCGCCTATGATTATTGGCAATTTTGGCGGAATACGGAAGACGCCGATGTGGGTCGCTACTTACGACTCTTTACGGAACTTCCTCTCGATGAGATTAACCGACTGGAAGCCCTTCAAGGGGCAGAAATTAATGATGCTAAGAAAATTTTGGCTGATCACACCACTGGTCTTGCTCATGGAAATGAATGTTTAACAAACATACATGATACCACAGCCAGTTTGTATGAAAATCAATCTGGCTCTCTTGATAGTCTCCCTACTTTTGAGATTTCCTCAACAGACGTTAACAAAAATATGCTGATCATTGATCTCTTGACTCTGTCAGGATTAGCAGCCAGTAGAGGGGAAGCTCGACGCCTTATTCAGGGTAATGGAGCTCGTTTGAATGATAGGCCAATTTTAGACGAATCTCAAAAAATTATCCCAGAGCTTTTCCAGGACGGAATTTTAAAGTTGTCAGCCGGGAAAAAAAGGCATGTGGTGATAAAATATAATGAATAACTCACTTAAAAGCCTTTAGAAATAAAAAAGCCCCCCTTTATATAAGGGGGGCTTTTCTTAGGAGCATAACCATAAACTAGCCAAAATTCGAAACTGTTTTTACAACTTCTCTCTCTTGAAGGTTCGGAGCAATACCGGCGGTCGTTACTGCGCTCTTTTCAACGCGCTTGGCTTCATCGGATGTCAATTCTCTAAGGACATATCCCCGGCCCCAAACTGTTTCGATATAATCCTCCCCATTTAAGGCTTCAGCCAACTTGCGACGAAGTTTACATATAAATACATCGATAATCTTCAATTCAGGTTCATCCATTCCACCGTAAAGGTGATTTAAAAACATTTCTTTTGTAAGCGTTGTGCCTTTACGTAAAGATAACAACTCAACTATGGCATATTCCTTACCTGTCAGATGAAGAGGTTTGTCATCAACGCTGGCGGTGCGATGTTGCAAGTTCACACTCAACCGACCGGTGCGAATAATAGACTCTGAATGGCCCCGCGAGCGACGAATAATAGCATGAATACGGGCTAGCACTTCTGCTTTATTAAATGGCTTTGTCAAATAGTCATCCGCACCAAACCCAAGGCCACGAACTTTATCATCAATTTCAACTAGGCCAGATACAATTAATATAGGAGTTTTAATTTGAGCTGCTCGTAAGCGACGCAAAACTTCATAACCGTCCATGTCGGGTAAAATTAGGTCCAGAACAATAAGGTCATACTCATATAGTTTACCAATTTCTAGGCCATCTTCCCCTAGATCTGTTGTATCACAAACAAATCCTTCTGAGCGAAGCATCGTTTGCAATGTTTTTGCTGTAGCGGAATCATCTTCGATTAATAGTACTCTCATCAAAACCTCCAAATGATTGAACTGCTAAAATGATCGTAACAAATAATTTTTATTATAACTAATAGAATATTTTTATTTTTTTTCGTATATCTTAACGATTTGTTTACTATTACTCTTAAAGACGGATTTTCTTTTATTATAATTGAATTTAAGGGTTATAATCTTGAAGATCAGTCTAAATTCGCTAGCAAGGTTGCATTCCCACCAGAGGCTGTTGTGTCCTGACAAAATGTCCGCTCAACTGTAAATCTGAGGAGATAATGAGGCCCCCCTGCCTTAGGGCCTGTTCCCGAAAGCCCTTCTCCACCGAAAGGCTGCACACCAACCACGGCTCCTATCATGCTACGATTAACATACAGATTCCCAACTCTCGCTTTTTTGCGAACAAGCTGAATGGTTTCATCAATACGACTGTGGATGCCCAAGGTTAATCCATAACCCGTTGCATTAATTTGATTAATAACCTTATCTAAATCTGTACTCTTGAATCGCACAACATGTAATATAGGGCCAAATACTTCCTCAACCATATGAGAACCATCTGTTAACTCCCAGACTTGAGGGGAAAAGAAGCTGCCCTCTTGATGAGTCTTATCCAATTCCACTTTATAAACGAGCCGTGCTCTATTCTGAAGACTGACTTCATAGGCTTGCAAAGCTTTACGGGCTTCATGATCAATGACAGGGCCCACATCTGTGGACAATAGACTTGGATCTCCAACAGAAAGTTCTGCCATGGCACCTTTAAGCATTTTTAAAAATGCATCCCCAATTTCTTCTTGAATATAAACCAAGCGTAAAGCGGAACAACGCTGGCCTGCACTTTGAAATGAGGAAATGATAACATCTTGAACCACTTGTTCTAGTAAAGCGGAGGAATCAACAATCATTGCATTCATCCCCCCTGTTTCAGCAATTAAGGGAACAATAGGCGCATTGCGGCGGCCAAGAAGTGTTTTTGCAATTGCCTGAGCCACAGCTGTTGAGCCAGTAAACGCAACACCAGCTGTACGTAAATCTGCAATAAGTTCTGCGCCTAAAAGGCTTCCCGAACCTGGTAGAAAATGCAAAACCTCCTTTGGTATTCCCGCTTGATAAGCTAATTTAATAGCCTGGCAAGCAACTAGAGGTGTTTGATGGGCAGGTTTGGCAATTACACAATTTCCTGCAGCCAATGCAGCCGCAACTTGCCCTATAAAAATTGCCAAGGGGAAATTCCAGGGACTAATGCATACAAATACTCCCCGCCCATGAAGAGTTAATTCATTGGTTTCCCCAGTCGGACCTGGAAGGGGAAAAGGAGATTTCATTAATCGTCGCGCTTCACTCGCATAGTATCGACAAAAATCAGCGGCTTCCCGAACTTCTGATAAAGCGTCAGGAACTGTTTTTCCACCCTCATATATCAATAACGACATCAATGCTTCTCGGTGACTTTCAAAAAGATCTCCTAAGCGATCTAACGCTTCTGCCCGAAATTCTGCAGTCGTTGTACTCCAATTCTCAAAAGCATCATTAGCAATCGTCATGGCTTGATTGGCCAACTCAACTGTTGCCTCACCCGCTCGGCCCAAAATTTGAGAATTTATCGCTGGATTTTGTCTCTGAGTAGTCTTACCTGGTTCAATCTTCTTTGACCCCACAAGCGGGGAAGAATTCCAAAGAATCCCTTGAGGGATACTCGCTAAGTGAGCTTCATTTTTAGCATAAAAATCTTGAATATCTGCTAGGTCATAAAAATCAATACCCAGCGCATTCTGCCGTTGAGGTTGCAACAAATCTAAGGGAAGTGGAATCTGTGGGTGTGGAATAATATTAAGACTCCGCGTTTCTTCTACAGGATCAGCAACCAAAGTCTCAATGGGTACAGATGGACTATAAATCTTATGGACAAAAGATGTATTTGCCCCATTTTCAAGCAACCGCCGTACAAGATATGCCAATAAATCTTGATATTCCCCAACAGGTGCATAGATACGACAAGGAATGGCAGGTGACATTCGTTTCATAATTTGGCTGAAAAGCGACTCACCCATTCCATGAAGGCGTTGGAGTTCAAATTCATGGGTAGGTTTAGCCAGCTCTAAAATCGTCGCAACCGTACGTGCATTATGAGTTGCAAACTGCGGATAAATAGCATCGGGTGCTGCCAGCATTTTTTGAGCACATACCTGGTAGGAAACATCTGTAAAAACTTTTCGGGTAAAAACAGAATAGCCTTTCAACCCTTTTTCTTGCGCTCGCTTAATTTCAGCATCCCAATAGGCTCCCTTTACCAAGCGAACACATAAACGTCGTTGGTCTTTTTTGGCCATTTCAATAAGATAATCAATCAGCAGAGGAGAACGCTTTTGATAGGCTTGTACCGCTATTCCTAATCCATTCCACCCCCTTAAATCCTCATGGCCAGACATATACTCAATAACTTCTAGAGATAAATCTAATCTTTCAGATTCTTCTGCATCAATTGTGAGGCCTATCCCCTTCTCTTTAGCGAGTTTTGCAAGACATAAAACTTGAGGAAATAGTTCTTCGCGAATACGCCTAATTTGAGTCAGATCATATCTTGGATGAAGAGCTGAAAGCTTAATAGAAATACTCGGTTGAGAAAAAATAGAACCTTCTGCTTTTGTTTGGCCAATTTTTTCAATAGCTTGAGCATAAGATTGATAATAGCGCTGTGCATCTTCTTTTGTACAAGCCGCTTCACCTAACATGTCATAGGAATAAAGATATGCTTTATTATCAGAAGACTTTGAGCGCTTCAAGGCATCCGTAATGGTTTCTCCCATAACAAACTGATAACCAAGAATTTTCATGGCTTGGGCAATGCTCTTGCGGATGACAGGCTCACTTAATCGTCGAGTCAAGTTACCGATAGCGTCCATAAAACCCTTTTTTTCTAATCCCCAATTCATTAGTTGTTCGGCCGTCGCCAGACCAAAGTTGGTGAGTTTTGCAAATAGTGTTGTTTTCTGTTTGCCGCTTTGAGAGGTATGATTCATCCAATCTATAGATCCAATCTTATCTCGAATCAGGCGAGTCTTTGTTGCCGTATCTGGTACGCGCAACAAGGCTTCTGCCAAACACATTAACACAAGACCCTCTTGACTATTTAACGCATAGGTTTGAAGAAAATTCTCAATACTAAAACTTGACACTTTACTTGCTCGAACGCCTTCGACCAATCTGTACGCTTCCTGCTTAATCTGCAAAGATTGTTCTGGAGTTTGCTGAATTTGATTTAAAAGGTAAGCAACGACTTCTGATTCTTCAAGACGATAAAAATGATTAAAGCGAGAAGGCCGTGCAAAAGGGTAAGAACTAGGGGGTGAATCAGAGTAAAGAGTATCCTCCTCTTTAAGAGATTTTGTGCTCTTAAGCTTTGGTTTCATTCTATTTTCTCCAAACAAGACAACTTAATTAAAAACTCTAGCAAGATTTAAGGCTTCTCCCAACTGGTTTTATGGTTTTCTATGAATTTTTATTGCATAGGAAGCAAAAATATTAAGTTGGCGGGGTGGTCATAGATAAGCTTTTCGCCAAGAGAACAAAATCAGCTACGGTTAACTCTTCCGCTCGAACACAAGGATCCAGCCCTAATTCTATCAACTGGCT
The DNA here is from genome assembly GCA_016870095.1 of Alphaproteobacteria bacterium. Lineage (NCBI taxonomy): Bacteria > Pseudomonadati > Pseudomonadota > Alphaproteobacteria > Alphaproteobacteria bacterium. The sequence continues at coordinate 300,914 of VGCI01000001.1, read as the reverse complement.
TTCCAAAAATAACATCTTCAAACTTGAGCGAATCATTTTTCGCCGTTGTCCGAAGGCCTGGTGAGTAACCCGTTCCATAAAAGGAAAAAGAAGTTTATTTTGGGGAGTTAGGGGTCTGGGAACCAAATGAACAACACTCGATGTAACTTTTGGTGCTGGCATGAAAGCTTTTGGAGACAAGTCAAATAAACGCTGAGCTTCACATAGCCACTGAATTAAAATTGACAATCGACCATAAGATTTTGTTCGCGGTTTCGCAATCAATCTTAAAGCAACCTCTTTTTGAAACATCAATGTCAAAGATACAATGCGATCAAGATTAGAAAGCCACTGAATTAAAAGAGGAGTTCCTATGTTGTAGGGTAAATTCGCAACAATTTTGATGGCTCCGACAGGAATAATGGATTGGGGAGATATTTTAAGGGCATCGCCCTCAATTAGGCTCAGCATTTTTTGGGCAGATTCACCAGACCCCCTTAAATACGCGAGCTGAAGATCCCTCAAAATTTCAACACATCGATGATCTCTCTCAATGGCAACAACTTGAGCTTTTGCTTCAAGTAAAGCCCGTGTCAATCCCCCAGGACCGGGACCAATTTCAAGAACGGTGAGATCTTCGAGATTTCCAGCCGCTTTAACAATGCGGCGTGTCACATCCATATTGAGAAGGAAATTTTGGCCAAGACTTTTTTTAGCTAATAAGCCATGACTCTCGATAACTTCTCGTAAAGAAGGCAGAGAGAAATTATTTCCACTCAACAAAAGCTGCCGACTTCAATTTGGCCATTTCTTGTGCTGCACGCTTACCTAACTTTTCTTGCTCGATTGCAACTGATGCTGTGTCTCGAGTTTGGGCGGGGGGTGGCGCTACTTTTGGCATCGTTTTTGAGCAAACCATTGTCAAAACAAGCCCATTAGGTGTCATGGTAGGCTCCATACATTGTCCTGCCTTTGTCTTATGGACTAAAGACTTCAAGGCAGTTGGCAATTGTCCCAACTTAACCGTACGATTTTCTTCAATTTTTGCCCCAAAACCTTGAGCGGCTTTTACGAAAGAACTACATCCTTTTGCTTTTTGAGTTTCCTCGATCTTTGGCCCCAGAAGTATCATCATTTCCTCTGGAGAATCTGGCTTAAGATCAAAAACCACCTGACATAAAGTAATATTCATGTGCTCCACAGGTTGTTCCTCAATTTTTACATCCTTGGATTGGGAGAGGAACTTGTCGACTTCCTTATCGGCTATATGAACCAATGGACCATACACTTCGCGAATATAACGACCCCAGGCCATCTGTGCACGAAGTCTTGTTAACATTGTTTGCTTAGAGATGCCATTTGTTTTAAGCATTTTGACCATGGCATCTAACGACATATTATTATCCTTGGCTAAATTCTCCAGGGCTTTTTCAACTTCCGCATCCTCCACCTTAATATTTTTTGATTTAGCGGCTTGAAGTTGGAGAAGTTCATCAACCATCCCTTGAATAATTTGTTTGCGAACAGGGGCAGGAATGGTACTCGTAACCGGTTGCGCGGCGCTCAAATTGGTCAAACGTAATCTCTCGTCTACGTCGGAAGCGGTAATTGCATCCTTATTTACAATCACAATAATGCTTGATGTTTTTTCTTTTAGACCAATAGCAAAGCTTGGTAACAAGCTGAAGCCCGTTAAGATTAATAAGCCTAATAACTTCATTCTCTCTTATCCTCTAATTGACACACTTTTAAAATCTTAGGCCATTGCCTTTGTTCATTGTTTTATAGTAAACCTGGTAAAAGATCTATTCATGTTTTTTAGCCAGTTGAATAATATATAAGTTATTCAATGTTCAGATGCTAGGAATATATTAATAAAATGCTTATTTTGAAAGCATTTTTGGCAAAAACTTCTTAGATTTAAGGCATCTAGGTTTGATAAAGAGTGCTGATTCAGTGACGAAATATATGCCACCCCCCTTCTCAAGAAGTTTAACTTACCTCAAACTAATTAACTTTAAACAGAAAAAAATGATGGTTTTTGTTTGGAGCGCTTCTTTATGAGTTTGGTTACGCGCCATATATTTAAATATTTATTGACGAGCTTAGCTTTTCTCACGACGGTATTAACAACAGGTGTATGGCTCACTCAGTCGTTACGATTTGTGGACATAATTGTCAATCAAAATGTCTCAATTGGAGGTTATTTTACTCTTGTTGGTTTTCTCATCCCAGACTTGATTGCCATCGTACTCCCCATTTGTATCCTCATCAGCGTTTTATTTACTTACAATAAGCTTATTACAGACCATGAACTTAGCATTTTTCGGAGTTGTGGGCTAAGTAATTGGCGGTTGGCGCGCCCTGCTCTCATTTTAGCATTTTTCACCGCAATTTCTGTTGGATTTATAAATATCTACTTTGTGCCCATATCTTTTCGTAATCTAAGAGACATGGAACATAAGTTGCGCAATGAATTCTCCTCAAGTTTCGTTCAAGATGGAATGTTTAACACTTTAAGAGGTGTAACAGTTTATGCAAAAACGCGCTCCGTAAATGGTGACTTAGGCGGCGTATTTATTCATAGTATTGGCCAAAATTCTTCCTCTTCTCGAGCCAAGAAAAATCCATTTACGATCATTTCCAAACATGGAGCCATTATCGAAAAAGATGGGAAAAAGTCACTGCTCATGTTACTGAATGGGACACGTCAAGAAAAAGATGAGAGCACAGGAAAAGTTAGTTTTTTTCATTTTAAGACCTTAAACTATGATTTAGATCAGCTTGCATCTAACCTCCAAGAACGTATCATCAAGCCCTATGAACGCTCTCTTAGTCATCTTTTAGACCCGCCAGATAAAGCAACTCTTTCCCCAGCAATAAGGGCACAACTATACGCTGAAGGTCACCAGCGCCTTCTGCCCCCCTTATTAGTTTTGTTGTTTTCTCTTGTCGGCTCAAGTGCTCTCTTGTCTCAAGAACTAAACCGTCGGGGTCGTCAGAAACGCATTGGATTCGCTATCGGGATAGCCATTTGTATTAACATTGGTTTGATTGCGCTCATCAATATGAATGGTCGTTGGCCTTTAACGATTCCTCTAGCCTATTTCAGCGTAATTTTAATTGGGATCACTTCCCTAATTATTCTAGAAAAACAGACATTTAAAATATGGTGGAATGGATTTGTTTTCAGAAAAGGTTTCCCCATCCCTGTGAGCAAAGAGGCTGCCGAATGAGCTATCTTTTTTCAACACTTAATACCTATTTTTGCCGCGTTTTTTTTCTCTGGTTTGGAACATGTACGGCCATAATAGGAACCATTATATCTCTGTTTGAGGGTACGGAGCTTGTTCGACGCTCCATGGGTAAACCTTACATCCAGTTGTCCATTATTCTAGAAATGATTATTTTAAAACTCCCCAACCATTTCCAAACTTTAATGCCCTTTATTGTTCTTTCTGCAACAATGATCACTTTTTATCGACTCAATCATACCCAAGAAATTGTCGCAGCTCGTACCGCTGGTCTATCCATTTGGCAACTTTTAAAGGGTCTTATGGCCTGTATGCTTACATTTGGTTTGTTACAACTCATCATACTAAACCCTTTTAGTGCCGCGATGAGTAAACGCTACATGAATCTTGATGCTCTTTATTTTGCTGGAACAAGTGGTCGTATTTCTATTTCAGAAGAAGGGTTGTGGTTGCGAGAAATTACCCCAGACAGACAGAGTATCATTCACACCACTTACGTCCAACCCCAAACAAAAACCTTTAGGAAAGTTACTTTCCATAATTTTCTGCCCGACGGCTCTTATAAAGCACGTATTGATGCGGATTCAGCGATATTACATCGCGGTTATTGGGAGCTAAATAATACAACAGTGTGGGAAGGTCAAGAAGGGACTTCCACAAAGAATCTCACAATGAAAATTCCTACATCTTTAACAATTGAAAAAATTCAAGATAACAATACCGACCCCGAAACAATCTCATTTTGGTCTTTACCAAAATTTATAGATATTCTTGATAGATCGGGTCTCTCTAGCGTTACTTATCGTGTTTATTGGCATGGTCAAATTGCAAAATTAGGTATGATGTTGTCAATGATTTTACTTGCAGCAACCTTTGGCATTCGCCCCATCCGGCAAAGAGGCACTTTCATGTACATTACCTTTGGTATTGGCAGTGGTTTTGTACTCTACTTTCTCAACGATATTGTCTATGCTTTAGGTGTCGGCGGCCAAATTCCAATACTTTTAGCGGCTTGGGCTCCTACACTGATTATGGCTTTATTGAGTCTTTCTTTCCTTTTACACCTTGAAGATGGTTAAAACATCATGAGTATTTATTCTCGTTTTTTCTCCGTATTTGTGATCTTCAATTTGCTATTGTTGACGCTTCTCTCAACTGCGTCCACAACATCTGGTAGGAAAAAAAATGAAGTTACTAACAAGCTAAATGCTTTTAAAAATGATGAAGACTCATTAGCTACACTTGATGAGAAGCCCCCCATTATATTAAATGCAGAAAAAATCGACTACAATCAAGAAACTCATATCGTCAATGCCACGGGCAATGTACAGGTCGTCCAAGGTAATCGCACTCTTCGTGCCCATAAAGTTATTTACAATAAAAAAACAGGGCAAATGTCTGCCTATGGGAACGTGTGCTTAAGAGAAACCGAGAGAAGAAAGCTTTCAGCAAACTCTCTCGTTCAAGCTCACAATGAATTTTTGAGTCATCAAGATTATGTTCTCAATAGATTAATGCAAAGTGGCACTATTGTTTCCAATCCATTAAATTTACCTCAACTGGGAAAGCAAATAAATTATTCTTCACTTTCTCTAGAGGAACAAAACAATCTTGCTGTTTCCAACTATAATCTTCTGTTTTTTTCCTCTGCTGAATTTTCAAATGAGTTACAAGATGCAACAATTGAAAATGCTAAGGTATTAACAGCTGATGACGCCCGAATAGCAGCAAATTTTGCGAGACGTATCCAGGGAAAGAAAACTATTTTTCGTCAAGCTGTTTATAGTCCTTGTAATGTTTGTAAAATTAATCCGAAGAAAATGCCACTTTGGCAATTAAAAGCTGACAAAATCATTCATAGCAAAACGGATCAAATCATCATTTATCACCATGCTCGCCTTGAAATATCAGGTGTTCCTGTATTTTATTTACCCTACTTTCGTCATGCGGACGGAACGGTAAAACGGAAAACAGGCTTTTTAATGCCGGCTTATGGCTCTATATCAGATCTTGGTCTCATCGTTAGCACCCCCTTTTATTATGATATCGCTCCAAATCGTGATCTTACACTTTCCCCCATAATCACAACAAAGCAAGGACCCATCATGGTTGCTGAATATCGCCATCGTTTTCGAGATGGTGATTTTACCGCCAGCACAAGCTACACACAAACCCGTGATTTAAAACACATTACAAAGGGCTCAAAGTTACCAGGAAAAGATCGTTGGCATATCTATACTCAAGGACGATTTGAACTTAATGATGAAAGTGTTGCAACTTTTGATATTAATCGCGCAAGTGATACGACATATCTACGGCGCTATCCTATCTTTCCTCAAGGTTTTCGTCTAAAATATCCAACAAAAAACATGGCCAGCACAGCTTCCTTAGAGCAATTTCAAGACCACAATTACGCCGTGGTTCGTGCAACTGTATTCCAAACTGACAATCCAAATACAACCCCCTATCTCCTTCCTCATGCCTGGTATAATTATCAAACAGATCCGGGACAGTGGAACGGAATATGGAATTTTGATGCAAACCTTCTCTCTCTAGGGCGGCGTCGAGATACTCCCGGACAAAATGCCCGTCATATGCAAAGATTATCCCTCACAGGCGGTTGGCGGGTTCCCTATGTAACATCTACCGGACATATTTGGGCATTAAATATGACTTTGCGCAGTGATTCTTATGCCCTTGAACACTACCAACCTGCAAGGAACAAACCTGTGCTTTCCTCAACCTTTAAAGGGCGATTTTTTCCTACAGCTTCAGCTCAGTGGCGTTACCCTTTAATCAAGCGTCTCAGTTACTCAGATTGGGTTCTCGAACCTACAGCAATGATTGTGGGTACAACACGCGTCAATAATTCTTCTATTCCCAATGAAGATTCGTTGAATGTGCAAATTGAAGATACATCCCTATTCTTAGCTCAACGATTTTCTGGATTGGACCGTGTGGATACGGGAGGGAGATTTATATATGGAGGAAATTCCACTTGGTTTTTCCCTGAGAAACGCTTAATTCAAATTTTCTTGGGCCAAAGCATTCGCCTCGATAAACATCAAGTTTTACCGAGTCGTTTCTGTGGTGAAGATAAACGAGCTTCCGATATTGTCAGCCGCTTACGTGTCAATCCTATACAGAGCATTCAAATACTTAATCGCATGGCAATGGATAAGAACCGATTGCGCCCGCGTATTTCGGATACATCTGCAATTTTTGGCAAAAAATTACTAATTTTCCAATTAAATCATACATATGTAAACAAAAAATCGACCGTCAATGATGTAGGTATTTCTCAAGCAACGTGGATTGTTGGTTCCAACCCGGTGGAACATTGGAGTTTTTCCCTTGGAGAAACACGGAACTTAAAAAAGCATCAACGAGGAGCCTTATCGCATACGGTTTCTGCTCTTTATCACGATGAATGTTTTCGCATGACTTTAAGTGCTTTTAAAACGCGCTCATTAGACAGAGACATTCGTCCCAATTCTGGCTTCATAGTGCAATTTGATTTCAAGAATTTAGGATCCATTGACCCTCTTGGCACTTTGGGGATCAATGCCAATAATTTACTCTAGGTATTTGACGATGCGTCTTGCCCTTTATCAGCCAGAAATTCCCCAGAATACAGGAACATTAATGCGATTATGTGCTTGTATGGGCCTTCACCTTGATATTATACACCCGTGCGGATTTGTATTTGATGATCGTCGTTTGCGACGAGCAGGTATGGATTATGCCGATATCGCAACGGTTCAGCATCACACAACTTGGGATAATTTTTATGAATGGACACAAGCTGTAAATCACAGAATTATACTTTTAGATGCCCAAGCTGAAATGCCCTATACAGATTTCTCGTTTCATTCGAATGATATTTTATTAATGGGACAAGAAAGCTCAGGGGTTCCTGAAGATATATTTCACCTTATTCCCCAACGTCTTCTTATTCCTATGGTACCCCACTGTCGATCCTTAAATGTTTCTTTGGCAGCTGCGATGGTTGTTGGAGAGGGTATGCGTCAATTGAATACACATCAATAATGGAGATAACAAATGACAACCATTGACCAAAAAATAAAACTGCATACTTGGTTTTCAAGCTTACAGGGACGAATTTGTGCTTTGTTAGAGGAAATAGAAGATGAAGCTGTAACGCTTAATTTACCCCCAAAATACTTAGACGCAGGTCGTTTTTCTCGAGAAAACTGGAAGCGCAAAAGTGCTCTTCACCCTGATGAAGACTTAGGGGGAGGAACAATGGCAATACTCAAAGGACGTGTTTTTGAAAAAGCTGGGGTCAATATTTCAACGGTTTATGGAGAATTTTCTCCTCAATTTGCCAAAGAGATTCCGGGAGCAACAGATGACCCTCGATTTTGGGCCAGTGGCATTTCCTTAGTTATACATCCCCTTAATCCCTTTATTCCTGCTATTCATTTGAATACGCGGCATATTGTTACCACACATTCCTGGTTTGGGGGAGGCTCTGACCTCACGCCAACTTTTGAATTTGACCAAGATACAACGGATTTTCACAATGCATATCGCACTGCGTGTGATGCTCATAATCCGGATTATTACCCTCGGTTCAAAGCTTGGTGTGATGAATATTTTTATTTACCTCATCGTAAAGAACCCCGCGGGATTGGGGGAATTTTTTATGATCAATTATCAAGTGGAAATACTTCAGCTGACTTTGAGAAAGATTTTGCTTTCACACGAGATGTTGGAGAAGCTTTCTTAACCATTTATCCCGCCTTAGTGCGCCGTCATATGCACAAACCTTGGTCAGAAGCTGATAAACAAAAACAAATGATTAAGCGTGGCCGATACGTTGAGTTCAATCTTCTTTACGATCGAGGAACACATTTTGGTCTTAAAACTGACGGAAATATTGATGCAATTCTCATGTCTTTACCGCCAATGGTCAGTTGGACTTGATTTTTTTAAATAATTATCTTTTATACCCTATAGGCGCATTAAAGGAGTATACTTTAAAAATAAACCATAAAATGTTGAATTAGATAAATGATTTTAAAGCAAATACAAATATTGTTCGTCATTATACTTCTCATTTTCCCTTCTGTTGTGAGAGCGATGGAGTGTGAAGAAGATAGTAATACTCCTCGTCTAACCGTTAAAGAAATTGTTCTCCATAATATAAATGGGAGTCTTTGCGATAATGGGACTGAAGGTAAGGGAAAAAAATTCCATGTTCAACTCGGTTTTTTTCTGCTTAAACAAACATCCGGCAAATCAATGGCAAGTTCCAATATAATAACCATTAATCCGGGGGAGAAAAAAACTATTGTTATTCCCGTGCTTCCCTTGTGGCCATGCAGGGATAGTCAAGCCAATCAGGGGCTTGTTTTTTATAATCAAATAGATTCGAATGAGGTATTTCTTAAAGTCATCTGGTCAACAGGTGATCTTTTAAATGACAGCCCTCTACAATCTGTTCTTATAAGGCCTTTTTTCTCTAATAATTCAATGAAACAGACTAATATGAGACGGTCCCATCATAGCGAGCACTTACTATCCTCTTGCACATGGTTTCGGCTTAAAGAAGCAACGACTATCCAAATAGATGTGGGCACAAGCCAGATAGGTAATGAAAATTACCCAATTGTAAAATTTTTACAAAAGGATGAAGACCATAAAGACGGTGGATAAGAAAAGTGAATATAAAATAACCATTAATCGATATTTTCAATAAGACTTGACAATATATGGCAATACCATAATTATAGCAGCAATAAACTTGATTATCTCAATTTATCCCTTCCCTACCGTTTACATGAATTGGCACATTCTGCCGTTATCCTAATTTTATAAATTATAGAAAGCTATTTAAATGCCTCGCTTCTTTTTACCCCTTATTATTTTGTCTATTGTCGCTTGCTGTATAGAAGTAGATATTTCAGTCCCTAGTTTTCCAGATATGGCTCATTATTTCAATGTTTCAGGTGACATCATTCAGATGACCATTGCCTATAATTTACTAGGATTTGGAATAGGAGCGCTTGCCTATGGTCCATTATCTGATAGTTATGGTCGCAGGCCTATTATGCTTTGGGGAAATGGCATTTTACTCATTGGCGCTGTGGGATGTGTTATTGCCCCTTCTATCCCCTTTTTACTTGCTACCCGTTTTCTGCAAGGTATTGGTGCCGCCGCTTCCGCTGTTGTTGCATTTGCCATGATTGCCGATGTTTACCCAGGAAAAGAAAAATCCGCGGCCCTCTTAGGGATTATGAATGCTGTCTTCACGGGTATTATGGCTTTTGCCCCCCTATTAGGAGGATTTATCAATGAAGCCGTTAGTTGGCGTGGTAACTATGGTGTTGTTGCTCTCATTTGTCTTGTGTCTTGGATTTTTCTTGTCTTCACACTCCCAGAAACTAAAAAATCTCAAGAACCTTTCCGCCCTCAAAAAATTGGTCTAGACTACATCCAATTGCTTACAAATTTTCCATTTTTTTGTGCCTCTATAGTGCCCAGCATGCTTTACGGCATTTATTTGTCCTTTATTGCTCAAGCTTCATTTCTTTACACGGAAACATTCCAGCTTTCTGTAATGGAATATGTTTTTCATCAAGCGGTCATTCTTATCACCTTTGCAGTGGTGAGTTTATTTTCGGGAAAAATTACTCACAAAATTGGAGCTAGAAAAAGTGTAAACCTAGGAATGCTTATCTCACTCGTCGGGTCAGTGGCTCTCGTAGGATCATCCATTATGTTTCCCACTTCACCCATTTTGACAACTCTTTTTATGAGCCTTGTTTGTTTGGGGTCGGCCATTTCCTACCCCGTAATTTTTGGAGCTTCACTTGAGATTTTTCCTGAAATCAAGGGAACATCTTCCTCACTCATCATGAGTATGCGATCACTGGTTTGTTTTGGCATGGTAGCCGTAACAGGTTATTGCTATAATGGTCATTCCTTACGCATTGCTCTTCTGGTTTTGATGATCTTTGGACTCAGTACTCTTTTTACTCTATTCCTTTTGAAATCTAATATTTTTAAGGGAGGAGATACTGCGGACACAAACCATTCTTTAGAGCAAAATTTGATGGGGTCTTATCAAAAGGCACATCATTAAAATAACTCTGGTGAAATAAAAAACACCATTCACATTGAGTCCGAAAGAAACTCTGTGCTAAAAAAAGATATTCCGTTAACGTTTAAGGGTAGAAATTTTATGAGCCAAGGCTTACAAAGCTGGAAAGACGAGATCAATCACTGTCAATCATTGAAAGATCTAGAAGATGTACGCCTTCGTCTTTTGGGCAAATCCGGTGAAATTACACAAATGCTTAAGACATTGGGAACTTTGGATGCCGAACAACGGCGGGAAAAAGGTGCCGAGATTAACCAGGTGAAGGATGGGATACTCTTATGTTTAGAAGAAAAACGTATTCATCTTGCGGCCCATGCTCTAACAGATAAATTAGCAAAAGAAGCTGTAGACATTACCTTGTCACCAAGACCCGAAGCTATCGGCACTCTGCACCCCCTCACCCGAACCATTGAAGAAGTTTCTGCCTATTTTGCAAAAGCTGGTTTTACCGTTGCAGAAGGCTCCGACATTGAGGATGAGGAACATAACTTTACTGCCTTGAATATCCCCGCTCATCACCCGGCTCGACAATCCCATGATACATTTTATTTAAATGGTGTGGATCGTTTGCTTCGAACCCAAACATCTCCTATTCAAATCCGAACAATGAAATCAACCCAGCCACCCATTCGCATTTTGTGTATGGGTCGTGTATATCGGTCTGATTTTGATGCAACCCATACCCCTATGTTTCATCAGTTAGAAGTGTTGGTAGTCGATAAAGGAATCCACATGGGTCATTTGAAAAGCACCTTAAGTGGTTTCTTGAGTCATTTCTTTGAAATTGATGACCTACCCATGCGCTTTCGTCCTAGCTTTTTTCCCTTCACCGAACCATCAGCTGAAGTGGATATTCAATGTTCTCGAGAAGGGGGCACATTAAAAATTGGAGAAGGAAAAGGATGGTTAGAAATTCTAGGCTGTGGCATGGTTCACCCTAAAGTCCTTCTCAACTGTGGAATTGATCCTGAAGAATATCAGGGTTTTGCATGGGGGATGGGATTAGATCGAATTGCAATGTTAAAATATGGCTTACCAGATTTACGTCCATTTTTTGAAGGAGATACGCGGTGGTTAAAGCACTATGGATTTTCTCCCTATTTTGCGCCAGGAGCGTAACCCCATGAAATTTACCTTATCCTGGTTAAAAGATCATTTGGAAACAACTGCTTCCCTATCTGAAATTGCGGACAAGCTCGTAACCTTAGGTTTGGAAGTCGAAAGCATTGACGATCCTGCTGAAAAGTATAAAGGATTTATTATTGCCACTGTTATCGAAGCTGATCGTCATCCCAATGCTGATCGCTTAAGCTTATGTTTTGCAGATGCCGGAACAGGAGAGCGCATCCAAGTTGTCTGTGGGGCATCTAACGTGCGACAAGGCATGAAAGTGGCATTTGCCCCTGTTGGTGTGACCATTCCAGCTACAGGAACTATTTTGAAAAAGGGCAAAATCCGGGATGTTGAAAGTCTAGGAATGTTCTGCTCTGCCACAGAATTAGAACTTGGCCAAGACGCCGATGGTATTCTAGATCTTGACCCCTCCCTCGTTCCAGGCACACCTTTAGCCGAAGCATTGGGGTTATCAGATCCTATTATTGATATTGCAATCACACCCAACCGTTCTGATTGTTTTGGTATTAGAGGTGTTGCACGAGATTTAGCAGCAAGCGGCATTGGTAAATTAAAACCTTTATCATATAAACCTACCAAAGGGGTATTCCCATGCCCAATACAAGTAAAAATTGAGGACAGCGAGGGATGTCAAGACTTTCAGTTCCAAGTCATTAAAGGAGTTCGAAATGGTCCTAGCCCTGATTGGATTCAAAGAAGACTTCGAGCTATAGGTTTGCGTCCCATTTCTGCCCTAGTTGATATGACCAACTATTTGACTTTTGATTTAGGAAGGCCTTTACACGTATTTGATTTGGCAAAAGTGAAGGGAAATCTAACCATTCGAAAAGCCAAAGCTGGCGAAACACTCGCCGCCCTTAATGGCAAAGACTATAGTCTTGAAAATGGAATGTGCATCATTTCTGATGATTCAGGCCCCATTTCGCTTGGCGGAATTATGGGAGGCGCAAGTACGGGATGTTTGGAAGACACGGTTGATGTTCTTATTGAATGTGGGGCATTTGATGCCATTCGCACAGCCAATACGGGTCGCGCCCTTTCCATCTTAAGCGATGCGCGAACACGTTTTGAAAGAGGTGTTGATTTTCATAGCATTCGGCCAGGATTAGATGCAGCCATAGATCTTGTTTTACAATGGTGCGGTGGAACAGTTAGTGAAGAAGGGGTGGCAAGTCATACTACACCACAGACACCTTCCCAATCTGTCCCCATTACTTTGACAAAAAGCAAATTAGCCTCTCTCAGTGGAATTAACATTCCTATGGAAGAAGCTAAAGGATATTTAGAATCCCTAGAATTTTCTATACTTTCTTCAAACGCCGAGCAAGTTACCGTTCACGCTCCAACTTACCGCTTAGATATTGAAGGTCCGGCTGATTTGGTGGAAGAAGTCTTACGACTCAAAGGTTATAATCATATAGTTGAAGAACCTTTACCTGCCACACATTTGAAAAGCCAAACAACTTCCATTCCGTTTGTTGCCAAACGAGTCTTAGCATCACGGGGGTTGAATGAAGTAATAACCTGGTCTTTTATGGAAGAAGCGTTAGCTGTTAAATTTGGGGGAGGTGACCCAACTCTACGACTATTAAATCCCATCAGTGTCGAATTGGGATACATGCGCCCCTCCATTATTCCAAATTTAATTCAAATCACTATTCGTAACCAAGATCGGGCTCAAGGGTCGATTGAATTATTTGAAGTGGGTCCTCAATATGAACTTGAAGGACAACGTCTTGTGGCAGCAGGTCTGTTAGCTGGACAAACAGGTCCCCGCCATTGGGAACAAACACCTCGAACTTTTAGTGTCTTCGATGCCAAAGCCCATGCTCTTGCCATCCTAAATACCTTGGGTATATCAGAATCTTCTCTCCAAATTGCGCCCACTGGACCGGAATATTATCATCCTGGACGTAAAGGCACCTTTAAACAAGGTAATCGAGTCCTCGCTATTTTCGGGGAAATTCATCCTTTACTGATTTCCCAGCTCTCCGGAGACGGTGTCTTTGTTGGTTTTGAAGTTTTTCTGGATCAACTTCCGCCGTTACGGATAAAGAAATCAACACTTCATCTTTCTCCTTATCAGCCAGTTACCCGTGATTTTGCTTTCGTTGTTGATGATACCATTTCCGCAGACCAGTTGGTTAAAGCCATTGGGAAAGTGGATCGAGACTTAATTTCAGCAATTCATATCTTTGATGTTTATAAGGGAGAAAAGCTAGAAAAGAACCAAAAGTCTTTAGCCATCCAAGTTCGCCTGGAACCGCAAACAGGCACTTTAACTGATGCGCAAATCACAGATGTCTGTGATAGGATTGTTGCAAATGTATCTAAGGCTACGGGTGGAGTGCTCAGAAAATCATGACAGACTTGTCAACCATTCGAAATTTTTCGATTATTGCCCACATCGACCACGGAAAATCTACACTAGCAGATCGCTTGATTGAATTTTGTGGCGGTTTAGAAATCCGAGAAATGAAACAGCAGATTCTCGACTCAATGGATATCGAGCGGGAACGCGGCATTACAATTAAAGCCCAAACTGTGCGTTTAAATTATAAGGCAAAAGATGGGATAATTTATACCCTGAACTTGATGGATACCCCCGGACACGTAGACTTTGCGTATGAGGTTAGTCGTTCTTTAGCCGCGTGTGAAGGTTCCCTTCTTATTGTGGATGCTAGTCAGGGCGTTGAAGCCCAAACTCTCGCGAACGTTTATCAAGCTATCGATAATAATCATGAAATTATACCCATTCTCAACAAAATTGACCTACCCGCAGCCGAACCCGAACGTGTTAAAGCCCAGATTGAAGATGTCATTGGAATTGATGCCAGTGATGCTCTTATGATTTCAGCCAAAACAGGGATTGGTATTGAAGATGTTCTTGAGGGCATCGTCACCCGCTTACCGGCTCCAAAAGGAGAAGTCAATGCTCCTCTAAAAGCCATGCTGGTTGATAGTTGGTATGATGCCTATCTCGGGGTAATGATCTTAGTCCGTATTAAAGACGGCATCCTTACCAAAGGGGCAAAAATTCGCATGATGGGTACCGGTGGAACCTATGAGGTTGAACGGGTTGGGGTCTTTACACCTAAGAAAGTACTTGTCGACAAACTTTTACCTGGAGAAGTTGGTTTTATAACGGCCAGCATCAAACATGTCGCTGATTGTAAGGTTGGGGACACCCTTACAGAAGAACGTCGTCCAACTCTAGACCCACTCCCTGGATTTAAACCTTCTGTACCTGTTGTTTTTTGCGGCTTGTTTCCTGTAGATGCTGCAGACTTTGACCATTTACGAGAAAGCTTAGGGCGTTTGCAACTTAATGATGCCAGCTTTCAATTTGAGGCAGAAAGCTCAACCGCTCTTGGGTATGGATTTCGATGTGGATTTCTGGGATTGCTCCATTTGGAAATTATTCAAGAACGTCTCGAAAGAGAATTTGATCTTGACCTTATCACTACCGCGCCGAGCGTTGTCTACCGCTTACATATGACAAATGGCACGATGAAAGAATTACATAATCCCTCCGATATGCCCGATATTATGAAAATTTCCATGATTGAAGAGCCCTGGATTCGCGCAACTATTTTGGTGCCAGATACTTACTTGGGGTCAATTCTTACCTTGTGCACAGAGCGTCGAGGAGAACAGATTGACCTTACCTATGCCGGAAATCGCGCCATGGTTGTCTATCGTTTGCCATTAAACGAAGTGGTTTTTGATTTTTATGATCGATTGAAATCCGTCAGCAAAGGCTATGCTTCCTTTGATTATCACCTTGATTGTTACCGCGAAAGTGACGTTGTTAAAGTTAGTATTTTGGTTAATGCAGAACCGGTTGATGCCTTATCCATGATCATTCATAGAGGTCGTGCCGAAGCAAGGGGTCGTGTTTTATGCGAACGCCTTAAAGAATTAATACCCAGACAATTGTTTAAAATTGCTATTCAAGCTGCCATTGGCGGAAAGGTTATTGCGCGAGAAACCATTTCCGCTATGCGTAAAGACGTTACCGCTAAGTGTTATGGTGGAGATATAAGCCGTAAGCGAAAACTGCTTGATAAACAGAAAAAAGGTAAAAAGCGCATGCGTCAATTCGGAAATGTCGAAATTCCTCAAAGTGCTTTTATTGCCGCCTTAAAGATGGGTGATGATTAATGAGTACTGGCATTCCTTTAAATGAGAACGAGCCATGTTAAATTTTCCTCAAATTGACCCTGTTGCTCTTCATCTCGGACCTGTTGCTGTGCATTGGTATGGTATTGCATACATTGTTAGTTTATTAGTGGGGTGGCAATATGCTATTTGGATCGCTAACCGCTTTTCCCCGACTATTACAAAGGCCCAAATTAATGACTTCATGCTATGGGCCCTTGGAGGTATTGTCATTGGGGGTCGGTTAGGACATATCCTATTTTTTGAATTTGACAAATATTTGGCCCACCCCCAAGAAATTTTTATGACGTGGAAAGGGGGCATGTCTTTTCATGGCGGTATGTTGGGAGTCACTATTGCCATCCTTGCTTATTGCTACAAAAACCATATTTCAAGTTTTCGATTTGCTGATATTTTGGCCGCTATTACGCCGCTTGGACTGGGGTTGGGTCGTATGGCTAATTTCGTCAATAGCGAATTATATGGACGGGTAACTGACGTCTCTTGGGGTATAATATTCCCAAACGGCGGTCCCTTCCCCCGCCATCCCAGCCAAATCTATGAAGCTTTTCTTGAAGGATTTATCCTTCTGATACTTATGCATATCAGTTGGCAAATCCCAGCAATTCGGAATGTTCCAGGACGCTTGACTGGGATTTTTTTATTAGGTTACGGTCTGGCCCGCACTTTTGTTGAATTTGTCCGCGAACCTGATACGTTCTATCCCTTATTTGGCATGGACTTTACGACCGGCCAAATTCTCTCGCTACCCATGATTATGGCCGGCATCATTTTTATATGGCAACCCATGAGATGTCGTGAAAAAGTATGATGTCCCTAGAAGATCGTCTTCGAAAAAAAATTGAGACAACAGGCCCCATAAGTATCGCTGACTTTATGACCATAGCTTTGTATGATCCACAAGATGGATATTACACAACAAAAATCCCCATCGGTGCCAAAGGTGACTACATAACAGCTCCCGAAATGACACAAGTATTTGGGGAAGTCATTGCAGGATGGCTCATCAATGTATGGCATAAGGCCGGGTCCCCCACCCCTTTTCATATTGTTGAGATAGGACCAGGTCGTGGTACTTTAATGCTTGATATTATACGTACAATGCAGTCCTTAAAGGTTCCCGTATCAGAAATGACTGTGCATTTGGTTGAAGTAAGCCCTCTTCTAAAAGACCTTCAGAAAACAATCCTGTCAGCTTATTCTGCCTCTATAAGTTGGCATGAAGACCTTTCCACCCTACCCCACACCCAAGGATTTTGCCTTATGGTTGCCAACGAATTTTGGGATGCGCTGCCCATACGTCAATATGTCAAAATTAACGAAGAATGGGTTGAAAGGTATGTCAGTTTTGAAAACAATAGACTATGTTTTATTCCCACAGGATCAACTATTGTAAAAGAAGTATGCCCGGCCATGCCTGAATGGGTCTCTAAAATAGCCATGCATATGAAGAACAACAAAGGAGCTGCCCTCTTTTTAGATTATGGCTATAACCAGCCCGATGCCACAGGCGATACATTACAAGCCTTGCAAAATCATCAAAGGCAATCCCCATTAATCAATGTAGGGAAATCTGATTTAACACATCATGTAGATTTTTTTAGACTCTTTTCTTTGTTTAAAAAAGCTGGATTAACCGTTCAAGAACCTATTTCCCAAGGGGATTTTTTAACAGCCATGGGCTTGGAAATGCGCACCGAATATTTATGTAAAAATGCGACACCAGAAACGCGCGGATCATTACGAACAGCCGCGGTACGGCTAACACACCCCTCACAAATGGGGAAATTATTTAAGGCTTTAACAGTTGCAAGTAATTAATCCATTCATCTAAATTTTATGTATATTAATTTCTCAAAATATATTACACTAATATTTATTTTATTTAGGTATTGTGTTTTATATTTTAATCACCACATTAAACGTAAATAAAAAATTTAAAAACGTAATTACACAAATTTATTTACTTTAAAGGATTAAAAATGAAATTCACTACACTCTTAAAATGTGGACTATTGGCAACTTGTTTAAGCGAGTACACTCTGGCGGCTCAAAACTTGACATATTCGCCTTTTTCTCTTTCGCAGGAACAATCAACAAAAATGATTCAGAGTCACCATCCAGAAGAATTTGGTGTCAATAAGATAGACCAAGGAGTAATTAAGGGTCATCGTGCGAACCTCGAACAGTATAATGGCAAAGTACCAGAAGATTTTTATGCTTCTCATGATCCAGCAATCGCTCCTCTATTTGCAAAATTCGAAGCATATCTTAAACAGTATGCGCACAGTAATCCTCATCATATATTTACGCGGCGTTTATTACGTGAAATGACGTACCAAAAAGAAGATCAACATATTAGCCCACTTTGGCTTTTGGGTATGCATCTCCGTTTTGCGGCCTCTATTAGCACCATAACTGACGATGAAAGGAGCTTATTTTCTCATGTTCCGTTTCCAAATCTCTTTTTTGGAATAACTGAAAATGATGCATGGAAGAATAGTTTATCTACCTATGTCAGTTTGGAGGGGTATCCAAACAAGGGGTTTGAATTACCTGATATGCACTGGTCTGTAAAGTTAAAAGCACCCATGATCGACTTATTTGCTGATCGTACGAAAAAATTACTCCCATCACCCATTCTTTATCCCCTTCCTGGCGAAGGAAAGCTTGGTGTTTCCTTGATGGTCGAATCTAATTTAAATGATGTGTACCCTGCTTGTTTTCCAACAACAACCAATAAGGGACATGGTATAAACTTTAGCCAATTTGGTTTTGGAATTCATGATATGCTTCATAAATATGCTGATCGCCGACACTATAATGTGGTAGAACATGTTCTCCGTCGGGCTGAAGTTCATGCAAACAATAATGGCAACACTTGGAAATTCGCAGAAATTTATCCCCCTGTCGCAGCTCAAAGATATCGAGTCATCATGAGTGGTTTAAAAAGCATTTACACTGATATGGTGACCAAATTACTGCCTCGAGATGGCAAAACAGCTTTTAATAGAGCGATGGTTGGTTTCTTCTGGAGCTTACATGAGGCCCCCAATTTTACTCCACACCTTTATAACATGAATGATTTTGGTAAAGTTTTAAAAACGATCACCGCATCTTCACATCATAACACAGTAGCGGTTGCGACTGATAACTTAGATTCTTGGGAATCGTCTTACGATCCTTTTGCAACTTCTCCTATTGATGGCACAACTAAACTGACTGATGCAGAAATTTTGGATCATCCCGTCATTAAATCCCTAACTATAGATCAGGCACAAGGGCATAAGTATGGATTTCAATATTATCCTTCACCACTCCTCACCACCGTCTATAGTGATGATAGCATTGTTTCAAAGACCGTTATCCGCAATTCTCGGTTCATTGATGTTGTTTTTAATATGTTAGACGGAGAGGAATTAGTATATTCCTTCCCAACCCTCTTCCACAAATGGACGAATCTAGACGATAACCTTGGATTATTGCAATATGGTGGCACAAATCTTACAAAACCAATTTTACCTAGTGATGAAAGTCAAAGAGATACAGCTAGATTGATAGCTCAAGATTTGTTGGAGCGTGTGAAATTACAAATTTCTGACCATGTTAAACATTTCCATGATGTCGCATCGTTTTTTTCAAAGGATGATTCAAGAGGAAGTAAAAGAAGTTTAGAAAATCGATTCTTTTATACTCACTTTAACCAAGAGCAGATGGTTGAAAATGCATTGAAACCCATTCCACCTGTTGCGCCTTCAGCTCCACCTGTTCCCGCACCTGTATTCGTAATAAGACACTCTAACGGAGACAAAGAGATCCAATTTCCAAATGGAGACATAGAAATGCAATTTGCTGATCAGAGTGGGCAAACAAATTTTGGCACAACAACTGGGGCTGTGTTATAACCACTTCTCGAAAAGCTAGAGTATTCACTAACCGAATCGTATCTATTCTGACAATTTGACCAAAATCTTTTTTAGATTGCAGGGAACTTCAGAAGAATAGATACGATCTTTTCATTTATGCATAGTTTTTATTTGCCTTTTTATGGTATGGATATCTTATAATATCAATCCTGACTACGATTAAAGGAGACAATTAATTATGACAGCCCTATTAGTCATCCATATTTTTATCACCTTAGCCATGATTGGCGTTATTTTAATGCAACGCAGCGAAGGGGGAGGTCTTGGTATGGGCGGCGGTGCCTCTAGCAGTATGTTCAGCGCACGGGGCACATCTAATCTTCTAACGCGCATAACCGGTATTTTAGCGGCGTTATTCATGGGCAATTGTTTGCTAATGGGCATTATTTCTAAACATCAAGTGAAAGAATCTAATTCCATTCTTGCGCCCATCAACAATCAAAAGAAATAGTTTTTCTGTTCGATTACTGATTTAGATTGTTGAAACGGGTCGAGTAGATTCAGGAAGAGCATTGGAATTTTTTTTCAAAGTTCAAATCCTCTTCCCCTTTTAGCGACGCAATGTAAATGTCTTTTTACTGAATCGTTATTTAATTTGGTATTATTAGAGGTTCCCTTTGACAAAGTTCATTTTTGTAACCGGTGGTGTTGTTTCTTCCTTAGGAAAAGGCATTGCCGCCTCTTCTTTGGGTGCCCTACTCCAAGCACGAGGTTACACCGTTCGCCTACGCAAGCTTGATCCTTATCTTAATGTTGATCCTGGCACCATGAGCCCCTTCCAGCATGGAGAAGTCTACGTCACAGCTGATGGAACGGAAACAGATTTGGATTTGGGTCACTATGAAAGATTTACAGGTGTTTCTTCACGAGCCAGTGACAGTACAACAACGGGGAAAATCTATTCTGCTGTCTTAGCGAAAGAACGTCGGGGAGATTACTTAGGGGCAACTATTCAAGTTGTTCCTCATATTATTGATGAAATCAAATCATTTATTACAGCTGATTTAACCAACGAAGACTTTGTCATTTGTGAAATTGGGGGAACGGTTGGCGACATTGAAAGTCTGCCATTTTTAGAAGCCATTCGGCAACTTAGTAATGATAGGGGACGAGATAATACACTTTTTGTGCATTTGACTTTGATTCCTTATATTGCTGCGGCAGGAGAATTAAAAACCAAGCCGACACAACACTCTGTAAAAGAACTCTTAAGCTTTGGTATTCAACCAGACATTTTGTTATGTCGCGCAGATCGACCCATCCCAAAAGATGCAAAACAAAAACTTGGACTATTTTGTAACGTGCGCCCCGAACGGGTTATTGAAGCGAAAGATATCGACACCATCTATCAGGTTCCCATTAGTTATCATAATGAAGGCCTTGATTTTCAAGTTTGTCGTTATTTTGGCATTGAAGGTGAAAAGGAAGTTGACCTCTCAAAATGGCACAATGTTGTTGAGAGGATCCACCATCCTGATGGTCAAGTTGATATTGCTATCGTTGGAAAATATATTCAATTGCTGGATGCCTACAAGTCACTGTCGGAAGCCTTTGTGCATGCCGGAATAGCCAATAATATGAAGGTGAATCTTCATTGGTTTGATGCAGAAAATACAAATAATCTTGATGGTGATCTTGTCGGAATGCACGGCATTCTTGTTCCAGGGGGATTTGGGGAAAGAGGGATTGACGGAAAACTCAAAGCCATCCAAATTGCACGAGAGAAAAAAATTCCGTATTTGGGCATCTGCTTTGGAATGCAGCTCGCTGTCATTGAAGCCGCTCGGAATTTATTAGGTCTTAAAGAGGCTTCCTCAACAGAGTTTGGGCAAACATCTACACCCCTCATTGGAATGATGACTGAGTGGATGGATGGGAAAACCCTTCAGAAACGATCCCAAGAAGGTGATCTTGGGGGCACAATGCGGTTAGGTTCCTATATTTGCAAACTTCAAGAAGGATCTCTCGCTCACAAAATATATGGGGAATCTTCCATTGAAGAACGACATCGTCATCGATATGAAGTGAATATGACCTATCGAGATCGTTTAAAAAGTGTGGGCCTTATTATGTCAGGTTTATCCCCTGACGAACAATTACCAGAAATTGTTGAGCGACAAGACCATCCGTGGTTTGTCGGCGTACAGTTTCATCCGGAGTTGAAATCGCGCCCATTTGATCCTCACCCTCTATTTGTCTCTTTTATTGCCGCAGCTGTCCAACAAGAAAGGTTAGTTTAACATGAATAAGAACCTAAAAATTCACAATATTAACATGGGAAATGATCTCCCCTTCGTGCTGATTGCAGGACCATGCGTCTTGGAAAGTCGCACCCATGCCTTAGAAATGTCTGCTGCCATCAAAGAAATTACCGATAAACTGAACATACCCTTCATATACAAAACATCCTTTGATAAAGCAAACCGAACAAGCATTAATGGTGTTCGCGGCGTAGGCTTGAAAGAAAGTATGCCCATATTAGCTGAAATTCGTGAAAAAATGGGATGCCCAATCGTTACAGATGTTCATTCAAGTGAACAATGCAGTCCCGTAGCAGAAGTCGCCGATATTTTACAAATTCCTGCTTTCTTATGCCGACAAACTGACTTATTAAAGGCCGCCGCGGAAACGGGCAAAGCCATTAATATTAAAAAAGGCCAGTTTTTGGCTCCTTGGGACATGGCCAACGTCGTCAAAAAAATGGAATCTTTTGGAAACCAACAACTGATGTTATGTGAACGAGGCGCTTCATTCGGATACAACACGCTCGTATCTGACATGCGCTCCCTTCCTATAATGGCCCGATTTGGCTATCCTATCGTGTTTGATGCCACCCACTCAGTTCAACAACCTGGCGGAGCTGGCGCCTCAACCGGGGGAGAAAGGCAATTCGTTCCTATTCTTGCAAGAGCCGCTGTTTCAGTAGGTGTAGCTGCAGTCTTCATTGAAACTCACCAGGACCCAGACAATGCCCCCAGTGATGGCCCCAATATGGTCCGTTTAAAAGATCTCCCTCAACTCTTGCTAGAGCTAAAAGAATTTGACCGTCTCTCTAAGACTTACCCATGTGCTGCTTGATTCGAGAACTTTTAACAATAAGGTAAATACCATGACCCAGATTCATAATATTTTTGCCCGAGAAATTTTAGATTCGAGGGGTTTTCCCACCGTTGAAGTCGACGTTGAGCTATCTTCAGGTGCCATGGGAAGAGCCGCAGTTCCGTCCGGCGCGTCAACAGGTTCTTTCGAAGCCTTAGAACGTCGAGATAAAGATGCATCCCGGTATAATGGCAAAGGTGTCTTAGAAGCTATTGAAGCGATTAATCAAGAAATTTTTGCGGCCTTAGAAGGATTAAATTCTTTGGATCAACGACACATTGACCAAGTTTTGATTGAATTAGATGGTATGAAAAACAAATCAAACCTTGGCGCCAATGCCATTCTGGGTGTAAGTTTAGCGGTTGCCAAAGCTGCAGCTGAAGCCCAACAATTATCCTTGTACAAATATTTAGGAGGGGTGGATGCTCACCTTCTCCCCGTTCCCATGATGAATATTATCAATGGCGGCGCTCATGCAGACAATCCCGTCGATATTCAAGAGTTTATGATTGTCCCCGCCGGAGCCGTATCATTTCAAGAAGCTGTACGATTTGGTTCAGAAGTCTTTCACTGTTTAAAGGCGTTACTTAAAAAAGCAGGACATAATACAAATGTTGGGGATGAAGGCGGCCTTGCGCCAGCATTGAGAAGCAGTACTGAGGCTTTAGATTTTATTATGGAAGCTATCGAATCTGCCGGCTACACGGCTGGTGAAGATATTTTTATAGCCCTAGATGTTGCCGCTACAGAGTTTTATCAAAATAAGCAGTACACCATGGTGGGAGAGGGAAAAACTTTTACCTCCGATCAAATGATTGAATATTATGAGCAATTAATCAATGAATATCCAATAATATCCATTGAAGACGGGTTATCAGAAGATGATTGGACCGGGTGGGTAAATCTTACTAACGCTCTTGGAAAACGCATTCAGCTTGTTGGGGATGATCTATTTGTTACCAATCCTGAACGTCTTAAAAAGGGTATTGAATTAGGGGCTGGGAATGCCATCTTGATTAAACTCAACCAAATTGGCACCTTAAGCGAAACCCTAGATGCCATTCGTATTGCCAAAGAAGCTGGCTATAAGACTATCATTTCGCACCGTTCCGGAGAAACAGAAGACACAACCATTGCCGATCTTGCCGTAGCCACGAATGCAGGACAAATTAAAACGGGATCCCTATCCCGCTCTGATCGAGTGGCAAAATACAATCAACTTATGCGTATTGAACAAGAGCTTCTTACCCAAAGCCGCTACGCGGGCAAAGAAATTTTTGAACCCTGGCTATCAGCACAACATTCATTAAAAATTCCCTCAAGAAAGAAATAGGAGTTCTCATATGGGATTAACAAGTCGTCTTAATCATATTCTAGGGCCCCTTATTGCCCTTCTTTTGATGATTTATTTTGGTTATCACATTGTTCAAGGAGAACGCGGTCTTTTCTCGTGGATGCGGCTTAGGCAAAAAATTTCTGAATCCGAACAACAGCTTGCAGAAATTCAGTCTGAAAAGGAGACCCTAGAGCGACGCGTTCACCTTCTGCGACCTAATAGTGTTGATCAAGACATGCTCGAACAGCGTGCACGAGAGGTATTAAATCATGGTCACTCGGATGAAGTTGTCATTTATGATGAAGAACTCAACAGCACGTTTGAAACTGAAAGTACAAAGAAATAACTGTGGCGAAATTTCCCTTCAAAGCTTCGCTTAATTGGCTATTCTGAAACTGTAAGAGCATAACTTCCAGGGGCCTCCTCAAGAATTTGATTCTCATCAATAGGGCGAGCAGGAATTGTCCCTTCCCCATATGTATCTAGCCATTGTCGCCACTCATTCCACCAAGAACCTTCATGCTTTTGAGCTCCTTTTAACCAATCGTCCGCCTCACTTGGTAAATCTTTCGATGTCCAATAAAAGTACTTTTTTCGACTGGGGTGATTAATGACACTCGCGACATGGCCGGAAGTGCTTAATAGGAATTTTTTCGAAGTTGAATGAACCATTTGAGTAATAGGATAAGCAGAACGCCACGGAGCAATATGATCTTCATGGGCAGCCATAACAAACAATGGCGTCGTAATGGTTTCAAAATGAATGGGGACACCCTCTATGTCGATACTTCCGGGAGACATAAGACCATTTTGGACAACCACCTGGCGCAGGTACGTCATATGCATTTTTGCCGGCATCCTTAACGCATCACAATTCCAATACAACATATCAAAGGGAAAAGGCTCACGACCCAGAAGATAATTATTGACGTAAGAAGACCAAATGAGATCATTTGCCCGTAGCAATGTAAAGGCCTGAACCATGTACTTTCCTTCTAGAAAACCTTTTTTATAGACATGTTCTTCGAGCTTACGCTGCTGGTGTTCACACCGATAAATTCCCATTTCATCGGCTTTGCTAAAGTCAAATGGAGAAACCAACAAGGTTGCACTGGCAATGGGATTTTTCTTCTTCGCTTTTAAATAGACCATCAAAAAACTTAAGAGTGTCCCGCCATTGCAATAACCTAAGACATTTATTTTTTTCTCTGCTGTCACTTTACAGACTTGATTAATCGCTTCCCCAACGCCCTTTAGGGTATAATCTGACAAGGTCTTGTTTGCATGTTTTTTATCCGGATTTACCCAAGATATAATAAATACGGTGAGTCCAGACTCCACGGCCCAACGTACGAATGAATTTTCCGCCCTTAAATCGAATATGTAATACTTATTAATCCAGGGAGGTATAATTAAAAGTGGTCTTTTAGCAACTCTCTTGGTTAAAGGTTCATACTGAATGAGTTGAAATAAGTCATTTTGATAAACGACTTTTCCAGGCGTTGTGGCAATTGTTTTACCTAATTGAAATGCTTTCATATCTGTCATGCGGGTATGCCATTGACCGCTCCCCATATCTTCCAAATATTTTTGAAAGCCCATAGCCAGATTCTTACCCGAAGATGCCAGTGTCTCTTGTAAAACTGTCGGATTTGTTAAAGGAAAGTTTGTTGGAGACAACGCATCACATACATGAGATGTGTAAAACTTCAACTTTTGTTGAGTGATAGGATCTAATCCTTCTATCGAACTGACAAGCTTCTTCAAATACTTAGCATTAAGGAGATAGGCTTGCTGGAGAAGTGAAAAAAATGGGTTATCAATCCAGGCGGGGTCTTGAAAGCGCTTATCATTTAAATCGGGCTCTAAAGATATTTTTGTCATTTTACCTTGAAGCCCACCCATTGTCGTTTTAAGGAGTTGCTCAAAATCTTTTAAGTATTGATTACGTAATTTTTCAAATTTTTCTGGCTTTTCTGCCATTTTCTGGAAAGCTATATGAAAAGTTTGCATCATGACTTCTGGATCAAAAACAGCATTACCTATTGTTGCGAACGAAGGCATACCAAACATTTTAACGCTCTGTGCCAATGCCTTTTTATTAGCATCCTGAACCATTTCCCATAAATCATTCCATGGTGAACCCTTAGGAGGATCAATTTTATCGAGAAAGGAGTCCCCGGTAAAATTTTTCATATTTTGAACAGTTGCTTTTTGGCAAAGTGTCGTAAACGTGGTTGCCATTTTTTGCCAAGCTTTAGCGTCTCCTGGAATATTCATAAAATCATCAGAATCAGAATAATTTTTTGAATTTTTTTTCATTCCCTCAACCTTGGTAAATAAGCAGCCATACCTATAAAATAATGACTAAATATTAATAAAAACTTAAATAAGTGCTTGTTAATTTTCACAATTGGACCATGGAATTTGTTAAAGTTAAAAATGTCTTGCTTATTCATAGCGTTAAAAAAAGGGAGCCCGTTGGCTCCCTCTTTTTTTATCTTCACCAATTAAAAGTGTGGCGATTTTTATTAACCTACCTTTGCAGGTTTATTATAGATATTTTCAAAAGAATCTCTAACAAATTCAATTGCTTGAGTTGCTTCTGGCAATATATCGAAATATTGAGCGAAGACATGGATTGTTTTGGGAATGACTTTATGATCTACATATATTCCCAGTGATTTTAAACGCTTGGCAAATGCTGTGCCTTCTTCAGTTAAGGGATCACATTCAGCATTCACAAGTATCACAGGGGGAAACTTAGAGAGATCCTCATCGATTGCCAGAATGGGCGATACTGTAGGATCTTTAGCCAATTCTTGATTATGATTTGTATAATTGTTGACGTAGGCATTAATACTGTCACGTGTCAAAAAATAACCATTTGAGTATGGGTTGGCTGTTTTTTCAGGAATGCGTAAATCTAAAGCAGGGTAAAAAAGAATAACACCATCGGGGGTACGCTTTTTCTCCTTGATAAATTTTATAACAAGGCCAGAAGTAATATTTCCCCCGCCACTATCCCCAGCAATAAAGACTTTTTTGTTTGTTGCGTGTTTTTCTACGAACCATTTATACGCAGCTTCTGCGTCTTCAAGTCCAGCTGGATAAGGATGTTCAGGGGATAAGCGATAATCAACTGCTAAAACCGTTGCTTTTGTTGCCTCACTTAACTTACGGCATAAAGTATCGTGCGTTTCCAAATTTCCGCGTGACCATCCACCTCCATGAATAAAGAGAATGAACCGCTCACTATCTGTTCCTTTATAGAGACGAACGGGAACTTCGTGAGTATTATCTTTTCCTGGGATTTTTAAATCGGTCGTTTCAATGTTTGGTTTGATTTTTGCAAACTCATTGCCCAAAAGCTCATAAGCTAACCTGCCCGCAATTTGCGGGTTTTTCTTCATTTCTTCTGCCGTAAACTTACTTTCCGCTATTCCTGCAAAAGAAGGGACAACATGAAGAAATACGTTCGTCGCGCAGGAAAGCGCGGGATTAATTACAAAGGTCTTATCATGAACTTTGTATTGAGGGGGTAGATTACATTCTTGAATGGTCGTCACTCCTAATACAGGGTTAATAAATGTAAAAACATACAATGATACAAATTTTATAATTTTTTTTAATTGATTTATCATTTTTTAATACCTCTAAACAAATTCATTAAAGTCCGCCGTAGACCGCACACCAATATGATCAAAATTTTCATCCAACCATTTCTCTGCCGTTTCACGACCTTTTTCAAATAGAAATTGAAAGAAATCCCAATCAGAATTTAATGCACTTGTATGATCTAAATCCGCAAAGACTTGAGGATTTTCAATAA
The DNA here is from genome assembly GCA_016870095.1 of Alphaproteobacteria bacterium. Lineage (NCBI taxonomy): Bacteria > Pseudomonadati > Pseudomonadota > Alphaproteobacteria > Alphaproteobacteria bacterium. Next base: position 273,043 of record VGCI01000001.1, on the reverse strand, counting down.
GATGCATATTTATTTTCTTTATCTTAGTGGCATCGGCAATCCCTTCGTCTATAAGCTTTGTCACAAAGGAAATAGCGCGAATTTCTCTAGCTAAAGTATTAATTAAGCTTAATTCTGTCATTCTCCAGTGAATTTCATCAACCGTTTTTGGTGTCATATGTCTGTACTGAGGAGTCAGCAAAAGCACCATAATATCGGGCGTTTGGCAATTATAAATGAGAGGGAATATAGCTGGATTTCCAATAAATCCACCATCCCAATAATCATCACCCTCAATATTAACCGCCTGAAATAATGTTGGTAAGCATGCTGTGGCTAAAACGGCTTCCAATGTAATTTCGTCCCCACTAAAAATTTTTAATTTTGATGTTCTCACATTGGTTGCGCATAAAAAGACTTTTAATTCCTCAAATGATGCAATTTTTTTAAAGTTAAACAGCTCCTTGATCAGATCCTGCAACATATTTTGGTTTTTAGGATTCCACTCATAGGGAGACATATTCTTTGAGATCATTCCCATGAGAGAAAATATTGGATTCGTCGCAATTCCATACCCGCCTTTGAATTTATCTAAAGGCGTCGGGACCATGCCTATTTTTTTGGATTTTTCACTTAAGATTTTCCAGTAGCGGAATAGACTTTTACGAGCCCCCTTTTTTCCACCTTCAGCCATACCTTGAGCCAAAGCAAGGCAATTCATGCCTCCTGCACTCGTTCCACTTACACCTTCAATATCTAATCGGCCATCTTCAAGGATATAATCTAAAACACCCCAGGTAAAAGCGCCGTGAGCACCGCCCCCCTGCATTCCAATAGCAATTTTTTTATTTTTGGATGCAGCATCTTTAGACATCATACTTTTCCCTTCAATTCTGAGACAGAGAAATGATCTTTCTCATCGGCCCATAGTTTATAACCTGAAGTCTAGATTATATGAAATTTCTTAATATTCCTTTAAAGTTGGGGGTTATCTTCAGTTAAATGAGAAGTGATATGGGATAATTTGATTAATCTGCCGCACAAAATGACAGTAAAGCTAAAATATATTAAAATTTGCCCGACTGGGAGCATTTAACTTAATTACATAACAAACCACCATTGATATTGAGTGTTTCTCCCGTTATGTAACTTGCATGATCATCGGCTAAAAATAGAACTGCACGCGCAATCTCTTCGGCTTGTCCAAGACGGCCAAGGGGAATGGTATTAATAATTTGTTCTAAGACGGGTTCACTAACGGCACGAACCATATCGGTGTCGATATAGCCGGGAGCTATAACATTAGCCGTAATCCCCTTTTTTGCATTTTCGAGCGCTATCGCTTTGGTAAAACCAATAATACCTGCTTTTGAAGCACAATAATTAGCTTGTCCAATTTGTCCTTTCAATGCATTCACGGACGAAATATTGATAATACGCCCAAATCCACGTTCGCGCATAGATTCAATGACACACCTGGTCATATTGAAGCAGGATGTCAAATTTGTATTAATAACATGGTTCCAGTGATCTGAACTTTGGCGGTGTAAAACACCGTCCCGAGTGATACCTCCATTATTAATTAAAACATCAATAGGCCCATGATCTCTAATGACGGCATCTATTCCTTTTTGGCAAGCTTCAAAATTGCTGATATCCCATTGATAAACTGGGATTTTAGTCGTTTCTTCAAACTTTTTGGCAACTTCCATTTTACTATGATAGGTGACAATAACTTTGTAGCCCTTGTCTTTTAATGCTAATGCAATGGGAGCCCCAATTCCCCTTGTTCCCCCCGTAACCAAAGCAACTTTTGTCATTTCGCATTTCCTTTACAAGTATTCGTTAAAATATTTCATTAAAATTTATAAGTGATACCCAAAGTAAAGCGATTTGCTTTACCAATAAAATTACCTACTGCTTTTCGCTTTGCGTACTCATATTCAATTCCGACATCTAACGGCGGTACGGGCGAATAAATTAGGTTAAGATAAAGTTGATCATAAGATTTTGTTACGCGCGTAGCCCCTGCAAACATGGGGACAAATTTTGAAACGTAAATTTTGGTATAAGCATATATAATATTGGAACGAAATAATTCATTCCAGTAATGTTCAAACCCCAGAATAGCATTTGTTGCTTTTTGAGGATCTAGCACTCGAGATTGACTATTGTACTGCGAGGACTGACCATTAATGATTGGGATATATCTTCCAATACCATTGCCAAAGTTAAACTGTGCAAATAAGTTAGATTTATGATAAACAAACAATTTCCCCGAAGTACCAACCCCCCACCCATTCTTTCTAGCTATAAAGGGTTGAGATGAAGAATAGTCTTTTATTCTTAATTGACGTGCTACGCCTCTTAAAGACACATGACCAAAATTATCTTCATGTTTTAAGTGGACCGTTAATTCGGGTAAGCTCGTCGCTGAACTGACTGCACTTAAATTTCCTTGCGGATCTGTATAATCCAAGGCGCTGCGTTCCAAAGCCACATTTAAAGACGTTTTGGGATTGAGAGGAAAGCTATATTTAACTAAGCCATGACGAAATGATATACCTAAGACACTTCCATAATCGACTGTTTCCCCAACAGCATCTAAATCTAGGAAATTACTTGTTGTTTGACCGACGGTCCATCTTCCAATCTCTATATAAGCAAAACGAAGACGAGGCTGATAAGCAGGATTGTTTGGAATCGCAACAGCACTGTCTCCCCAAAAATCTAAACTGAACTCAGTTTTAATATCCCCAATATTTGTGTGAGATAAAGTTTTAAAACCAAATTGCGTGGCACGCCCTTGAGCTGTAAATCTATTTTTTCTCAAATTCGCCACATCACCCATCAGCGGCAATGCAGGGGGATACATGTAGTCTGCTGTATAAGAGCTGGCATCATAAGCAATTGCAATATTGGGATTAAAAATGAGTCTAATGGCACTATTTGAATTGGGAATAGGTATATAGCTAGCAGGCCAGTCAGATTGTGTTTCATAAACTTTATGTTCTGGCTCTTTAGAATTAAGCCGCTTCTCTAAGATAAGAATTTTTTGATTGTTTTTTGCAACTTCTCGCTTCAATTCGCTTAATTCCCGTAAATTGGAAGCAGAATTTTCTCTCTTACCACCTTGGATAGGTGAGATAGTTACAAGAGTAACGGCAAAAAAAAGAACTGTGGGGTAATAGGATAGATTCAAGATTCAACCTTATTAAAAATAACTAAATTTAAATAATTTTTATCTTTATTGTTAACTATGTCAAGCTTTAGGTAAAGGCAGAGACAGGGGCAGAGACAAAGATAACAAAGATGAATACCCTTAAGACTTAGCAGATCTCTCACTTAACAGAATGAATTCATAACGTTAAAAAAATAAAGTGAACGTACTGTAAAACTTTTTATTGAGAAGAGAAAAATTAATTTTTAAGTCTTATAAAAAGGCCACATTTTTTAATACATTATTAATAATTGCTAATTATCCTAGAATGAGAGCAACAAATTACAAAGGTCGTCTCATGGCAAATAAATCCAAAAAAAATTCTGGTTTTTCTGATTTTACAGATACTTCAGGAATATCTGATGAATGGCAGAACATATCAGCGCAATTTATGAATCTTTTGCAACAGACTGTGACGGAAAACTCAAAAGCCTTTGGCGAAACATTATCTGCTGATACAAAAGCAACGCATACATCCGCCGAATGGAAAACATTCTGGAATAAGGTTTTTGAAGAAACCCAAAATACAATTAACAAAAATTTGAAAGATCTTGGCACACCTGCCGCAAAACAAAAAATTCCGACAAATCAGGAACAATGGAAAGAATTTTGGGAAAATATTGCAAATGAAACGAAAAAAAATATGACTAAGCATAGTCGTAATTTGAGTGAATCTGCATTTCCGAATATGGGGGATATGTCTCTTGATTCAAAATTTATTAAGGGCGTCTTCCAAAAAAACAAAGAAAAATGCAAAAAACTTGAAGAACTACAAGCTCAATATTTAAAAGAATATAGCAAATTATTTCACTCAACCATTAAGACCTTTCAAGAAACGATGATGAAAGGCTTTGAAAATGTTGAGTCAAAAGGTAATGACTTTAATCAAGCTTCGTGGGGGAAAAATCCTTACGCTTACATCGCAAAACAAGCATACCTCATGAATCTAAAATTCTTTAAGGATGTAATGAAATCATAAGAAGACAAGCTTCCAACTTGTTTAAAAATTAAGGGAGGTCAGCAAAAGCTGACCTCCCTTATAACATTTAGGTTGACTCACTTCATTGGTATTTTTGTAAAATATTTACCGCTTAATTCCTTGTCCTGGCCCAAGAGTTGTTAAAGTTTGTGGAGTGGCAAACATTCTTTTTGCAAGGGCTGTTACTTGATCCATTGTTACTGCATCAACTTTCTTTAAAATTTCATGGGGAGGAATGGGGCGACCATAAATCATCATATGATTTGCCAATTGCTCACAGCGGGATGTGGTGCTCTCCAAACTCATCATCAACCCCGCTTTCAACTGGGCCTTTGCACGATTTATTTCAGAGAGCTCCAGCGTCCCGGCAAATCGGTCCAGTTCTTGTGTAACAACGGGTAACAATTCTGCCACTTGTTGAGGACTTGTCCCTGCATATATGCCAAAAATACCCGTATCGCGATAACTTGAAGAAAAAGAATAAATCGTATAAACGAGCCCCCGCTTTTCTCGAACTTCTTGGAAAAGACGGGAAGACATCCCCCCACCCAAAACTGTTGAGAGGATTGAAGCTGCATAATAATCGGGATCTCCGAATGGAAGACCCTTCATTCCTAGGATAATATGAGTTTGCTCCAGATCACGCTCTTGATGAAATGTGCCCCCTGTATAAACAGCTGTAGCGCCTTCCTTAGGACAATCAAGTGGCAAAGCTGAAAATTTCTCACCAACCCAATCAACCATCTCCTGGTGTTCCAACTTTCCAGCAGCCGCAAAGACCATTTGCTGGGCTCCATAATGATCTTTCATGTAAGTTTTAACCTGATTGGGAGTCAAAGAACGAACAATCTCAGCCGTTCCTAAAATAGCACGCCCCATGGGTTGCTCTGGAAAGCACGTGTGCTGAAAGTAGTCAAAAATGATATCATCAGGTGTGTCATATGTCTGGCCAATTTCTTGGATAATGACAGATTGTTCTCGCGCAAATTCAGTTGCATCAAACGTAGAATTTTGCAAAATATCAGCTAGAATATCAATAGCCAAAGGCACATTTTCTTTTAAAATACGTGCATGATACGCCGTTGCTTCTCGCGAAGTATAAGCATTCAAATATCCACCAACAGCTTCAATTTCTTCCGCAATTTCAAGGGCTGAACGTCGAGTTGTCCCTTTAAACGCCATATGCTCAAGAACGTGGGAGATGCCATTAATCGGCGCGGGTTCATGGCGGGCCCCTACCTCAACCCACAATCCACAAGTTACAGTCTCCACATGAGGAATTGAACTTGTCACAACACGCAAACCATTGTCTAACGTTGTAATAGATGGGGTATTCTGTTGAATGGTCATGGGGTCTCCGTTATTCTTTAATTTAAAGGGCTTCCCCTTTTGCTACAATGAAAATTTCGAACATAGAAAAATTATGAGAAGGTATTTTATTAAAAAGAATTAAAATAAACTCTACTTCGTTTCCTGATAAAATACTTCGTCTATTCGGTCTATTTGACCATTATGGGCGCGAATAATAGCTATAACTTCAAAACGTCCAGCTTTTTCTGAGGCAAGAAAGTATCTGATCGTACATTTCGTATTGTCTTGAGAAGGAATAATCTCTTGACTATCAATAGCCCACTTTCCGGCAAAATCTTTGACTGAAAAAAGTTGTGCTAAAAGCTGAGATCTCTTACTGGCCAATTCACTGCCATTGGCAATTTTTTTAAATTCGGAGGTAAACATAGTGTTTATGATTGCCTCATAGTCTTTCTCAACACCTTGGCCAAAAGCATGTTGAAATTGATTATACTGCTCAGCAAGTGCTAATATTGTCATAGTTAATCAGTCCTCACAAAAATTCTCGGGCTACCCTCAATAGCGAAAATGACAAATGCTCAATTTATTTGCAAAGGTCTTGCGAATGTTGCTGGGCTGCATACTCGCGCCCTACATCACTGGAAGTTACCCCTGATTTCTTTGCAATTTTGTTATAAGAAACGTCACGTGCTTTATTAGTAGCTGAAACGTAGCCCGCCATTTCTGTTTCATTGCCCGGTGTAGCCCGAATAAATCCATCTGGACCTTCGCATACTTTCTTAGTCTTTAAAACCTCAGCTACCGTTGTCGCATCGGCATGGCAAGTCACAATACCTAGGGCCAGCAATAGTATAATACAATTTATCATCATCTATATCCTTTTTTTCACGCAAAGACTTCTGGGTTTTCTTTCTTTGCTTTTTCTAAGCCATCTTTAACTTTGACTCTGACTTTGTGATCAATTTTCATATTCATATTAATAACAATGGGTTTATCTGGTGCTTCTACCTTAACTGTAGGATTACATCCCATCATAATTATTGTAAGCCCCATGAGTCCCAACAATGATTTAGCCATTAATTATCTTCCTATTCTTATCTTTAAAATTTTTCACTGCCCTTACTCTTTTTATTTTTTTCCGCGATTTCACTTTTTTTCGTACATGAATCACTTGTGCGCGTTTTGCAATCCTAGGTTTGTTAACCCCTTTTTGTTCATGGGTCGCCTGAGAAACTTTAAAATCTAAATTTTGCGCAACTTCTTGGGAAGTTTTTGCCGCTTTAGCCTCAGCACTTTCCTCAGAGGATGCTTCTTGGGCAGTATTTCCATCCTCTGGTCTAGGGGTAGAAACCTTTTCTTTCTCCAAAGCCTTAGCGGCTTTTGTTTCTTTTATTGCTTGATTCAACTTCCCTAAATCAGTCGGGGGTTTCATGTGGTGCAGTGTATTGATCACCAAGTCTTTCAGCTTACCCGTTGTCACAATATTAAACTCAAAAGGATAACCATTCAAGACTTTTGGATTAGACCCCAACATTTTTACAATACCTTGCATCTCGGCAGGATTATCTGCCAAATGTTCGAGTCGAACATTAAAAACTGTAAAGTTAAGATTATCAAGAACTTGAAAGGCCATTGAAGCGCCCCCTTGTCCTAAATGACTGGCTTCAATTTTCCCGTCTGCGGGCTGATACTGAATGAGTCCTGTTTCGGAAATAGAATGAAGTTCAGCTTGATTAACGTCTAACCCTCCCTGTAAATCATAACTCATAGACGCATTACCGGCCAGCTTTGCCCGCCCGGAAAGGGTTTTAAGATCCGTTAATTTTAAGATATCAGCCAATTCAATATTTTCAAAATCAGTTTCAAACTGGAAAGATGGCCCAGCCGCTTTCTCAATTCTTTTAAATTGGTGTGCTTTTAGGGTTCCACTTAACGTTTCAGCTGTAAATTTCTTAATTTGAAAAAGTCCGGTGGCATCAAACAGGCATTCAAAAGCAACTTTCGATAAGTCAATACCTGAGGTGGTGAGTTTGGTCGCAGATATCCGTTGCGTACCTTTTGTCGTCAGAGGTTTCAATGTGTTAAAAAGAACTTGTGTACTTGCTCCTTCAAGAGAAAAACCATCTTTTTTAAGGGATCCACCTTTGAGATTCAAAGCTAAAACAGAAGTTTTCAAAACCCCTTTATCCCAAAAAAGCTCACTTGTTAAATTTAGTTTTCCGTTTACGGTGACTTTATCACCGTTATGGCCAGCAATGAGGGGCGTAAAATCCCACAAATTGGACAGTTGGTTAATTTGAGTCGTGAGAATAAGTTGCCCCGAATTTTCAGAAGGTTTAAAATTCCCCTCAAGTTCAAGCAAATCATTATCTTTTCCTAAAGTCTGTACTCTCAATTCATCAAAAACGATGTAATCGGGTGTACCCTCTCCTTCTAGATTGACTTCTAAAGGCGCTTTTAATGAGCCATATCCATCCAGTTTGAGTTGGTTAAGTTTCGCAAATCCATCAATTTTACAACCCTCTTCCCCCTCACTTCCCGTACTCCCTCGAAAGGAAACCTCAGGAGCTATAATTTGAAAAGTGGGTGTTTTGATGTCTAGGTTGGTGGTGTGAACATCTAGAACTGTCCCTTTTCGACTTATATCTAAGACAAGTTGCCCAGAAAAATTATTTCCGCCGGCTTCTCCCAGATCAATAGTCAAAACTTGGTTACGCGTGACGGTGGTTTCAGTGACCGCATGAAGAGGTAGTTTTATCGAGCCATGGGATGAAGGGAGAATTAAAAGACAGTCTCGCATAGCAAGGGAAGGAATATTCATTTGCTTTACCGATTTGAGAATTTTTCCAATACCCCCTAATTTCTCGTGCAAATTATTTTTGGAAAAAGAGATTTTATCACTGTCTTTGAGTTCGAGGGTAGCCCCTACAATATCGATAGCTTTCACCTTAAAAAAAGGTGAAATGGCCATATCCATTTCCTGAATCGTTAAGCTTGGGGTTGAGTTTGTGGGTTGGGAGCGAATATCTCGAAAATATAATCTTCCCCACCCAAAATTAATGGATTCAATATTGATCTGATGTATACCGAGAGGGCGTAGGCTTTTCTCTAAAGAAACTTGTGCCATATTTTTTGCAATCGAAGGGCCCTTAAAAATTAAAAGACCGCAACCTAAAAGTAGGACACACCCGCAGGCAATCAAGCCTCTTTTAACGTAGGGCCACATTGTGCTTCCATTTACAAGATTCTCTATCATGGCTTTTCCCATAGTGTTATGGTAATATTCTTTGTTTAGTGTGAGTGAATTTGGAGACAGAATCAAGATGCTGCATGATCCTCTATTTTTTTCTTTACTTTGGTTGATCCCGTTTGGAGGATTTTTGGCTTCTCTGGCCTTTATTCCCGTCTTTGCTTCTAAATTCTGGCATCAAAGATTTGGAATTATTTTGGGGGGATGGATCACCAGCTTTATTATTCCTTTAGTTTTTCAAACTGGTTTTTTTTCCACTCTTTCTATTTTAGCTTATACCTTACTCCATCATTACGTGCCTTTTATGGCTCTCATTACTGTTTTATACACGATTGGGGGAGGCATTCACATTTCTATGAAAGGAAAAGCCTCCCCCTTAATTAATGCCAGTATATTAGGGTTTGGAGCTATGCTTGCGAATCTTATAGGAACAATGGGTGCTTCCATGCTTCTCATTCGCCCTCTTATTGCCTTAAATCGTTATCGACACTATAGATCTCATATCATTATTTTCTTTATTTTCCTTGTTGCAAATATTGGGGGAGTACTAACTCCCTTAGGTGATCCACCCCTGTTTATTGGTTTTTTAAACGGGGTTGATTTTTTTTGGACTACAACTCATTTAATTTATCCGTTTTTAATAGTGGGGGGGGCTATTTTAGTCGTTTTTTGGGCTATTGATCATTATTATTTCTACCATGATCCTTCTGTTCTAGATCCAGACCATCTGCAGGGAGAAGCCAAAATCACAGTTAAAGGACAGCAAAATTTTCTTTTCTTAAGTGGCGCTATTTTTATCGTAATTATGGAAAGTATGATTACACAAAAACCTCATGTCACACTCGCAGGGGTGTCCATAGATTTAGCTGCTCTCATCCGTGATACTACCCTTTTCTTTATTGCCATAGCCTCCTGGAAATTCACACCATCTACAGTACATGAAGCTAACCGCTTTACGTGGGCCCCCCTAGAAGAGGTTGCCATGGTCTTTTTAGGGATATTTATAACCGTTATTCCTGTTTTGGGCATGTTAAAAGCCGGAGAAGCAGGACCCTTGGGCTCACTTATTCTCATGGCAAATCCCCATAATATTCCCGATGTTAATCTGTATTTCTGGCTCACAGGTCTTTTTTCTGCCTTTCTTGACAATGCGCCAACTTACCTCATTTTCTTTAACATGGCAGGAGGCAATCCAGTATCCTTGATGACTGAATATGCGCCAATTTTAGAGGCTATTTCTCTTGGCGCCGTTTTCTTAGGCGCTATGACGTATATAGGGAATGCCCCAAACTTTGTGATTCGTAGCATTGCAATCCAATCCCACATAAAAATGCCAGGATTTTTAGCCTATATCCTTTGGTCATCTTGCATTTTACTACCGATTTTTATTATATTTAGTTGGTTTTGGTTTGGATGAAGATTTGGACTTAAGAAGTTCATCATAAAAGCAAAAGCGCCCTTTACCAGATTGCTTTACAACATACATTGCCTCATCAGCTTCCTTTAAAAGAGATTCGCTGTCTTCTATTCCTGACGAATAAATGGCAATTCCAATACTTACCCCAACACTCATTGATATACCCTCTCGAATGTAGGGATTTGAAATTGATTTCAAAATACGACTCGCAACTAACTTAATCTTGGTACGATTGACGGGGTAATTTAAGATAATACAAAACTCATCTCCACCAAACCGAGCCAGCGTATCATCTCCTCTTAAGCATCTTCTTAACCGTTGTGCAACCTGATTTAATAACCAATCCCCCATATCGTGACCATGGGAATCATTGATGATCTTAAATTCGTCAAGGTCAAGAAATAAGACAGCAAAATGAGCTGTTTCAGAATTTTTCACACTAAAGATAGATTGGGACAATTTTTGGTGAAAAGCTTTACGATTTAATAATCCCGTCAACGAGTCATGGTAAGCCAAAAAGGTTAGATCTTGATGATGAGCCTTATCTTGCGAAATATCTTTTACGACCAAAGCTCCCCCCCCATCAGGTGTTCGATAGGTTGTAACGCCCAGCACCAGGCCATTCGATAAGGATTCTTCCCATTGACTGGCAGGTAGGAAGAAATTCGCTTTCTTTTCAGCAATCCAAGATCGACGAGCTCTCTCATTCTCAAACAAATATATTCCTGCGGCAAGATTAGCTTCAAGATAGCCTTCAAACGTTAATCCCCCTCGGGTCATTTCATCTCTATGTTTTAGGTGTGGATAATATTCAAATAGTTTTTCATTATGCATAACCAAATGGTTGTTTTGATCAAAAATACCAAACCCATCTGGCAAATCTTGAATGGCCGCGACAAGTTCTTGACGCGTCCTCTGCATTTCTTGCGAACGCTTAACCCGCTGTTCAAAAGCGTATTTTTTTTCTAAAACAGCGTGGACTTGCATTTTTAACAATGTAGGATTAACGGGTTTTGCCAAATAATCGCCCACACCTAATTCCGTCATTTTCTCCATAACATCAATGTTTTCAGGAGCTCCAATAACAATCACAGGTATGTAGCCGACAAGGTGATCTGCTTCGATTTTTTTTAAAAAGTCACAAATTTTGTTCTGGAACATTATGTAATCCACCAAAATGGCTTCAACGGCATGAGATCGCAGATAAGCAAATCCTTCAGATTCTGTGGCGGCATTCAATACGATGTGTCCTTCACGGGTCAAGCGGCGCATCAATGCTTGAGAGGTATTGGGATTATCATCCAAAACCAGTAACGTTCCTGTGCGAGACATCCACTCCGGTTCGTGAAGCGAGGCCGCATTAATCATGCTTACAATTTGATCAAACCCTATTGAGTGCAGAAACTGTGTTCCCGTGCTCGTTTCCTGAGGGTCATAGTCTAGAATGATATGTTCTTGCAAATTTTCCACTAATCTTTGAAAAGTCCAGTTTAACTCCTTACTTTCCCTCCCCTTTTCCGCACGTATATAGTCTTGAATTTTTCCAATTTGCATAGCAATTTCATTTTTTAATTTTACCATTTGCCCTTTGTTTTTGTTTGTTGCCACAATATTCTTATTGATTTTCTTCAAAATTAGTAAAGAATTTTGAATATTGAGGACTGCTGCAGAGTGCTTGGGAAATTGTTGGGCAAGCCAAGCCAAATGTAATTCTGTATCATCCAAGGTTCCTTTAACGGTACATTGATTTTGTACAGACTTTTTATCATCAGGCTTTTTTTCATTTTGTTGCATTAGCAACAATTCCCTTCCTACCTTCTAAGCATATAATTGGCCCTATTCCTCAATAAGACTATCCCTTAGAGTTTATCAGAAATGCATTAAAGAGGAATTAAAGTGTAAGGGACAATGCCCCCCACACTTAACTTCAAAAATTTTCTTGATTCTTCAAAGCGGTTTGTGGTTAATCTTGGAAGCGAATTAAAAATTCTATTTCAGCACAAAACTCTGAGCTTTATTAAGGAGAAAAAATAATGACACGGTCTGAACTGATTGCCAAAGTAAGTGCATCCTTTCAAAACCTAACTTATGCCCAAGTGGAAGAGATGGTTTGTAAAATATTTGATGAAGTTATGGACGCGTTAGCAAAAGGCGGTCGCGTAGAATTGCGTGGATTCGGTACTTTTTCAATTCGTCATCGCAACCCTCGTAAAAGCCGCAATCCTCGCACAGGTGAAGTTCTTATGGTCGAAAGTAAGAGTGTTCCCTTCTTTAAGACAGGAAAAGAACTTCGTCAATTGTTGAATGCCTAGAAGGTTTATACCTTAACGGCTACGTGAAACTGACCTTTTGATAAACTGAAAGGTATATTCTGATGAATTGGCTAACAAATTTTGTTCGTCCTAAGATACAAGCTCTCATGCACAAAAATGAAGTGCCTGATAATTTGTGGGATAAGTGTGATGCCTGTGAACATATGATTTTTCATCGGGATCTGGTTGAAAATACGTATGTCTGCCATCACTGCGAAAATCATATGCGTATGACGGTTCAAGATCGTCTTGAGTCTTTATTTGATCACAAAACCTTTATTAAGGCTCCCTTATCAAAAGTTATTTCTGACCCCTTAAAATTTAAGGATAGCAAACGATATACAGATCGTTTGAAAGATTATCGCAGTCGAACTGGGCAGGATGACGCCATCGTTGTTGCGAGTGGTAAAATTGGCGGACAGTCTGCCGTGGTAGCTGCCTTTGACTTTTCTTTTATGGGAGGCTCAATGGGCATTGCCGTTGGCGAGGGGATTCTGACAGCTGCCGAGTTGGCCGTTAACACCCATGCTGCCTTAATTATTATCCCCGCTTCAGGGGGCGCACGAATGCAAGAAGGCGCTTTATCCTTAATGCAAATGCCGCGTACAACGATTGCTGTGAAAAAAGTGAAAGAAGCGAATTTACCCTATATTGTCATATTAACAAACCCAACCACCGGGGGGGTCTCAGCTTCTTTTGCTATGCTGGGAGATATTGCAATTTCTGAACCCAAAGCAATTATCGGGTTTGCCGGGGCACGGGTCATTGAAGAAACGATCCGTCAAAAATTGCCAGAAGGCTTTCAGCGGGCAGAATACCTCCTAGACCATGGAATGATAGACATGGTTGTGCACCGCCATAAGTTAGCTGAAACGGTGGGGCGCATATTGAGCATGCTTAATCCCCAATCTGGAACAGCCAAAGTGCGTTTTCAAAAATAAAAATTTTTATTTACCTGGTAACGCATTGTGAAAGTTATTATATATAACTTGAAAGCTTGAAAAATAATTCTCAATATTTAAAATTTTTTTAATCAGCTTTTACAATATTAAAAAATAATAAGCATGCAGCATTAACTAGGATTATCAGGAGACAACTAATGAACAAAAATATCTATTTTATTATGGGCCTTGTTTTAGCCAGTATAGGAGCTGCAGGGTTTTGGGCATTAACTGCAGAATCTCCCGCCCCAGAAGCCGATAAAAAGCAAACCCGAAAAGTGTCTTTACTATCCATCAACTATATTCCAACTTCCCCCTCAAAACCCATTGATGAAGGAAAATTTTGGCATGCTGATTCTGAAACTGTAACCGAAGCTACAGAAATAAGTCTTAAAGAATTTTCAGGAAAACCCGTCATTCTACATTTTTGGGCAACCTGGTGTGGCCCTTGCCTGCAAGAACTGCCCCAACTTGATGCGTTTGCTAAAAAATACGGGGACACCGCTCATATTATCGCCGTAGCAACTGATATAAAGGACATAGAGAAAATTCGCAATTTCTATAACTCCAAAGGCATTAAAAATTTAAAGATTGCTTACGATAAAAAAGGTATTTTAGCACAATCATTTCGCACTCCCGTCCTCCCCACAACCGTGTTTATTAATTCCCAAGGACATGAAATCGGCCGCATTCAAGGCATTGTTGAGTGGGAGGGAAAAGCGGGTAGGCTCATTAATAGTCATCTAAGCCGAAACTAACTTGCAAAATTGTAGTAGCGCCATCCCCAATCGCTATCTATACTTGAGAGAAAACTCGAAAGAAAGATAAGATTAAGGATGGCAAAGCTCTATTTTTATTATTCCGCAATGAATGCGGGGAAAACCACGACCCTCCTCCAATCCAGTTACAATTATCACGAGAGGGGAATGGATACTTTGCTCTTCACGCCTATTATTGACGATCGGTTCGCTCCCGGCAAAATTGCCTCCCGTATTGGACTTGCTAAGGAAGCTATTCCATTTGATCGTACCTTCAATTTTTTCGACCACATTCACCACACACGCCTCCAACTGCCCAAGTTACGATGTATCTTGATTGACGAAGCACAATTTATGACAAAAGATCAAGTTATGCAGTCCGCACAAGTGGTCGATCAATTGAAATTACCTGTACTCACATATGGCTTACGTACAGATTTTCGCGGAGAAACCTTTGAGGGAAGCCGATATTTACTCTCATTGGCTGATGAGCTAAGTGAAATAAAAACCATATGCCATTGTGGGAGTAAAGCCATTATGAACGCCCGCCTAGATGGAAATGGCAAAATTGTGCGTGAAGGTGAACAAATCTTTATTGGCGGAAATGACCGCTACATAGCCCTATGCCGCAAGCATTTTCTAAGCGGTGATGTAGGCTAGTGAAATTTCTATACCTTCTCTAAATTATAATCTGCGGAGCGTATAAGGTCTTCATACTTTTTAAGGTCAGCAATTAGGCTGTCAAATTTAGTAAAGATACGCTCCAAAGCAATATTTCCTAAGGGTAATCGCAAGGGAGGATCTCTTAATTCCGTAAGATGTATCATAATTTTTGCGGCTTTAATCGGATCGCCCGGCTGATTTGTATGTATATTTTTTATATAATCTCGTGTGCTGTGAGCTGAGCTGTCTTTATAATCTGGATGAGCGGGAGGAATTTTAATAGATCTTCCTGCAAAATCTGTTTTAAAAGGGCCAGGTTCTATAAGGGTTACCTTAATACCAAAGTTTGAAACGTCTTGAGCCAAACTCTCAGAAAAACCTTCTACCGCAAATTTCGTTCCACTATACATTCCAGACCCTGCCCCAGCCACAAGCCCAGCAACAGAAGATATGTTAATTATGTGACCAGCTTTTTGAGCTCGCATAGCTGGCAAAATTGTGCGAGTAACGTTCATCAAACCAAAAACATTGGTCTCAAACTGATTGCGTATTTCCTCCATTGAGCATTCTTCAAGGGCGCCCACCAACCCATACCCGGCATTATTAACTAAAACATCAATACGTTTAAATCTTGTAAGGGCTTCTTGAACCCCAAAATCAATATCATTTTGTTTGGTAACATCTAATTTTAATACCAACAATTGATCGGGGTATTTTTGTTGCATTTCTTTTAAAAGGTCTGGGTTGCGAGCCGTTGCAACAATACAAGCGTCTGTTTTAAGGAGTTCTTGGGTTAATTCCCAACCAAAACCTTTTGAACATCCCGTGATAAACCAAACTTTTGACATGAGGTTCTTCCCTTTCAAATATTAGTCTTGCTCAAATGTGACATTATGAAATTCAAAAGACAATATCTTGATTAACACTGACTACCCGCGGCATATCCTGACGACCAAGCCCACTGAAAATTATAGCCTCCAAGCCAACCCGTCACATCCACAACCTCACCAATGAAAAATAATCCTGGCACTTTTTTAGCCGCCATTGTTTTGGAAGATAGCTCATCCGTATCTACCCCTCCTGCGGTGACTTCGGCTTTTTGATATCCCTCGCTATCCTTGATCTTTACTTTAAAATGGTGAAATTGATCGGCAATAGCAAAAAGAACGTCTTTTCGAAGATCTGTAATGCTTTTATGAAAATCAGGAGCTAAAGCCAAGGTGTCCACCAACCGGTTTGTCAAACGATGTTTCAAAACGTTTGCCGGTGTTTGCTTATTAGTTTTGTTTGTTATGAAATAGTCTTTCAAATTAAGATCAGGAAGCAAATCAATATGAATATCTTCATTGTCAAATTTTTCAAGATAAGAAGAAATTTGTAAAATTGCCGGTCCACTTAAACCACGATGGGTAAATAAAATATTTTCCCGAAAATTAACTTTCCCATAGGTGACCACGGAATCATTGGACACCCCACTTAAACTAGCAAAAGATGATCTATCAGTTTCATTCACAATTAAGGGAACCAAAGCCGGACGAGGAGGAATGACTTTCAATCCAAACTTTCTGGCGATTCGATACCCAAAATCACTGGCACCAATTTTAGGAATAGATAATCCGCCAGCAGCAATGATCAGAGCCTCACAGGTCAAAATTTCTTCTGACGTTTCAACCTTAAAATTGGTCTGTCGACATACATCAAGCACACGTAAATTAAGACGAATCTCAACACCATTTTTTTGACATTGATCCTTAAGCATATAAATAATTTGCTTCGATGACCCGTCACAGAATAATTGCCCCAACGTTTTTTCATGATAAGCAATATTATAGGACTCTACGAGTTTGATGAATTGATGCTGTGTGTATTTAGCAAGGGCTGATTTCATAAAATGGGGATTGTTGCTAATATAATTGTGGGGGGCTGCTCGTAAGTTTGTAAAATTACACCGACCTCCTCCAGAAATACGGATTTTCTCCCCCACTTTATCCGTGTGTTCAATGAGAAGTGTTTTTTTACCCCGCGCACCTGCAGATATAGCCGCCATTAATCCAGCGGCTCCTGCACCAATAATTATGACATCGTACGTCGTGTTTTCTGATTTCATATATTTTTACTACGCTACTCTCAGCGGAAATGCCACTCATAAACGGACTCCTTGACATTAGAACAGGATATACGGTCGTGTCGCTTATGCTTTTAGAAAATTAAGTGAGTGTCAAAAATGAGGTCAAAGGCCAAAAATGCGGTAATCAACCTATATTTGTATTCATGAAAGGGCTAGATATCGCGACAGCATCTTGGACTATAATCATTCCCCTCCAAAGGCAGCGATGCCTGTTTGGGCACGACCAAGGATGAGCGCGTGAATGTCATGCGTCCCCTCGTAAGTGTTAACCGCTTCCAAATTCATAACGTGACGAATAACATGATACTCATCCACTATGCCGTTACCGCCGTGCAGATCACGAGCCGTCCGAGCGATGTCCAAAGATTTGGCACATGTATTACGTTTAATGAGGGAGGTAGCTTCTGCAGCAACATGCCCCTGATCTTTTAACCGCCCCACTCGCAAACACGCTTGTAAGGCAAGAGTGATTTCCGTTTGCATATCTGCCAACTTTTTTTGAACCAATTGATTCGCCGCAAGAGGGCGACCAAATTGCTTTCGATCGAGGGTATATTGACGTGTCGCGTGCCAGCAAAATTCTGCGGCACCTAAAGCCCCCCAGGCAATACCGTAGCGAGCATTATTTAAGCAACCAAATGGCCCCTTTAATCCTGTGATAGTTGGGAACATGTTTTCTTCAGGCACAAAAGCATCTTCAAGGGAAATCATACCCGTAATAGAGGCCCGCAAACTAAATTTACCCTCAATTTTAGGGGTTGAAACACCCGGTGTATCTCGATCAATTACAAAACCCCGGATCAATCCATCTTCTGTCCGCGCCCAAACCACCAGAACATCGGCAATTGGTGAGTTTGTTATCCACGTCTTCGTACCGTTTAAAAGATAACCCCCTCCCGTTTTACGAGCGGTGGTCCGCAAATTTCCCGGGTCAGATCCTGCATCAGGCTCCGTGAGCCCAAAGCATCCTATACTTTCTCCTGTCATTAAACGTGGCAAGTATTTTTGCTGCATACTTTGTGTTCCATAAGTTGCGATTGGATAGATGACAAGTGAAGATTGAACACTCAAAGCAGAGCGATAGCTAGAATCCACTCGTTCAACTTCTCGCGTAATGAGCCCATAACTTACGTATCCAGCCCCCGAGCCACCCTGAGAAGGAGACAGCGTTGCCCCCAAAAATCCCATTTGTCCCATTTCTGTTAAAATGGCAGGATCAAAATACTCTTTGCGATTTGCTTCGAGAATTCTTGGCATTAGTTTTTCTTGGCAATAAGCATGTGCTGAGTCCCGAATTTCGCGCTCTAGAGCTTCCAGTTGATCTTCAAGCAGGAGAGGATCTGCCCAAATAAAGGTTGAGTTAGACATTAAATTTTATTCCTTGCGCTAAAGGGAGGACTTTAGAGTAATTAATTGTATTGGTGGCACGGCGCATATAAGCCTTCCAGGTATCTGTCCCTGACTCACGCCCCCCACCCGTTTCTTTCTCACCTCCAAATGCACCGCCAATTTCAGCACCACTGGGTCCAATATTGATATTAGCAATGCCACAATCACTTCCTTGTGTAGATATAAATTGCTCAGCTTCTCGAACATCGTTTGTAAAAATGCATGAAGACAATCCTTGCATAACTTCGTTATGAAGAACCAAAACCTCTTCAAAATCTGTGTATTTCATAACATACAAAATGGGAGCAAAGGTTTCGGTGCGTACGATCTCTGTTTGTCCAGGCATTTCAACAATTGCCGGGCGAACATAAAAAGCATTAGGATAGGCCTCTTCTAAGACTCTTTCGCCCCCAAAAACAACCCCCCCCTCCTTTTGGCTAGTGGTAAGAGCATTTTGCATGTGCTGAAACGAGGCTTGATCAATAAGGGGGCCGACGAGAGTTCCTTTCTCTAATGGATTACCAATGGGCAATGTTTCATAGTTCTTCTTTAGTTTCTGAACAAGGGAGGTGTAGATTGAATCATGAACAAAAATGCGACGAAGCGAGGTGCACCTTTGACCAGCTGTACCAACTGCACTAAACAAAATGGCCTGAAGGGCTAGGGATTGATCCGCGCTTGGAGCGACAATCATAGCATTGTTCCCCCCAAGTTCAAGTAAAACTTTCCCGAAGCGAGCCGCAACTTTTGGACCAACATATTTGCCCATACGCGTACTACCGGTTGCACTGATAAGAGGAATGCGGGGACTATCAACCACCATTTGTGCAATTATTTCATTTCCCAACAAGACTTGGTGAAGATGGGGAGGAGCTGCACCGAACTGTTGTACGGCTTTTAAAAGAAGATTTTGACATGCCAAGGCCGTAAGGGAAGTTTTTGCTGATGGCTTCCAGATCAAGGAGTTTCCACAAATTAGAGCTAAGCAAGCATTCCACGCCCACACGGCTGCAGGAAAATTAAAAGGAGTGATAATTCCCACGATCCCTAAAGGGTGCCATGTTTCCATCATGCGGTGTTGAGAGCGTTCTGAGACAATGGTCAGCCCATAAAGTTGTCGCGACAAGCCAACCGCAAAGTCGCACATATCTATCATCTCTTGAATTTCCCCTCGACCTTCTTCCAATATTTTCCCTGATTCTAAAGTGACGATATGGGCCAAATTTTCTTTTTCTGCTCTTAATTCTTCCCCAAATAGACGAATTAATTCACCCCGTTTGGGAGCGGGAATATTTCGCCAGAGCAAAAAGGCAGCTTGAGCTTGATCAATTATTTTATCAACATCAGACAAGGGAGTTTCTGCGAGACGGGCAAGCTCGCACCCATCAATCGGCGACTGAATAGAGATAGCGCCCATTTGCGTAAGATAAGGAGTTAAGTTCAGCTCTGCCAAAATTTGTTGATAGGTCATTTACATCCCCTTAGCTCATCTGCTCAAGATAGAGTTTCTACTTAATCCTGGCGCAAAAGTACGGGCTTGGCAAGTAGGGGCTGGAATTGCATTTATGCAATATTCCAAGTTATTTAAATTTAAAATTTATGTTGTTGTTTTTTATTTAATATAGTAAATGTGAAAGTAACAATAAAACATTAATTCAATAAAGCAAGTTCAACAAATTATAAAATATAAGGTATTGACCGATGGCTAGATCAAAATTTATCATTACTTTCATCCCTCTATTATTATGTGGATGTGTGACAGAATCAAGTTATAGATACGAAAGTGTACATAGACAATTTGTTCCTTTTTCACAAATTCAAAAATCAAATTTTTCTGTTAAAAGAAAACACAAAATTATAAAAAATAATAATTTGCAAAGTGTACATATCTATAATCAAAATCCTGCATATTCTCCAAATTACGTTTATTACAAGAAACCCAAAAAATATCGCCAATCCTATCGTACTCAGACCTACCCTTCGCATCAACAAACTGTCCATTCTATTCACTCAAAGTATAGAGCAAACTCTCCTTATGATAACAAATCGAGATATGAACCTCAGCAAACTCAAGCTAACCTTCAAAGAGAAGAGGCGCGCCAATTTGAGCAAGCGCGTCAAAATTCTTTAGTGACTGCACGGCAGGAGGAAGAAGCCCGTCAAATAAAACAAGCAAAACAAAATTCGCTCGTAACCGCACATCAGGAAGAAGAAGCCCGTCAGATGGAGCAAGCCCGTGTGGCATCTTTGCAAACTTATGCGGAAGAACAAGCCGGACGACAGTAGCCTGCGACAATTGAGCCCATTTACAGGTTCTGGCACTTAAAAATTGGTTCAATTGTTAATTTTTAGAATTTGCCCTTAGGGATGGGAGAAACCTCATTCCTCCTTTAGGGGATTGCTTTCATGCCGAAAATTATGCTTGTGTAATATTTTTACCCATCTATAATTTCGGAGTTGCATCTTGTTTCAGCAAAAAAAAGGCCTTGTAAGTATGTTGTTATGCGCTGTGTGCGTAACTTTTTTCATATGCAATGGCATCTTTAGCAAATGCTATGCATTTTCAAAAGACTACCGAATGGGCTACGTTTCTTGCATAATCAATGATATAATTCCTGAAGAAAAAGTTGAATATTACATTCAAAATGAAAATTTAATTATTCATCTCTTAAAAAATGAACTTGATGTTTCTACAAAAGAAAAACTTGTGCATCGATTAAAAGAAACCAAATTTTTTAAGTACGTAGAAATTAAAAATCCTGAAAGTAAAACGAATTCAACGCCTCCAAAAGATGCCATGGTGGTTGAACCTCAATCCTCTGTTTCTACCTTGAAATTGTTACCCGCCGGGGTATTGTATGATTCACCCATAGCGGATCCAAAATGGCCAAAGTTTTCAGCTGGATATCAACGACATTTAAAAAAGATTTATGGCAAAGATATTTTCAGTCTTTCCTTTGGAGAGAATTTAGCCCTGCTTCGCTATAGTAACAATTCATGGAGCTATGAACTAGGGGCTCAAGCTGGGTTGTTTGGATTAATGGATATTGGCTCCAATCCTACTCGATTGATCAATTCTGATTATTTTATTGGGGCCGGTTTATCCATTGTTTATGAGAGAAAGTGGCAGAATCTAATTCAATTTGCCCATACAAGTTGTCATTTAGGAGATGAATTTCTTATTAGTCGGCCCGATTATCTTAAAAAAAGAATCAATCTTAGTTATGAATATCTAAAATGGTATACTGCCTATAAATTTAAAACGATACGACCTTATATAGGTATAGCTTATTTGGTGCACCGAGACCCCTCTTCATTAAAACCTCTGACTTTGGAGGTGGGTGTAGATTACGTGTCTGAGGCAAAATTCATGTTTGATACAACTCACTACATATTAGGTGTTCACACACATCACTGGTCTGAAAATAATTTCAAGCAAAGTTTGAATATCAGAACTGGATTGCAGTTAGATAACCCTGTATGGGGTGGAAGACATTTGCAATTCATGATAGATTATTCTGTTGGCAAATCACGACATGGACAATTTTTCAAGAAAAATGAACATTACATAGGTCTGTTGGTAGCTATTTCCAGTTAGACACTGTCTTCCCAATAACTCGCTCACTCTCCTTATTGCAATGAGCGTAAGCAACGGGACAATCTATATATTTCTATTTATTAAGAAAAAATTTTAACGTCCAATATGCTTTTGATTGCGTTCCTTAGCAAGTTCTACTTGGCGGTGACGTTCCGCCGCCCGATGAAGTTTTTTAGCAGGGACAGAATCAAGGCAATGGGGACAAGCCACTCCAGGAATATACTTAGAAGATTCTTTGTCTTGAAGAGAAATAGGATGACGGCATCCATGACACAAGTCAAATTCACCTTCTTCCAAACCATGTTTTACAGCAACTCGATTATCAAAAACAAAGCATTCACCATCCCATAAACTCTCGTCTGCAGGCACATTTTCAAGGTATTTCAAAATACCCCCTTGAAGGTGATACACAGTTTCGAAACCTTGCTCTAACATATAAGAAGATGCTTTTTCACATCGTATGCCGCCGGTACAAAACATAGCGACTTTTTTATGGTGAGATGGATTAAGGTTTTTCGTCACAAATTCAGGGAATTGACGGAAAGTCTCCGTGTTCGGATTTATGGCCCCTCTAAAAGTTCCAATGCCATATTCATAATCATTACGGGTATCGATAACGACAACCTCGGGATCAGAAATTAATTCATTCCATGCTTCCGGCGCCACATAAGTACCCACTTTTTTCCCAGGATTCACCCCCGGAACCCCAAGGGTTACAATTTCTTTCTTGGGACGAACTTTCATACGGTAAAATGGGTGCTCAGAAGCAAAAGACTCTTTATGTTCTATATCTTTCAAGCGTTCATCTGAGTGCAAATAGCTTAATACCGCATCTATTCCTTCTCGTGTACCCGCAATAGTCCCATTTATTCCTTCTGACGCTAATAAAAGAGTCCCCTTAACTTTATGAAGATCGCACAAAGCTTTTAACGGCGGAATCATCTCCTCAAAATCGGGCAGATCAGCAAATTTGTAAAGAGCAGCAACAACAAATTGGGTCATGAATTATACTCCATTTCTCTTATATTTTGTACAGAGGAGCGCCCTAAATTGCAAGAGAATCAAACTCATCATTTAAAAAAGACTTGTTAATCACTCTTAAAATATGAGACTTTACAAAAAAATACACATTTCAAGGAGTTAATTATTATGACACAAATCGTTAAGACTGCTTCCGGCCTACAATATGAAGAAACGCTAGTGGGAACGGGCGAGACGCCTAAAACAGGTCAACGCATCAGTGTGCACTATCGGGGAACGTTAAAAGATGGGACACAATTTGATAATTCCTATGATCGTGGTTCTCCTATTCAATTCATGGTCGGTGTAGGTCAAGTTATTCCTGGGTTTGATGAAGGCCTAGCTACGATGGCAGTCGGGGGAAAGCGCCGCCTACATATTCCAGCAAACCTAGGATATGGCGAAAGAGGCGCGGGGAATGCAATCCCACCCAACTCAGATCTCATATTTGAGATTGAATTGGTTTCCATAGACTAAATTTTTTAGAATCATACAATTTACGCTCACCTTTCTTGACAACTAAAGTCCTTTTGTGGCCTTTTATAGATATATGTGTACCTATTCAAGTTAAAGGTAAATACTCGCAAAATTTGTGAATTTGCGGAGAAACTTCTTACGGTTAACAAAACTCTCCAAACGCGGATATTTTTGCAAAATAGTATTAACTTGAACGCGTACAGACAATGTTCGTCATTAAACTGAGGTAAACATGCATTCCTATCGCACACATCATTGTGGTGAACTTCGCCACTCCCATACAGGTCAAAGTATTCGTTTATCCGGTTGGGTTCACCGGAAAAGAGATCATGGAAACTTACTTTTTATTGATTTACGAGATCATTATGGACTGACACAGTGTGTGATTAACGTTGATAGCCCTGCCTTTGCCTCAGCAGAATCATTACGCAATGAAAGCGTTATTACCCTCAATGGAACTGTAGTTCAACGTACACCGGACACAGTCAATAAAAAGATGCCCACGGGAGAGATTGAAATTCAAATTGAGAGCTTAATTGTACAATCTCAAGCAGAAATGTTGCCCCTTCAAGTCAATAGCAATGCAGATTTCCCTGAAGATACTCGCCTCACTTATCGTTTTCTAGATTTGCGAAGAGAAAAATTGCACGCCAATATCATTTTGCGTTCCTCTATTATTTCATCGATTCGTCGTCGGATGATTGAGCAAGGATTTATGGAATATCAAACCCCCATATTGACTTCATCTTCCCCCGAAGGCGCTCGAGACTTTCTTGTGCCTAGCCGTTTGAACCCGGGTCATTTTTATGCCCTCCCCCAAGCTCCTCAACTTTTCAAACAATTACTCATGGTTGCCGGATTCGACCGCTATTTCCAAATTGCCCCCTGTTTTCGGGATGAAGATGCCCGAGCTGACCGATCTCCCGGTGAGTTTTATCAGCTAGATATGGAAATGTCCTTTGTCACACAAGAAGATGTATTTGCCGCAGTGGAACCGGTTCTTCACGGCGTATTTGAGGAATTTGCTCAAGGAAGAGTGGTCACTGTCCCCCCCTTTCCTCGCATTGCCTATGATGACTCAATGTTAAAATATGGCTCTGACAAACCTGATTTGCGCAACCCTATTGAAATTTGTGACGTTACCGACGTATTTCGCAATTCTACATTCACCGTGTTTCAAAATGCCATTGATAATGGAGCTGTTGTCCGTGCCATACCTGCGCCAAAAGCTGCTACCCAACCGCGCAGCTTTTTTGAAAAATTGAATGATTGGGCTCGAGGGTTGGGTGCTCCAGGATTAGGATATATCATTTTCTCCGAAGGCGTTGCAAAAGGTCCTATTGCTAAATTTCTTGATGAAGAGCGTCTTAACCAACTTAAAACAATAGCCAACATTAGTGAAGGTGATGCGGTATTCTTTGTTTGCGACAAGGCGACCCCAGCCGCAAAACTTGCAGGGTTGGCACGTGCAAAAGTTGGACAAGACCTAGACGTATATGAAAAAGACACATTCAGATTTTGTTGGGTTGTAGACTACCCTATGTATGAGCTGGATGAAGATACAAAAAAAATTGATTTCAGTCACAATCCTTTTTCCATGCCGCAAGGAGGCTTAGAAGCTTTATTATCTCAAGATCCGCTAACCATTAAAGCTTATCAATACGATATTGTTTGCAATGGAATTGAATTATGTAGCGGCGCCATTCGCAATCACTTGCCAGACGTTATGTTTAAAGCTTTTGACATTGTTGGTTATACAAAAGAAGACGTTGAAGAACGCTTTGGCGGTCTTTTAAATGCTTTCCGATATGGGGCTCCTCCTCACGGCGGCTGTGCACCCGGAATTGACCGAATTGTGATGCTCCTTGCCGATGAACCCAATTTAAGGGAGGTAATTGCTTTCCCCATGAATCAACAAGCGCAAGATTTACTTATGAAAGCTCCATCCTATGTGGCACCAGAGCGCTTGAAAGACCTCTTCATCGAAGTTAAATTACCTCCTAAGAAGGTGGAGAATCCTTCCCAGAAGTAACACAATCGGGCTAGATAGACTGTGACCCCTCCTGGGAAATGAGATTTGATAGATTTTGATAAATCTCCAACTCCTCTTCGAGTTGATTATTCAGGAGCTGCACAGTGTTATCAAAATCCCAAACAATTTCGCAAGACTTCATTGCGAGACTTCGCTTAATACGAAGTGAAAAAATTGGTCCTATCACTTTCTGGCAACTCATTCATCGGTATAAAAGCGCTTCTGAAGCGATACATGCCCTGACCCAATCCATTAAAGACGGAAATTATAAATATAGATTAGCTACAGAAAAAGCTGTAGAGCAGGAAATCAACGCTCATAGAAAAGCAAATTATACCCTTTTATGCGCGTCGGACCCCAAATTTCCCCAGATGCTGCGTTCATTACCCGACTGCCCCCCTTTTCTCAGTGTGTCTGGTCATCTTGATATTTTAAACCAACCCACTTTAGGAATTGTCGGTTCTCGAAATTCTTCTCTTCATGGTCGTCAATTTGCGGAAAGACTCGCCGTTGATTTAAGTAAAGTCGGCTGGAAAATTACCTCTGGACTTGCACGAGGGATAGATCGTTTTGCTCATCAAGGTGCCCTGCCCTATGGTACAATTGCTGTTATTGCTGGAGGTGTAGACATCATTTATCCCCCTGAACACAAAGAGCTTTATCATGCGATTGCCCAGACAGGAGCCATCATTTCGGAGATGCCTTTATCCCTTTTTCCAGGAGCCAGCCATTTCCCGAGGCGTAACCGCTTGATCTCGGGACTCAGTAAGGGTGTTGTTGTGATTGAAGCTGCCCTGCAGTCCGGATCTTTAATAACAGCTCGCACAACATTAGAACAAGGCAGAGAGTTGTTTGCCGTTCCCGGTTCGCCTCTTGACCCTCGATGCCGAGGAACCAACAATCTCATTCGACAGGGGGCCTATTTGGTAGAGTCCGTTCAAGATATATTAGCGGTATTGGATGGTCCTTGCATTCCTTGCCTTCAAGATGAAAATAACAAACACTATGAACCGCCGGTTGTGCTGAATTGGGATACCTTAGAAACAGATGTCTACCAAGATTTGAGTCTAACCCCAATATCTTTGGATGCATTAATTGCACGACACAGCGCACCCCCTCAGACAATACTTACGATGATGCTCGAATGGGAACTACAGGGAAGAATTAAAAGACATCCTGGGAATATGGTTTCTGCAATTTTGTAAGTATGCCCCCGGCTACTTTGGCATTCCTTTGTAAGAAATTAAGGCAGCAAGAAACATAGCAACGCCTAAAGCTACCATGGGAATGAAGACTTTATTCCCGTAAACTAAATTACCATAAAACTCTGGCCCTAAAATCGTCAAACCCAAAATTATAAATACCAATGCAATATGTCGAGCGTGGCGCGCACTCTTTTTATTGAGAATAAATTTTCCACTCCACTCGCGTATTTGATTTTCCAAGTTTGCCTGTTCATTACAAACTTCTCTACAGGAGAAATGTAGCCCGGATTGAGGTTTACAACACTCTTGGCAAAGACCTTTGTAACAATTCTTACAAAGCGCAACACTCATCTTTCCCGAATGGTTAAAGCATTCCATCATCCAACTCCCCCATGACATTAGCGTGGCTCAACTTTACTCAAAAGATGTTCACAAAGTCAAATAAGCCCTTGAGCACTTAACGAAGTGTATCCAAAAAATCTGTGACACGCACTTCCGGAGTTGCAAGATGCGGTGCACTCATAACATATACAGAGTGTAATTTGCCATCCAAATTTTGAGACCAAAACGTTAAGAAATGGTGCAATTTAGGAAATTGAGGGGGAAGATCATAATCTTGCCATATAAAAGATTGTAAAACATCAGGATGATCAGGCATATGGTAAATAATTTCAGCTGTTGTTAAGCGAAAATCATCTAATAAACTGCGAATTTGACTCATGAGAGACCTCTTAGGTTAAACCAACAATTACTAATTTTAATATAGTATTATTTTAATAAAATTGAAGATGTATGAACTAAAATTTTGATATAAGATTTAACATTTAGTTTATTTATGACTTAGTATTTTCAGCCTAAACATCAAGAATCTTCTATTGAAAATAGTAACTAGATTAACTATGATAACTTTTAGAATTATTTTTTTATTTTTTTAGAACTCATGCTTAAATCATACCGGCGCGACATAGTTATTTTGTTTGCTGTTAAACTTATATTATTATGTGGCTTATTTTTCCTCTGCTTTTCACCTAAAAATCGTCCCAAAGTAAGCGCTACAGAAATGACTAATGCTCTGTTATTAAATTCCCAAGAGTCTTCCCATGCTAGATCTTGATGTCTCTCAACTTTCCAGATTGCAGTTTGGCCTTACAGCACTTTATCATTTTCTTTTTGTACCCCTGACTATTGGGCTTTCTCTTCTCCTTGCAATTATGGAAAGTGTCTACGTAATGACCAACCGAGAAATTTGGCAACAGATGACCAAATTCTGGGGCCTGCTTTTTGGAATCAATTTTGCTATGGGAGTTGCAACTGGAATCACGATGGAATTCCAATTCGGCACCAACTGGGCATACTATTCCCACTATGTGGGAGATATTTTTGGTGCCCCTCTTGCGATTGAGGGCTTAATGGCCTTTTTTCTCGAAGCCACTTTTGTCGGATTATTCTTCTTTGGATGGGACCGATTGACCAAAGTGGGACATTTAACTGTAACCTGGCTTGTTGCAATTGGCTCTAACCTTTCAGCATTTTGGATTTTAGTTGCGAATGCGTGGATGCAAAATCCGGTAGGGTCTCAATTCAATTATCTAACCATGCGCATGGAAATGACGTCTTTTTATGACGTTATTTTTAATCCAGTGGCGCAGTCAAAGTTTGTCCATACAGTTAGTGCCTGTTATGTGACAGGTGCTGTCTTTGTTATGGCTATCAGTGCTTACTATCTCTTAAAAGGCCGCCATCACCATCTTGCTAAACGATCTCTTACCGTAGCGGCAAGTTTTGGATTGGCATCGGCTTTATCTGTGGTCGTTTTAGGTGATGAAAGTGGCTATACTACTTCTCAAAATCAAAAAATGAAATTAGCTGCTATTGAAGCCATGTGGGAAACAGAACCTGCGCCTGCTGGATTCACAATATTTGGCTTGCCTAACCTGACAACTCACACCAACAATTATGAAATCAAAATTCCTTGGGTGTTGGGGCTAATTGCAACCCGAACTTTGAATACGCCTATTCCCGGCATTCTTGACCTTGTCACTCAAGCTGAAGAACGAATTAAAAATGGAATTATTGCGTATGATGCTCTTTATAATCTTCGCAAAAGCAAAAACAATCCTGATCCTAAGGTACTGTCTCTTTTTCAAAAACATCAAAAAGATCTTGGATATGGATTACTGCTAAAACGCTATACTACAAATGTTACGGATGCAACAGCTGCTCAAATTACCAAAGCTGCATGGGATACAGTTCCCAATATCCTCCCCCTCTTTTGGTCTTTTCGTTTTATGGTAGGGATTGGATTTACGCTCATAGCTCTTTTTGCTATGGCTTTTTATATTTGTGCAAAAAGGCGAATAGAAGACAATCGATGGTTCTTAAAAATAGCCCTCCTCTCTCTCCCCTTGCCATGGATTGCTTCTGAACTCGGGTGGATTGTTGCCGAACATGGTCGTCAACCCTGGGCTATAGAAGGAATTTTGCCAACAAACTTAGGCGTCTCGAGTATCTCCTCCGGTCAAGTGTGGTTTAGTCTTATTGGATTTGTTGTATTTTACTCGCTTCTTGCAATTGTTGATGTTTTTCTAATGATTAAATATATTCGAATTGGTCCCACACAATACCCCACACCCATTGAACAGTTTACCAATAAAATTTCTAAAGGTACGTCATGATTCACGAAATAATCGACTACGAGACTTTACGTGTAATTTGGTGGATTTTATTGGGAACTCTCTTAATTGGTTTTGCCATAATGGATGGCTTTGACATGGGTGTCGCCATTCTTTTGCCCTTCGCAGCAAAAACAGACACGCAACGTCGAATTGCTATAAACAGTATTGGCCCTGTATGGGAAGGCAATCAGGTATGGTTTATTTTAGGAGCTGGAGCCATTTTTGCTGCCTGGCCAATTGTTTATGCAACTGCGTTTTCAAGTTTTTATGGGGTTTTGTTTTTAGCACTTATAACGCTTATTATTAGACCTGTTGGCATGAAATTTCGGAGTAAAGTTTTCCACCCTGTATGGCGCTCGATATGGGATTTTGGCCTGTTTATCGCTGGCTTTGTACCCTCCCTCGTTTTTGGTATCGCCTTTGGGAATATATTACAAGGCATTCCCTTTCATTTTGATGAATCATTAAGATCTTTCGCAACGGGAAGTCTTATGGACTTCTTTTCGCCCTTTACTCTCATTTGTGGTCTATTAAGTTTAAGTCTCTTTACTATGCATGGCGCAACTTATTTAACTTTAAAAACACATGAGCCCATAGCCAATCGTGCGAAAACAGCTGGTATATGTGCAGCCGTGGCAACTTTATTTTTATTCACTTTAGGATGGTTTTGGATTAAAAATGGTTGGGTTCCCGGATTTCGTATCGTTGATATTGAAACCTTTAATGGTCCGTCTAATCCTTTAGGAAAAAGCGTGATTCAAGACCCAATGGCTTGGCTTACCAATTATAAACTTTATCCCTGGATGAGAGCGGCGCCGCTGCTGGGGTATGGAGCAACAATTTTAACAGCCGCTTTTCTCCTAATGAAATATCCTGGAAAAGCATTTATTTCAAGTGCGCTCAGCCAACTGGGGATTATTTCCACAGCGGGGTTAAGTCTTTTTCCGTTTATTTTACCCTCTTCCTCTCATCCGAACAGTAGTTTAACAATTTGGGATGCTTCTTCTAGTCATATGACTTTATTTATAATGCTCATCTCAGTAATTATTTTTTTACCCCTGATCCTTTTATACACAGCTTGGGTTTTCCGAGTCATGCGAGGTAAAGTATCAGCCGATGAAATAGTATCAAACCCCCAAAGTTATTAAGGGAGCTTAAGGAATGTGGTATTTTAGCTGGATATTGGGTTTAGGACTGGCCTGTAGTTTTGCAATTTTAAATGCTATGTGGCTAGAACTTGATGAGAATGAACCCTCATGATCTCCCGCCTCATTTCTTTATTTATGGCAATAAGTCTGAGTATAACCCTTTTATTTGCAGCCCCCCTTTTTGCAGATAAAATTCAAGGTATGGGGCGAGGAATTTTAATTCTAGGCCTCCTGGGTATTGCAGGTGGTTTTGTCCACGGAGTTGGTTTTGAACCTCGGCATGTACTCTTTAAATTCCTGTTTAACCGTTGGATTTCCCGATTATTGATGGCGAGTACTTTCTTATTTTATGACTAAATATTTTTCTAAAAAACACCCTCCTTAATAAAAATTTAATGACTTATCTGGTAAAAATAAAACATCAAACTAATAATTTTAAAGGAGTTATTTGAGATGTTAAAGAAAACCTTGCTTGCAAGTATTGCCCTTATAAGTTTAAGTTCCATAAATGCTGGTCAAACTATGCATGCTCAGCATCCCCAAGCTCCTGGAAATTGCCCCCCTTGTCCCGCTGGCGGCGTACAAGGGTGGGTCTTGCTTCCCGCGGGACCAGGGATGCCTTGTATGCAAGGTACGGGTAACACTACGGGCATAAATACGCACCCAAATGCTGGTACGGGCGCAACAGCGGAAATGAGCGCCACTAAGCCCGAAGAAGTTACCCCTCATCATCCTACACACCACACGGCTTCAACAACGGGAACGCCAAAAAAGTTGATGCACCCAGAGGGACGAACTCCTGAACAAGAGAGACTTGAGGAAGAACTCAAAAATGTTACACCTCATATCTTTTTAAGAGCCAACCCAAATAGTACACCCCCGAATCAAAAAGAAGGTGAATGGGGGAAAGAACTTAATGGGAAAGTTTATTTCAGACATATGGGCAGTTGGCTACATGATGCCAGTGTAAAGCCAACAGATAAAGTTACAACAGGTGTTAAAGATAAAGTCAAAGCATTGAATGCGACTCCGTCAACCAGCAAAACGTTAGGTGGCACGAGACCAACAGCCCCTAAAGTGGCGGCAAATGTACCCTCAGATATGAAACCTGCAACCAGCACTCCAGAAGCAACGGCAACAACTCCCCCGCCGCCTCCCCCTCCACCATCCGCTACAGGCTCAACGGCTCGGAAGAATTGGCCAACCGTCACACCTCCCGATGTTCTTGGTACAACGAATCGTCCAAATCCAGTTAAAAGCGATCCAACCAAGAAAGGAGCTCCTGCCGTACCTGCTCAAGGAAAAGTCAATCGGGCGCAAACAAACCTTGATCAAAGAAATGCTCCCCAAGAGACGAATGCCAATCAATTTATTGAACCAACGGCAACTGAGTAAGGCTAATTTTACAGTTGGATAAACAATGTGGATCATGGTAGAGCTACACGAATCAACAGAACCGGTAAGATACTTTTACAGATCTGTTTGATAATTTTTCTGCTGAAAGAGGCAACTCTTTCAGCCGCTCCATCTGTTGCGCCTTTTCCTAGCCACTCCGTAACTATGCATCACTCAGATCTCATCAAAACATTAGATGAGTTGGGTATTCCGCCAAATTTAATAGATGAAAAATTAAATCAAACCAAATGTGTGATTGTTCACCCCGTATTTGCTAAATCTGTATGCGCCCGTCCCGTATGTGCGAGCCACGTCTGCTCAACTCCCATTTGTGGGCAACCTTGCGCAACGGATAAATTGAATCCGGAGCAAAAGCAAGAAACTCTGGTGCCAAAGATAAAGGTTAAACCTGAAGAAATCTCAAAGCCTCAACTTTCTCCTGAAATAGGGGATGGTCCCCCTAAAATATTACCAGAAGATAGGATACTGGAGGGCAAGACTCCAACACTTGATCCTAATCCAACAACAAATCCAGAACCGAGCCCAGAGCCGAGTTTAGAACCAAGGTCAGAACCGAGTTCGGAACTTATTCCTGAGCCTCTACTTCTACCATCACCCCAAATCTTGCCGCAACTATCCCCTGAGATATTGCCTCAAAACACGCCCCAAAGGTTTCCGCCGCAACCCGTGCAACCTTTTATGCCACAACCTATACCCCAGCCGATAGCCCAAACCATACCCCAAAGTGTTTCGCCACAGGTCCCACAGCCGGTACAACAATTTATGCCACAACCTATACCCCAGCCGATAGCCCAAACCATACCCCAAAGTGTTTCGCCACAGGTCCCGCAGCCGACACAACAATTTATGCCACAACCTATACCTCAACGCTTTCCTCCGCAGCTTCCGCAGCCGGTACAACAATTTATGCCACAACCTATGCCCCAACGCTTTCCTTCACAGGTCCCGCAGCCAACACAACAATTTATGCCACAACCTATACCCCAACGCTTTCCTTCACAGGTCCCGCAGCCGTCACAACAATTTATGCCACAACCTATACCCCAACGCTTTCCTTCACAGGTCCCGCAGCCGCCACAACAATTTATGCCACAACCTATACCTCAACGCTTTCCTCAAGCTATGCCGCAAGCGGTTCCCCGTCCGATGACTGCACCATTTGCACCCCAATTGGCCCCTAGACCCAACAGTCTACCAAGAGGTCTTGCGGCTCCCCTGACTCAACCCAGAGCAATGCCAACAACCCGACCTGCTAGGGCTATTGCCGGTGGTAATCCGTCAACTCCATCACGCCCCTCTGCCATAGGGGGTCCCTCAATCCCCCCCAGAGCCGCTTTAAAAAACCGCAAAGGATTGCCCGTTATCACAAAATCTTTGACAACAAAACCAGATGCTCTCCAACCGGCAGCTTATGTACAACGTGATCTTCCAGAGGTTTTAGCCCCACCAACAACTGCTCGCACACCTCAAGAAGCGGAAGAATTCATTAAAAAATTAGTGAGAACAAGTGGAAATTTTGATTTGAGAGAACCAAGGGTAAAAATGGCCAAGGCAGATGTACCAACACCCATTAAGCCACGACCCTATGGTTCATTTCCGACCAGTAGCCCTTTTTACTTGCCGGAAAATCCCCCAGAGGCGCCCGCACCCACATCCTTAAAAATTACAGAGTATTTAAAGAAGCGCCCCCCCATTCGTGAACCTGAAGAGATGATCACTGAAGATTTATCCATCAAGGATGCGAAGGAACAGTAGACTCTAGCTTTGATAAAAATGAACATATTTGTTTAGCACCTTTCATCCGCGCCTCCAGAGAATCCCAAGGTCGAATTATTACAAGCTTATGATCGGGACGTATTTTAGCTGTCCCTTTCTGACATTGAATAAAATCAAGCAAGCCTTGAATATTTCTAAATTTATTATTGCGAAAGGTCATGAGTGCCCCTTTGGGACCTATGTCAAGTTTTTCAATATTAGCTTGTCTACAAAAACCCTTAATTTCAATGAGTTCAAATAGATTTGATACTTCGGAAGGTAAGGAACCAAACCGATCGATCATCTCAGATGCAAATATATCAATTTGATCACGATTTTCTAACGCAGCAATCCGACGATAAAGACCCAGCCGTAAACTTAAATCTGCTACATAGGTTTCTGGAATTAAAACGGACGCCCCTAAATTGATTTGGGGAGCCCATTCAAAGTCAGGGGTAGTTCCCAACTCTTGCTCTGCCCTCACCATTAAGATAGCTTCTTGAAGTAAATGCTGATAAAGCTCGACGCCCACTTCACGCATATGGCCAGATTGCTCTTCCCCCACGATATTACCTGTACCCCGAATATCCATGTCATAACTAGCCAAAGAAAATCCTGCGCCTAAATTATCGAGTGTTTGCATAACTTCTAAGCGCTTGGTTGCATTGGTAGTTAGAATCTTACCTTCTGGCAAAGTTAAATAAGCATATCCCTGGGTTTTTCCGCGCCCTACGCGACCTCTGAGTTGGTACAATTGCGCCAAACCAAACAAATCTGCTCGATGAATAATAAGAGTGTTCGCTGTAGCAATATCAATACCTGATTCCACAATATTGGTTGAGAGAAGTAAATCATAATCTCGATCATAAAATGCATTCATGACTTCTTCTAATCGAGTAGCACTCATCTGACCATGTGCAGTAATAATGCGTATTTCTGGCGTTAGTTCTCTCAATTGTGTTTCAAGTTTTGCTAGATCATCCAACCGAGGGCTGACGCAAAATATTTGACCTCCTCGATAATATTCACGCAAAATAGCTTCGCGTATCACAACGTGATCAAAAGGCATGACAAAGGTGCGTACCGCTAAGCGATCAATCGGTGGCGTTGTGATGAGACTCATTTCTCTCACCCCACTTAGCGCTAATTGAAGTGTGCGAGGAATGGGTGTCGCTGTCAGGGTCAATACATGAACATCTGCACACAATTTCTTTAGCTTTTCTTTCTGCTTGACCCCAAAGTGATGTTCTTCATCAATAATCAATAACCCCAGATCAGCAAAAATTGTTTTGTCAGATAATAAACCATGGGTTGCGATTATAATCGGAACTTTGCCTTGCGCAATCTCTTGACGAACTTTTGTAGCGTGGCTTGTTTTCACCAATCGAGAAATTTGTTCTACTCGATAGGGGAATCCTTGGAAGCGATCTCGAAATGTCCGATAGTGCTGACGACATAACAATGTTGTGGGTACAATAATGGCAACTTGTTTGCCTTGAGATACGGCCACAAAAGCTGCCCGTAATGCAACTTCTGTTTTCCCAAATCCAACATCTCCACAAACCAACCGATCCATGGGTTTTCCGGAAGACATATCCGATAAGACTTCCTCAATTGCTCTTTGTTGATCTTCTGTTTCCACATAAGGAAAACGCGAACAAAACTCTTCATACTGAGTGGGATGCTTTTCCAATATTTGCCCAGAGTGAAGCGCTCTTTCCGCAGCAATTTTAATTAAATAGTCTGCCACTTCTCGGATGCGCTTCTTAACTTTCGCTTTTCGCATTTGCCACGCTGAACTCCCCAAGCGATCTAAGTGAGCCGCAGCCCCTTCCCCACCATACCGCGTGATCATTTCAATGTTTTCAACAGGCAAGAAGAGTTTATCGCCCCCCTCATAAATTAAGCACAAACAATCATGGGCAGCGCCACCCACCACGATAGTTTTTAATCCTTCATAACGACCAATCCCATGATCACGGTGGACAACCAAATTATCCGGTGCCAATTGGGCTGCTTCCAGAAAAAATTGATCTGCTTTTCGGCGCTTAGATGTTGCTCTGGCGACTCGATCCCCTAGAAGGTCTTGCTCGCTTAACACCAATAAATTCGGCAATTCAAATCCACGCTCTAAGGGATAGACAAGAGCAATACTCTGACTCAAATTATCAAGAGGTATCTTTGTTGGCCAGAAATCCTGCACTTGCACATTATGGATCTCATGCTCTTGTAAAATTGTCAGGAGACGATCTCTTGCCCCTTCCGTAAAGCTTGCCAAGATGACAAGCTTTTTGTCATCTCTTGCCTCTCTTAGTTTTTGAGCCACTATTTCAAATGCTTTACTTCTTGGCATATTTTGCGATAAACCCAAATCATGAAGAGCCTTGCCTTCAAAATCTTCTACGGGAATACCTTGAGGAGCTTTCTCCACTTGAAATGGCGTTACTTTTGACCAAGCTTTAGTTTGTAAGAAGTTTTCCCAATCCTGAGCAGTCCAATACAATAATTCTGGGGGTAAAGGTCGATACGGTAAGCTGTGTTCACCTGGAATCGGCATTAGACGAGCTTGATAATAGTCATTAATGGTTTGAAGATGTGAAATTGTTGCGCCTTCGCTCCCTTCTTCTATAAAAATGGATGCGCCAGTTAAA
Organism: Alphaproteobacteria bacterium; assembly: GCA_016870095.1. Classification (NCBI taxonomy): domain Bacteria; kingdom Pseudomonadati; phylum Pseudomonadota; class Alphaproteobacteria; species Alphaproteobacteria bacterium. The sequence continues at coordinate 236,719 of VGCI01000001.1, read as the reverse complement.
TAATCAAGCAAAGTCTCACATTGGGGAAAGAAAAGGGGGAGCCAATGTTCCATTCCCCCATATTTACGTCCAGCTGATATAGCTTCATATAGGGGGTCGCTAGCGGCTCCGAATAATTCGCGATACCGTATTCGAAAATGGCTAATACCCTCAGCTGTGAGAGTGAGTTCGCTGACAGGTTTCAACACCACTTTATCTAAAGATTTGAGGGATGTCTGAGCCATCGCATCAAAACTTCGTAAGTGATCCACTTCATCACCAAAGAAATCCACACGCACAGGATCCGCAACACCGGTGGGAAAGAAATCAACGATACCACCGCGAACGGCATACTCTCCGGATTCTCGAACGGTTTCAGATCGAACATAACCCATCTGATTTAAAAAACGAAGTAATTCATCTCGTTTGGTCGATTGACCGGATTGAATTTGAAAAGATTGGCCTTCTAGAGCGCTTCGAGGTGGCAAGCGTTGCAAAAGCGCCGCAACAGACGTGACCAAACAATAGTTTTGTTCCTTTTCGAGGAGTGTTGTGAGGACATCAATACGGGTAGTCATAACATCAAGCCCCGAAGAGACTCGATCAAAGGGCAAACAATCCCAAGCTGGAAAATAAAGAAGTCGATTTGGAGAAGCGATAATTGCTAACTGATCCCTTAACCTTTGCGCTTTTGCTTCTGTTGCACAAACGTATAGGACAGTTCCTGGGCTCAATAGGCGGTGAAAAAGAGGCGCTTCGGCTCCATCAGGAACACGCGCATAAATTTGGGTTAACGACATTGATGATAATCCCGAATCCGTAATATCATAGGCTCCGTTTTGGGAATGGAATTTTGACCTGTAATCCAAGCAAAAATGTCCGCATCATCATGTTCTAACATCTTCTGATAGGCGTTAAGATCTGATGCGGTAAATGTCGGTAAAATGGCGTCTGCAAAAGGCCCCAAGAGAAGATCATTTTCCCGCGTGCCTCTATGCCAACTTTGGTATTGTAGTTTTTTCAATAGGTCCATAGGGCTGTTATAGACTTTTGCTGTCCTAAAGGCAAGAATTGGGAGGAATTTGAAGAAAATCCTTTTATGGGAAAGAGCATTACAACTTTTTGTGTACCCCCCGCCTTACTCCTAATTTTAGGTCTTTAAAACCACATCTTCAGGGTCAATTTCCAAAGTAATATGAAGGAAATTTCTTAAGGATCGGCGATAGGCCGGATCTATAGGGCCATCTCGTTGGGAATGGTCAGGGATAGTCCATACTTTTCCATTTTGAGCTGTCGCTTTTTTATGCTTGGCGCCGTCCTCAATCCTACAATTGAACGCAGTCAAAATTACAATCACTTCTTTTATGGTAATTTTTCCATTTGCATTTATTTTCTGATAAATTTCAAATTCTATTCCAGAAAGCCTAACCAGAGTTGCTTCTTTTGATGAAATAGATTCCTCTTTCGTTCCAGACTTAATTTCTTGACTATCTGGCACTGAGGCAACACCTCGCCTTTTTTCCTTAACTTTAGGGGCCAAGATTTCTGGTTTAGGAAGTTCAGATGGTGAGTATTCATAGGATGGAGATGAGATTGTAGAAAAAGGTACGGTTCTAGGGCGACTCTCTGACTGTAATCTTTCTTCAGCAATTGCAGCCTGCCTTTCGTTCTCAATCTGTCTGGCTAGCAAATTTGCTTTGATAGCCTCCACCATTTTTTGATGCCTGGCTTGTTTGCGTTTAGCATGTAATTCTTTATAGAAATTATTTAACGGGTGTGGATTGCCAATGAGATCCTCTAAGTGAGCAAAAATAAAAGCCTCTTCCATCGGAAGATCATTTGCAAATTCACCTTGATAAACATATTTTTTATAGGCCGCACTGGCAACTTTTCGTGAAATATCATTGTTAAGGTCTTCTTGATACACGCCCCATAAAATTCCACATTGAAAGGTCCGAATCCGGTCTAAAAAATCCTCTGCATCCAAAACGGGTGGTAATGCTTTGAGTAAATCAAAAAAAGGAGAAGTAACATCAACGACACCGGCGGCAGTATTTTGTTTCCTACCGGTTCTCTGAGTTTGCTTAACACTTAGTTGTGGCGGAAAAATGGTGCAATTAACTTTACCACCTACGATTCTTTTTTCCCAAAATTTTACCAAGTTAGAGGTATCTGATGAACACATTTTGAATGAATAATTAGCGGGCACAGAATGATCTTTTTGTTTAAGGCGGCTGCAAAGATCATCAAATATGCCTCCTATCACATTGTATAAATTCAACATTTTATGTACTGCTAAAGCTTGATAATGGGACAAGCTTACGTTTTCTAATTGTCCAGAATGAAGAGAACAACTCCGTTCTTTTGAAGCAATACACTCTTCATATAAAGCGACGCTCACACTCGGCTTTGTCTCTATTTCAGCACGAAAAGCGCATAAAGTTGCGAAAGCTTCAAGGGCAGGAACTAATGATTGACTTGTAATAACAACATTCTGTTGATCTTTAATACTAAAATATAAATTGTAGCTTTCTTCCAAATGTTGGATTGCTGCTCGCACTAAGTTTAGGAAAGACTCTGATACTTTTTTAGGATCTCCGAGTCCTTGCATAGCTATATTGTAGCGTAATGAACCCAGTTGTCTTTGGCTTATGGCTTGTAATTGGACGCATGTTTTGTAAACGTCAGAAGTATTAACGGGCATATCCACTAGCGCTGCACGCGTTATCTCTATTACTTTTAAAAAAGCCTGCTTTGCCTTTTCTTTTGAGGGACTATCTAACTGTGCCAAGTTGCAAGCATGAATATAAAGCTGAGAAGCATCGGTCATTTGTTGTATTGCAGAATTTACCTTTGATTTATTAGATTGCGTGCTACTTTCTGCGGCATAAGAAGAAAATATTGCAAATGATACTAATATAGTAAGTGTGATTGATCTTATGAAATTGCCAAACATAATTTTTACCTTTGCAATTTTATTGTTTGTAATTGTAATTACATATATATAGTTATTTTATTTACTAAAACAAGAAAATTAATAAATCACAATAAATCTATCTGTAGGTATATCTTAAGAAATTGTTTTAATAAACAAATCCCCACTCATATCGGTTACTTTAAGATCACCTCTTTCCTCTATTGCACCACTAATTTTTTGAATGATAAATTTTAAGTACAGTGTATCAACTCTTCCTTCAAAAACGAGATTTTTATCGATTACAGAAAGATCTCGCTCATCTTTTAGTTTTGAGACCATATCTCTTAAGTCAATAGTCAGACGAGACTCAGATCCATTCTTTCTCTCAAAGCTAAGTTTTTGACTGTGTTTATCGAATTTAATTTTAATAATAATCTTAGAAGGTCCTGGTAAAACTTCTTCAACTTGTGAAAAATTCTGCGTGTTGAAATGGAAATCCTTTAACAAATAATTCTGCCCCTCCAGAGGTACCCATTTAGAATTATTCACGTGGCGTTTAAAAGAAAAGGTATCATTCTTCAAATTCCTCTTGGGTACTAAACCAGATTGTATACCCATGAGTAGGGTTAAATCCTTTCCGTTAAGCTTTGATTGATCGGGTATATCAAAAAGTTTTTGATCTTCTAAACAAAACCACCCCTTTAACATTTTAGGATTTCCGTGGGCAATTATATAATTTATTATGTTGTTAATTTCAACTTCGTCTTGCAAATCAACGGGAGGGTGAATTTTTAAAATTTTGTCATTCTCAAGAATATGATTTTTTTCGAGTAAATGCTGCAATCTTTTAAATTGACTGAACGAACTTAGCTCCACGATACCCCAAGGCCCAAATGAGCCTAACAAAAATAGACTTGAAGTCCATATCAACATAAAACGAGTTATTCTTGCCCGACTGTCCACAAAAGAATACGTTGTAATGATCAATAAATTGGCGAAAACTAGACACACAAAATATCGGCTTATTGTAAGCCCATACTGATGAACCCGGACTCCAATTCCGATTCCCATCAGAACGAGAGGAATGATCATAAGATGGAAAAAGTGCTTCCGAAAAAATTTATGCATCACTGAAAGGGACATTTTCGCTGTATCACCTAATAAATAAGCAAAACAACCAAAAGCCCCTAAACAAGCGACTAAATACGCTACTTTTCCCCGAGGAAGATTTTGAGCGATAAAAATTTTAATGGAATAGACAACAAGAATCAGACCGAAAACCAACAAGATGGGTGTCATTACATAATTCAGTAAAAATTGGACATTTTTAGTTTGTGTCTTTTCCACCGGTTCGTTAAAACGAGAGGGTATTCCCAGCATAAGTATCATGGGCATAAAGAAACAAACTGTGATTTTAACTAGTTTTTCATATTGATCATAAATTAATATCACGTGAAAAAGATAATCAAGACTTATAAGTATCAGACCTATTCCACTGCAAATAATAAATGATAGCAAAAGGGCAAATACAGCGTTTATTCCAAGTTTATAATGATAGTACCATATATATTCTCTGTTCACAGATTTGCCCATAAAGGGTGCAACGAATATTAAAGTTATGAATCCAAAAGCCATGAGCAATGTAGAAGGAAAAACAGGAGAATGGGTGTAAAGATATTGGGCAATCAAGCCAAAGACGAATAACGCTAACGTTGTAGAGAAAGCCTTGCTCCATTTTTGACTTTCGGCAATAAGCTCAATAGATACGAACCATAAAATATTGATAACAAAAATGGAGATTAAAGCCTGCTTGTGCCATGATTCAGGCCAAAAAGATGGGTTCATAACATAGATTGTCAAGAAAAGGCTAGAAAGAACGGCTAAAGGAAAACGGTAAAGAACATGAAAAAACTCTTCATGTAATTTTTGAAATTTTAGGTTAAACATGTTTAATCTCTTACAAATTTGAGGACAATAATAGAACACTTATATCATTGTCTTATCTATTAAAATGCAGAGCTTAAAGTACTTTTAAATCAACAGATTTCAACATAAAGGCTGGAACATCTAATCCAAAACCAATACGGGTCTCTTCAGGCCCATCATCTGGCTGATTCAATTTGCGCGATGTATGTCTTGATTTCGATTTACCTGATTTCTTTTCTAATGAGCTCTGATCTTGGGTTGGCTTAAGTTGATCCCTATTTTTTTCAGAAACTTCTTTTTTCTTTTGAGGATGACGTCGATTGATATCATCAATCTTCTCTTTAACCTTTGACTTGACTTGGTCATCATCTTTGTCTGTCACTTCTAATTTTGCAGAAGCCGTCTTTTCAGATGATTGAGTCTCTACTTTTGCACCATCCAAAACCATCACAGGAATTTCCTGCTGGATAAAAGCTTGAACACCCGTTAAATACTTTTCATCACGATGGCTTACAAGGGTAATCGCTACACCCGTATTGCCCGCACGTCCGGTACGGCCAATACGATGGACATAATCTTCAGCATTCATAGGAACATCAAAATTAACAACTAAACTCAACCCATCAACATCAAGCCCACGTGCAGCCACATCACTCGCTACCAAAACTGTAATTTTACCACTCTTAAAATCTTCCAGCATTTGGTTTCTTTGACTTTGTGCCATATCACCATGAAGACTTCCCGCTTCATAACCATAGCGCTTTAAAGAGCTTGTAAGAACTGAGATGTCTCGCTTTCGATTGCAAAAAATAATTATGGGCCCCGGATTTTCTTGCAGGCTTAAGATTTGGCGTAAAGCTTCACGCTTCTTTGTATCATCAGCCCGCACAACATGTTGCTTAACAGTTGTTGCTGTACGCGTTGCGGGAGCAATAATAATTTCTTTAGGATTAATTAAATAAGATTGAGATAGCTTTTTAATCTCTCCCGGCATCGTCGCACTGAAAAGTAACGTTTGACGCATCTTTGGCAATGTTGCAACAATACGATCCACATCTGGAATGAATCCCATATCCAGCATGCGATCGGCTTCATCAATAACAAGAATTTTAACATCTGCCAGAAGAATCTGACCTCGTTCAAATAAGTCTAATAGGCGCCCCGGCGTCGCAATAAGCACATCTACACCGCGCTTCAACTGTTTTTCCTGATCTGTCATCGACTCCCCCCCCACTAAAAGGGCGGCTTTCAATTTATGATCCTTACCATATGTCTCAAAACTTTCCAGCACTTGTGCTGCCAATTCTCGTGTCGGTTCTAATACAATAGACCGAGGCATACGTACCTTTGAACGTGAACCTTGCAAAATATCAATCATTGGTAAAATAAAAGAAGCTGTTTTGCCCGTTCCCGTTTGAGCACAACCAAAAAGATCGCGACCTCTTAAAATTTGGGGGATAGCTTGTTCTTGTATGGGAGTGGGTACTGTATATCCAAGTAGGTTAACAGTCTGCTCTAATTCGGCCGACAGTCCGAGATCACTAAATTTCATGGAATCCTTAGGGAATAATATATTAAATATCTCAATATGTTGGTCTACACTTAAATAAATGAACTATTTCCACCGAAATTTCAAGAAAAACTCTATATTTATTTAATTATTTTTGGTCTCCTATGGCATTTTCATCACAAAAACACGATTATTTAGCTGTTTATTCATCATTAAACAAATGATTAAATTAAATCTATTCAGCTACGTAAGCTTGTCCATTTTCTTCCATAAGTCTTCCTCTAAAGCTTGTGCTATATTTAGATTACGTTCTTTTACGTGACCAAAACCCTTTATTAATTGAGGAAGTTCAGCAATTTGACAAGCAATAGTATGGTTTTTTGTTGATAATTGAGCCAATATTTTTGCCATAGTAATTTCATAATCAAGTAATAACTGACGTTCTCTGCGTCGTTCTAACGTGTAACCAAACAAATCTAAATAAGTTCCGCGAAGTTTTTTTGCTTTTGCAAGAAGCTTAAAAATTTTAAAAACCCAGGGACCATAAGTTGCTTTTATTAGCTCTCCTGTTTGAGGGTCATGGCGAGCAATCAGGGGGGGAGCCAAATGAAATTGTAGTTTATATTTACCTTCAAACTGCTGTTCCAATCGCCGCGTAAAGTCCCCATTGGTATAGAGACGGGCCACTTCGTATTCATCTTTAATGGCTAACAACCTGTAATACGATTGTGCAACAGCCTCAGTTAACCCCTTTAAACCCAGTCGCTCCTCTTCTTGTTCAACTTTTTGCACAAAAGATAGATAACGATTGGCATACGCTTGATCGTGGTAATCAACCAAAAAATCATAGCGACGGGTTATTTGTTGTTGTAAAGTTTCGCTCAACACATGATCAGGTTCTATGGGAACCTCTTTTCTGCAAAACTCTTCCACAAGATTTAAATCAACAGCGGCAATACGTCCCCACTGAAAAGCAAGTTTATTCATTATCACAGCAACGTTATTAAGGCGAATTGCTTCTTGAATAGCGTCCACAGAAACGGGAATAAAACCCTTTTGAAAAGCATAACCCACTAAAAAAAGATTTGTTGTAATTGAATCTCCTAAAAGGGAAGTTGCGAGAGCTGTAGCATCTACAAAATCTACCCTATTGTTTCCAACTGCCTTGACTAAATCAGCTTTCATCCCTTCACCTGGAAATTGAATATCAGGATTTTGTGTAAAATGTCCCGTAATGGACTCATGGGTATTAACAATGACTTGAGTCCGACCGGGAGAAATCTTATCCATGCCTTCCGCGCCTGCACTTACAATAAGGTCTGCGCCCAATAGCAAATCGGCACCTCCAGAGTTGACGCGGGTTGCGTGAATTTCTTCTAGCTTCTTACTCAAACGAATATGACTGACAACTGCCCCTCCTTTTTGGGCAAGGCCCGCCATATCAACGATCGAGCACCCCTTACCCTCCAAATGGGCGGCCATTCCAATTATAGAACCAATTGTGACGACACCGGTGCCACCTACCCCTGCTACAAAAATGCTGTAAGGCTTTGCGAGAGAAACTGACTTTGGTTTGGGAAGTTTGGCATATAGATCTTCAGGAAATGAAGTCAATTGGGGTTTGCGCAAATTCCCGCCAATAACACTTACAAAGCTTGGACAAAAACCCTTCACACATGAGAAATCTTTATTACAACTCGATTGATCAATTGACCTTTTTAATCCCCATTCTGTTGCCAAAGGTGTAATGGAAAGACAATTGGATTTGCGACCACAATCACCACATCCCTCACAAACAGATTCATTAATAAAAATTCGTTTATTTGGGTCGCTAAGAGCTCCCCTTTTGCGACGACGACGTTTTTCCAGAGCGCACGTTTGATCATAAATAAGGACGGATGTACCTTCCCATTCCTTCAGACTTTCTTGGACAGAAGCAAGTTCATCTCGATAATGAATTGTTGTCCCATGTGCAAAAGGCGCTCCCAAAGGGTATCGATCCAGATCATCTGTTACCAAAGCAATGCGTCGCACACCTTCAGCGTAGACCTGTTGACTAATTTTCCACACCGTTAACGGACCATCTACCGGTTGTCCCCCCGTCATAGCCACAGCATCATTATATAAAATTTTGTACGTAATATTGACTTTTGAAGCGACTGCTGCCCGAATTGCCAAATAGCCTGAGTGGTAATAAGTCCCATCTCCTAGATTTGCAAAAATATGTTTTTCCGTAGTAAAGGGTGCCTGTCCAATCCAGGGAACACCCTCTGCACCCATCTGGGTAAAGGTTTTCGTGTGAAGAGGAGCAATCCATGTCGCCATATAATGGCACCCGATGCCTGCTACTGCCCGACTCCCCGTCGGTAAAGGAAGAGTAGACGTATTGTGAGGACAGCCTGAACAATAATAAGGTAATCGCGCTAAGCGATCTTGGAAAGCTTCTTTTGGCTGAGCTTTCTTAATCGCCTGCTGAAATGCGCCCTGGAATCGATCAAAACCAGATAATTTTTCAAGACATTGGGCGATCACTGCAGCAATCTGAGTTGCATTCAATTCATAATAAGACTGAAGGAGTGGTTTGCCTTTAATGTCCATTTTTCCTAAAATATCAGGCCGCTGCGTTGCTGGAAGATGATAAAGGATTGTTTTCAGCTGATCTTCAATAAGGGGACGCTTTTCCTCAACAACCAAAACTGTCTCGAGCCCACGGCAAAAGTCTTCAATACTGGTGGGCTCAAGGGGCCAACTTACGGTGACTTTGAAAATGGCTAAACCTAAATCTTGGGCCAAATCTTCATCAAATCCCAAATCATCAAGCGCTTGACGAACGTCAATATACGATTTTCCCACCGTAATAATACCAAAGCGAGGCTTCTTTCGCCCTCTTGACTCCGGCCATACAGAACGATTCAAATGATTTGCACGCACAAAACTTGGCACAGCTTTTAATTTAAAATCATGAAGCCGGCGTTCTTGTTGCAAGGGGCTATCAGGCCATCGAAAATGAAGTCCTTCAGGTGGCATATCAAAATCTTTAGGCTGATGGATGAGGAGACGAGAAGAATCCACCATTACAGATGCTGCCGTATCTACGGTATCTGAGAGCATTTTAAAACCGATCCACAACCCAGAATATCGAGAGAGAGCCCAACCCATTAATCCCAAATCCAAAACATCTTGAACAGTGGAAGGGACCATAATCGGAATAAAGGCATCTACAAGTGCATACTCACTTTGGTGGGCCAGGGTAGATGATTTACAGGCGTGATCATCCCCTGTCAATGCCAAAACACCTCCAAAAGGATTTGTGCCTGCAGAATTGGCATGTTTTAACGCATCGCCCGACCGATCAACACCAGGCCCTTTGCCGTACCACATAGAGAAAACACCTTGCACCGTCGCACCCGGCGACAAAGAAATTTGCTGGCTACCCCATACGGCTGTGACACTTAAGTCTTCATTGATTCCCGGTTTAAATTCTATATTGTGGTTTTTGAGATGGTGTGCGGCTTTCCATAAAGCAAGGTCAAATCCTCCTAAGGGAGATCCCCTATACCCTGAAATAAATCCAGCCGTATTGACCCCCAAGGATATATCTCGACGTCGCTGCATGAGAGAAAGTCGAACCAAGGCTTGAGTGCCTGTAATAAATATTCGGCCAGAATCTTGGGTATACTTATCTTCTAAATCAACGGTAAGCAGCGAGGAACTCATATTGTAAGCCTATGATAAATCATTGTTACTTAATAAGTTTAAGCGTGAATGAAGCCCAATGTCTATGTGGTTTACTACAATTTAATATTAATTTTATTAAATTAGCTATCTATTATTCTTTGAAACTTAATTTTGGATAGTTACCAAAAACTTTTCATGAGGCTAAAGGGGGAGATATTCTCACGCTCTTAGAGATAAACAAATGATTGGGGGCTACGCGCAAAAATTTATGATCGTATATGCTGTAAAATCCATGACATCAAAGCTTTAGATCCCTCAAGATGCGCAGCATTTAAGGATTTTATAATGTTATCCATCGTATAATCTAGAATGGCTTGATCATAAATAAATTGCCGTGAAGCCACAATCTGACGTTCGGGCATTTTTACAAGATAGACCATGTAATCTACCTTTGCTGTGGAAGGATGGGGGGCCAGCTGTTGGTCAATATAGAATTTCCTAACTTCAATTTTTAAAGTATAGTCAGCATGAATCCCTTCTCTTGGCCGGCTAACGCCCCGAAAAGCCTTTTTGTTTTGCAAGGAATAAATCAAGGACTCCTGAATCAAGACATTTAAGCGATCCGCCCACTCTACATCTGCAAAATAATCAATGGTCTGCTCTTGAGGTTTTACCGCAATACGTGTTGTATCAATGGGTTTATAAAGTGTCGGCATATCGATGGCCAATTGATAGGGTCGCGTCGCATAGGAGGTAAGAGGAGTTACTGACTCATTACCTTCTGCAACAAGGGTATACTTTTTTACAGGTTCACCAGGAGAGGGAAAAAGAGAACATCCACATAATAAATTGGAAGCCACGACACCAATAACTATAATTTTTTTCATGGAACTTTCACTCCTTCTTTTGAATCGCGAGACATAAATCGAGAAGGACTTCGCTCTAAGGCTTCTCCTATATGACGAATGGTAGATAAAGTTTCTTTTCCTTCATTTAGAAAATGAGTCAATGCCGGCAATCCCTCTTCCGTAAAACTACTAATATTTTTACGATTCTCTGAAAGCAAAACGTTGAGTTCCATGACCATTTTATGAATTTCCTTCACCCCATCTTTCATTCCTTTAAGCAATTCTTGAATATTCGTTTCCTGACCAGTAGTTGGAATCAAAGCTTGTGATATGGTATGAAGATTCTTTAAGGTTTCGGAAAAAGCAACCTTATTGTCTTTATCAAATAAGGATCGTATTTCTTCAAGTGTCTTTGAGGCTTGATTTAAAACGGCGGGAATAGACGCTGTCACCTCTTCAAAAACTGACGATCGCGTGGGAATAATGGCCCGAGAAGTCCCTTTTTTGGGACGTAATTTTTTAGCGCTACTGGTTCCCCCATTTAATTGAATATAGGCAACTCCCGTAATACCTTGTAATTCAAGAGAGGCAAAAGCATCTTCTTTAATCGGAACATCCCCTTGTATAAAAATTGTCACGCGGACAGTTTCTACGTTATCTGCATCTAATGCGATCTTTTTAACGGCCCCAACGGGAACCCCCCGATACAAAACCGTACCGCCTTCTTTTAAACCTGTAACAGACTTAGAAAAATAAATATCATATTCTGTGACCTTGTTTGAAAAATCAAGACGGGCAATCCACACAATAAAAACCATAATAGCAACAAGAAAAAAAATAGCGAAAGCGCCAACTAAACTATAATTTGCTTTTGTCTCCATTAACGTGTCCTCGCCTTAAACATGTTTTGACCTCTGGGGCCATGAAAATATTCCTGTATCCAAGGATGGTCCATTCGTGCAACTTCTTCTAGAGTGCCTACACGCACCTGTTGATCGATTAATACTGCAACACGGTCACACACTGTAACAAGGGAATCAAGATCATGAGTAATCATAACGATGGTGATTTTTAATTCTTTTTGCAACTCTTTAATTAGATTATCAAACCCTGCGGCAGCAATAGGGTCAAGACCCGAGGTGGGTTCATCTAAAAATACTATAGCAGGATCAAGCGCCAACGCACGAGCCAGAGCAACGCGTTTAATCATTCCTCCCGAAAGCTGGGAAGGATATTTTTGCATGTGTTCGCTGGAAAGCCCTACTTTTTCGATTTTTGAAAAAGCAATTTCATAAGCAAGACCATAAGATAGGCGTGCAACCTCAATGAGAGGGATCATAATATTCTCAAGTACTGTTAAGGAGGAAATGAGAGCCCCAGCTTGGAATAAAACCCCAACTTGAGAGGAAGGGTACGCCGGTGTGGTATAATAGATAAGTTTACCTGCCTGAAGAGGTTCCAAACCAATCATGTAGCGCATGAGTACAGATTTACCGCTTCCCGACCCTCCTACAATACCAATCACCTCCCCTTCAAAAATAGTAAGGTCTAAGTTGTTATGAATGACTTGTTTACCAAACTTTGTTTTGAGCCCCTTGATTTCAATAATAGGACGCTTCATGAATTCACACCTTTAAATAGGAAAAAAGTATAGACATGAAAGCATCAAAAATAATTACAAGAAAAATAGATTCAACAACAGATTGAGTGGTCATACGTCCAACACTTTCTGCGCTTCCTTTAACTTGGAATCCTCTATAACACCCAACAAATCCAATGAGTATAGCAAATAAAGGGGCTTTGCTCATCCCGACCCAAAAGGAACTTAAAGAGGTGGCTCTCTGAAATTGATGGATAAACTGGATAGGCGATACATCAATGATCAGAGCCGTCATGAGCATCCCTCCCAATAACCCCATCATCATGGCAAAAAAGACAAGCAAAGGGAGGCAAAAGATAATGGCAATCAACCGTGGAATAACCAGAACTTGAATCGGATTGAGGCCCAACATTCTTATAGCGTCAATCTCTTGATTGAGGGCCATAGTGCCGAGTTGGGCAGTAAAAGCACTTCCCGATCGACCCGCGATCACAATAGCTGTGAGAAGAACGGCTAGTTCCCGTAAAAGAGAAACAGCTAAGAAATCAATAGTATATATTTCAGCCCCAAAACGCCTCAATTGATTGATACTTTGATAGGAAAGCACCACACCAATAAGAAAAGAAATAAGCCCCACAATGGGAAGAGCTCTTACGCCTATTTCTTCACAATGTCGAAAAACGGAGACCCACCGAAGCGGTGTTGCACTTTTTAAAGTCGCCACCCAAGTTATCAGAATTTTACCCAAAAATTCTAACATATTGAGTGTTGTTTTCCACAAATAAACTGTTTTAAAACCAACATAGTTCAGCCAGAGAATTTTCCAATTGAGATGTTCTGCTTCTTCCATAACGGCCGGCTGGTGGGTAAGAAAATAGGAAAGAAGAGACGATGAAGTCAGACTCTCAACATCAACTGTACGCTTTTCATTCTGTAGGGCTTTAATGACACGTGCAATAAGACATGCGCCTGCAGAATCCATCGAGCAATTTTTTTCAATAATGATTTTTACGGGACGGTTTTTGGCAATACTCTTTTGAAACTTCCTATCAAGTTGAGGTTCAACTCGGTTCAAGGAACGACAAACCCAAGCGCCTCCAAAACGAAGTGTTAAGTTATCTTTATCCTTATCGACGTCAAACCAAGGAGACGCAAGATCAGTATTCATTTGTTTTTGCATGGTCAAGAGAGCAATTCCTCATCAGTCATGACAAAATCATTGCATATTATCACCACTCTAGGCTATACACGAAATAAAGAACTTTATCAAAATGGAAAAGAAAGATTATGAAACAAGATATTCATCCGAACTACCATGAAATTAATGTTGTTATGACTGATGGCACAACTTTTAAAACGCGAACAACCTGGGGAAAGCCTGGAGATACTATGCAATTAGATATCGACCCCTTATCTCATCCTGCTTGGACAGGGGCTAACCAAAAAATATTGGATACAGCCGGTCAAATCAGCAAGTTCAGCAAGCGTTTCGGAGATATTGGTCTCAAGAAATAGTTTTTGAGCGTCTTTCTTATCGTTTACCAAAACAAACGTTAACCATAAAAAACCACCGCCCTCAATGAGAGCGGTGGTTTTTTGACCTGTTGCTTTAAATTAAAGACCTAATTCTTCCAAAACAGCTTCAGCTTGAGGAGACGTCAAACCCATGTTCTTTTGAATATGGACTGACATAACGGCATGACTGGGTCTCACCCCACCATTTTTTGCTTGCAATTCCATGACCAAATCCCCGGCACGAACAAGTAGCCCTTCACTTGGGTGCCATTCTTCACCAGAAGCTGTCACGGGTATGGGAGGACAAATAGCAGGATTGGGACAAGGAGAGGCCGCTGAAACCGTATCCGGCCCATGACCACATCCACAATCTGGGGCCTTTTGTGGTTTTAGTGCAGAGCGTTTAACAACCGCAGGAGTTTTCGTTGAAGGTGTAGCGACCACTACAGGGGCCGGTTGAGGATGATAATGTATGGAATCTCCATCCGAATCAAAACATCCAGCTAGAACAAGAGGCAGAGAAACCAATAATATTTTGGAGGTACGCATATATATATCCTTATTTTAAATTAACTTTACAATAATTTTATATCATTACCTCAGCCAACTGAAAAGAACAAGTGGTCAGAATAGCTAAGAAAAATTCAAAACAGCGGTATCTCTCATGCTTTCAGCAGATTCTATAGAACAAAAAATTTTATTAAGAAATGCACAATCCTTACTGCCCCACTAGACAAAATTTTTAAAAGTATATTTTTTACAATTCTTTCTTAAATTTATTAGGCACCTCTATTGATATGAACGCTGTTGCAGTTACCCTCTTAACCCTGCTATCTATGGTCAAGATATCTTAATTGGAAGCAAAATTACGATTGTGTCTCACTCTGTTGCCATACCCTACCCCATGACACCCAGTTATCTTGACGCTTTAAATAACGAGCAAAGAGCTGCTGTTGAATCCATTAATGGACCCGTACTTATTTTGGCTGGGGCAGGTACGGGTAAGACGCGCGTTCTCACAACTCGTATGGCACATATTTTAGCCTGTGGGCTGGCCTATCCCTCACAAATTCTTGCCGTCACTTTCACCAATAAAGCCGCAACAGAAATGCGCGACCGTGTGGGTGCATTACTCAACCAACCCACAGAAGGGTTATGGCTGGGAACCTTTCATGCGATTGCCGTGCGAATCTTACGTCGTCATGCTGAAGTAGTTGGCTTAAAACCAAATTTCACTATTCTAGACACAGATGACCAACAAAGATTAATTAAGCAAATTCTTCAAGCGGAAGGCATCGATGAGGGAAAGAATCCTCCTCGAATGGTCATATCCGTTATCAGTTCGAAGAAAGATCGAGTTGAATTCTGTCAAAAACTTGATCAAATCCCACCTCGAAATTGGATCGATCGAATCTATAGTCTTTATCAAGACCGCTTAAAAACTCTTAATGCTGTAGATTTTGGCGATCTTCTTTTATACTGCATACAACTTTTTCAAGATCACCACGAGATTTTGAAATCTTATCAAGATCAGTTCCATTACATCATGGTGGATGAATATCAAGATACAAACGTCGCCCAATACTTGTGGCTACGCCTCCTTGCCCAAGGCCACAACAACATTTGTTGTGTTGGGGATGATGATCAATCTATTTATGGATGGCGTGGAGCTGAAATTGGCAACATCTTGCGGTTCGAAAAAGACTTTCCGGGTGCCACTATTGTCCGCCTTGAGCAAAACTATCGTTCCACCACTCATATTTTAGGTGCGGCCTCCGGCCTTATCGAAAAGAATTTAGGCCGACTTGGTAAAACATTATGGACAGAACTTGATGGGGGCGAAAAAGTCCTGATTCGAGGCACGTGGGATTCTGAAGACGAAGCGCGCTTTATTGGCGATGAAGTTGAAGCAGCGCAACGCCAAGGAATATTGTTAAGTAAAATGGCTGTCCTTGTGCGCGCGGGCTATCAAACACGTGAGTTTGAAGACCGCTTTTTGACTTTAGGAATTCCTTATAAAGTGATTGGGGGATTGCGATTTTATGAACGCCAAGAAATCCGAGATGCGATGGCATATATGCGTCTTATTAGCCAACCTGATGATGGCCTTGCCTTTGAACGCATCATTAACACACCCCGGCGTGGCATTGGCGCAACCACTTTGCAATATATGCATACCTATGCACGTGAAAATGCTATTTCCTTACCACAAGCCGCCCGAATTTTATGTGAAACTGATGCTATCCGTGGCGGCGCTCGCACAGCTTTGCGAACCTTTTTTCTCGATCTCGATCGCTGGCGACACGGGTTACAAAATGACCACCATGTCACCATAGCTAAAATGGTCTTGGATGAATCCGGTTATACACGGATGTGGCGAGATGATAAATCACCCGATGCAGCGGGAAGACTTGAAAACTTGAAAGAATTGGTGCGTGCCATGGAGGAATTTGACACTCTAGGTGGATTTTTAGAACACGTCAGCCTCGTTATGGACACAACAAAAAAAGATCAAGCCGATATGATTACTATTATGACTCTTCATGCGGCTAAAGGATTAGAATTTGATACTGTGTTTCTCTCTGGTTGGGAAGAAGGCCTTTTCCCCCACTCTCGATCATTAGACGAAAAGGGTCAAGAAGGACTGGAAGAAGAACGACGATTAGCTTATGTTGGCATCACGCGAGCGCAACGCAAAGCGATCATTACCTTTGCACTCAATAGGCGCACCTATCAGGGATGGCAACATATGCTTCCTTCTCGCTTTATTAAGGAACTTCCCGCCGCTCATATTACCCTTATTCAAGCAAATGGAAATGAAATGTCTATCCCAGCATATCCTTCTCGCCCTACCCCTACAAAGGCTTTTATTGACGCTGAATTTTCTGATGTTCCTTTGCGTGCCCACCATGCACACCGACCGCAAGATCGCATTTTTCATCAGAAATTTGGTTATGGCCGCATCATCAGCGTGAATGGAGATCAACTCGAAATAGAATTTGACGCTGCGGGTCTTAAAAAAGTTATGGCTGATTTTGTTGAAAAAGAATAAAACGTCAAATATCAAAAAAATTATATTCAGCTTTGGCTGTTTATTATTAGCCTTCTCTATAGGATTTTCCTTTATACAAAACCATCCCTTAGAACATACCTTACCAACTATAACTTATATTTTGGTAGAAAAGCATCAGAGGAAGATGACAATATTCCATGATAATCTAGCCATTAAAAGTTATCAAATTGCTTTGGGCGCTCAACCCATTGGCCCCAAACATCAAGAAGGAGACAACAAAACACCCGAAGGATTTTATAAAATTATTTCCAAGAATAATAAAAGCAAATTTTATTTATCTTTAAAAATTTCTTATCCGAACAAAAATGACACTCAATATGCTTTCGCCAAAAAAATGGCTTGTGGAGGTGACCTTATGATTCATGGTGTTGGTAAAGGCTTCAGTTGGCTGGGTAAAATGCATGCATTTTTTGACTGGACAAGGGGTTGTATCGCTGTCTCAAATGCAGAAATCGAGGAGATCTATCACTCTACTCCTGTTGGAACGCCTATCGAAATTCGACCTTAGAAATCTCTAGTCTTTCTCTGAACTCATTTTTTTGCAGCTTTGGTATCTTCTGATGCTGGCGTATGAAGTTTATCAATTTTTACTTGCACTTTAGACCCTTGGCTCATTAACTTATTGAGAGAATCATCCAATTCTCTGATTTTACTATCTTTTTCAGAGTCTGTAGACTCTTCTAGAGCCGCGATTTTACCATTGAGCTCGACCATTTCATTCGTGATTTTTTCTTGCTGTTTCATCAAGTCAGCTAGTTTAAGCTGGGTTGCTTCTTTTCCCTCTTCCTTATTTGAATTTTGAGATTTCTCCTGAGCCGGTGTCGTTTCTTTTTTATTCCCTGTCAAATCCTTTTCAAAAGCAGCGGAATTCTTAATGGGCTCATCAGCCATAGCCAACTTAGAGAACAAAGTAGTTAGTGCAAGCAACAACGTGACTTTTTTCATAATGCTTCTCCATATTTATCAAGTTATAAAAATAGTGTAAGGTTAGAAAAATTAATAAACTGTTAAGTCCAATTTTCCCCTTTCATCCCCCCGGAGAAACGCAAATGTTTTGGAGAATTTTTTTTCACGCCCAACCCTCCCATGCCGCAGACCTAGGCAGCTCCTTGGAAGACCATGTTTCTGCCGTTTCCTGGTTTGAAACCAAAGACGCTGATTTATGGATCATTGAAGCAATTATGACAAAGGAACCTCAACCTCAAGACTTCCTGAGCCTCTTATCTCCTATTTGTCAAAAACTCCATATTTCACTTCCATCCTTAAGTATTGAAAAGATACCTGATACAGATTGGTTAGAAGCTACGTGGCGGAGTTTCCCCCCTCAACAAATTGGGCGCTATTATGTTTATGGTAGCCATACAACTCCAAAACCTCCTCAAGACTCTGTCACACTCGAAATTAATGCAGCCACAGCTTTTGGATCTGGGGAACATGAAACAACTACGGGATGTTTGCTTACTTTGGATGATTTGGCAACGGAGGGTCGAACATTTCAAAAGCCTCTTGATATGGGATGTGGATCAGGAATTCTAGCCATTGCCATGGCCAAAACGTGGAATGTTAACGTTCTTGCTGCAGATAATGATCCAGAATGCATTCGCGTTGCCACCCACAACGCGGCCCTCAATCACTGTGCTCCCCTTTTCCAGGGATTGCTAAGTGAGGGTTTTGAGAACCCAAATGTGTATAGCAGAGCTCCTTATGATCTTATTACTGCGAATATTTTGGCCGCTCCCCTCATTAGTATGGCGAAAGAATTATCACAATCCTTGGCTCCTAAAGGCCTGGTGATTTTATCTGGGTTACTTAATCGTGATCGGGAAGAGGTTGTGAATGCTTATCGGACTTATGGTCTTCGTTTACATAGCTTAAGGACTCTTAATGATTGGGTAGCTTTATTATTAGAAAAAACAGAGTGATAAATTTTTATAAAGTGCTTTATAAAAACTTTGAAACTTTTATTTCTGACTATGTTGGTAGCTCCAACGTTCTTGCCACAGAGCAACTAATTGATCATATTCCTTGTCTTGTTTACGCATCACTTCAATAATGAGCCCTTGTGGATCTGCAGCAAGTTCATATAAAATACAGGTATTCCCAAAAACATCCTTATAAGGCTTCCCCAATTTTCTTAAATAAATCAAATCATTAAAGACAAAACGTTTCCCTAGCCATTCTAAAAGTGTTATATGTTCTTCCAAAGTGATAAGTGCATTAAGTCGGGTTCTACCCTTTTCCTCCGTATAACTATCGAGAACTTTGCTTTCATCCCCAGCGCGAACCAATCGCTGCCCGAAAGCAAAATCCTTAATAATAGCGCGTCCCTGATAACCCGTATTAATGCCATTAAATCCTTGTGAGGTAAAAGAAAAAGTTCTTTGATTTAAAGAATATTGTTTAAACGTCGTTCGATCCGGATCACTTTGAAAAACTGCCAATAAATCAGCAAGTGAGATATCAGGAAAATTTTCAGAATCCCCTCGAACAATCATTTCTGCATAGGAACTAGCCGCAGTTACTGATGCCGCTTGCATAAAAGAAAGAGGTACACACGCTCTCACAAAAGTAATACAACTTGCAACCGCACCGGAAGCTTTTTTCATATAATATCCCGAATTAAGAAATGCCATTCTGACAAGTCCTCTTTCTTGATAAAATATATCGATTGGTGCATCTGCAAGAGTTGGAGTGTTGGTTGTAAGATCAAGACTTCGGAGTAAATTTTCCCGGGCTTGTTCCGATCCAACCCTTTGCTCTTCGGATTTTGTAACAATTTGAGAGGAACCCAAAAGTGACTTTTTAGGATCGGCTACAGATTGATCCCCACCAGGCTGTTGGCGGTTATCAGAAGAGTCATCGGGAAGTAATTTTTCTGCAGCAACTCCAGTTGTTGCGAACAAAAGGAATAGAAAGTAATGATATATTTTTTTCACATTACCTCCCTGGTTCAAGAGTTTTCAATTATCTTAAATATATTTTCTGATTCAAAGGGGGTCAAGGCGTAAGTCCTTTTAAAGTCAATCCTTTGGTGCAAGCTTAACACTCAACCCCAAAGAATTACTTTAAACAACCTAAACCAAGAAGTTCGACTTATGAACCTCTTGAAAATCTCTTAGGTGGACTTTTTTTAGGACCATTAGGATTAAATCCGGAAGGTTTGCTTTTTCCCCAAGGCTGAGCTGAGGGGTGAGCACCTTGTTGAAATGGTTGTTGAGCGGAAGATTCACGCCGAGGCTTCCCCCAGGATTTACTCTGCGGTTTACCTAATGATGAGCTTTGAGAATCACCTGAAACTCCTCGTCTTGGACGGTCCCATGGTTTTCCTTGAGACTCACCTGTAGCATCCCGTCTTGGACGGTCCCACGGTTTTCCTTGAGACTCACCTGCAGCATCCCGTCTTGGGCGGTCCCATGGTTTTCCTTGAGACTCACCTGTAGCATCTTGTCTTGGACGGTCCCACGGTTTACCAGAAGATTTCTTTGGAGAGTTCCCAAATGATTTTCCCAGAGGTTTCCCTTGCGAATTATCGGAATTTTCTTGCCTTGGCTTTCCCCAAGATTGACCAAAGGTATCACTAGAAGATTGTTTTTTGCGAGGAAAATCAGGGCGCCCATTGCCAGCCCCCCTACTCTCAAATTTTCCCGAAGAACGTCCTTTACTCGGCCTACCTTGGAAACGTCCGTTTCCCGGACCTGTTGGTTCTTTAGGTGCACCTGGATTCATTAATCGGTTAATCGCATTCCATTTTGCATTATCATCAGGGCAAATTAAACACAAAGCATTACCTTCTGAACCTGCCCGAGCCGTTCTTCCAATACGATGGATATAATCCTCCGGACATTGAGGTAAATCATAATTAATGACATGACGAATATGCGGAATATCCAAGCCACGAGCCGCAACATCAGTCGCAACCATAATTCGCGTTTTACTGTTTCTAAATTGTAAAATTGCCCTGTCTCGTTGGCGCTGCTTTAAATCTCCATGAATAGAATCGGCGCTTAAATCTTGACGACGAAGCTTATCAGCCAATTGATCTGCACCCCGCTTTGTTTTTACAAATATGATAACAGATCCCTCACGCTCATTTAATTCGCGCATCAAGTTAGGGAATTTTTCCCCTTGTGTCGTTCGAACAATTTCTTGTTTGATATTTGGAGCTGCTTTCGTTGGAGAATCAACACATATACATGCAGGATCTTGCAAATATTTCTGAGACAATTTTAAAATATTGGAAGGAACCGTCGCTGAAAACATCAATGTTTGTCTTTGATTGGGGAGATACTCAGCTATGCGGTCAAGTTGAATGCTAAAGCCCATATCCAGCATTCGATCTGCTTCATCGATTACCAAAAATCCTGTATGCTTTAAACTCAAACTTCCTCGAGTCAAATGATCACATATACGACCCGGGGTGCCTACAATAATGCGAGGACGACCTTTTAACTGGGCAAATTGTTTTCCCATGGATTCGCCCCCTATCAGTAAAGCCATGTTGAAAGCCGGGCGCCTTCCCAAAAGTTGCCGCAAAATATCCCGAACCTGTGCTGCCAATTCTCGTGTAGGCGCTAAGACAAGGGCATTACTCTGGGGAGATGCCAGAAGACGCACCATTAGGGGAAGCGTATAAGCCAGTGTTTTTCCTGTTCCCGTTTGTGCAGATGCCATAACATCTTGTCCTTCAACTGCCAAAGCTATTGTAGCCGCTTGAATGGGAGTTGGGCATGAAATGCCCATATCTTTCAAGGCAAACACAAGGCTTTCGGGAAAAGAGAATGAATCGAAACTTTTAATGGGTGAATTTTGAAAAAGGTCTGGATTTATTTTTAAAGTGGGTTGAGTAGTGAGATCAGAATTAGATTGCTGATTTGGAACTATAGACATAGTAGTATTATCCTTTATATTATTCATTTTTATATCTCCAAATCATTTTGGAAATATTATAGTCGGCAGATGTTGTTTCATCTTTTTGACTCAATGAAGATCAATAAAAAATAATTAAGTTATAAATCTATAGTAAAATGAAAACTTGTAATGAAATCAAATACACTTTTGAGAATTTATGAATTCTGCCATATAGGACTGACCATACAGTTTATTTTAGAAAAGTCAAGGAAATACTCGATAAGAAATAGGGGCATTACGAGAAGCCCTTATAAATGGGCCCCCCGTATGATCATCAATTGTGAGCTTTATGAGTTCAGGGGCTTTCTAGCTTCTGTTCCCGGCTCTTGAGTGCTGGCTCCTTCAGATCTTCCATTATCGGCTTGATCTTGTCTTATTCTTCGGTCTTGCGGGGCCTTGCTGTCATCCAATAGCTTTTTTTCTATTTTGGGTGCATCTTTCTTGGCCTTGCGTGCTTGTTCACGTGCAGCTGCGCGCGCTTCAGCTTTTGCTTTGCGTTCTTCAGCCCTTACTTTACGTTCTTGGGCTTTTGCTTGACGTTCTTCTTCTTTCTTTGCTTTTGCTTGCAAAATTTCTTGCTGATGGAGAATTTTTTCAGCAAATTTAATATGCCCATTAAAAGCATGAAGATGCTTTTTCGAGTCTTTATGAGCTGGATTATTTAAATCCTCAATTTCAATTGCAGCATGTTTTAGGCTGCTATCAAACTCAACCTTTTTCTCTGTCGGCAAAGAATTTCCGGCTTCTTTAATTTTTGCAAGTTTTTCTTCACACGCTTTCAATACTTCTGGAGATAATTTTTCAGTTGCCAATTTTTCTACTTGTGGCGCCTGTTGATCAGCATGAGGGGGTTCTGTTGGCGCAGCAGGATTAGCCAATATATTTGATCCTGCAGCAAAGCTTAAAGCAACAGATGTCAGAGAAGCTAAAATAGTACGATTCATTTTTTATCCTTTCTTAATTATAGTTCTTTCACTCAAGGGTTCAGATTATCACTAACCGAATCTACCCTTCAACTCCCGTAAAATCACAAACTTTTTACAATCATAGGTTGAATGTTTTTGCACATTTATTGCGAGATACGAGTGCCATTCTAGACAAATTTTTACAAAAAATGCAACTAAAGTTCTACAAACGTTTTCTGGATTTTTTGACAGAAGATGCGTACATAAAAGAAGAGTGCTTTAAAACAACAAATCGTAAATAGGAATAATTGAGTGGAAATTATCACCATTAAAGTTGAAAAAGGTGAAAAAAAACAAAGACTAGATAAGTTTTTAACAACGCACCTAACCCAACTTACCCGCACACGCATTAAAGCTCTAATGGATGATTCTCGACTCCGTTGTAGTGGCGAAATTATCACATCCGCTTCGCGCATGATACGAGAAGGGGAAATTTATACCCTTACAATTCCCCCGGCTGTTAATGCTTTTCCTCAAGCTGAAAATATACCGCTCGACATTGTTTATGAAGATACTGATTTGTTAATTTTGAATAAACCTGCCGGAATGGTCGTTCACCCTGCACCCGGCCACCGCAACTCGACCCTTGTAAATGCCCTTTTGGCCCATTGTAAAGAAAGCTTATCCGGTATTGGAGGCGTTCGTCGCCCCGGTATTGTTCACCGACTCGACAAAGAAACGAGTGGGTTGATGGTTGTGGCAAAAAATGACAAAACCCATCAGGGTCTAAGTGCCCAATTTGCCAAACGTACCTTAAGTCGCTCATATTGGGCCTTTGTGTGGGGGATTCCCCAACCGAAAGAAGGAGTAATTGAAGGGGATATTGGCCGCAGTCCACAAAACCGGCAAAAAATGGCCGTTGTAACCAGCGGAGGGAAATCGGCTCTAACTCATTATCAGGTTCTCAAACGCTATTTTGCAAAAGACGATGTATCGCAAAGCATCTCTCTGATTCGGTGTGACTTAGAAACCGGGCGAACTCATCAAATTCGTGTTCATATGGCCCATATCAATCATTCCTTGATTGGGGATCCCGTCTATAGTCGCATCCCCAAATGGGCAAAGAAATCATTTGCACCCGAAATTCTTGCGTTTCCTAGACAAGCTCTTCATGCATTTGAACTCAGATTGATTCACCCAACAACTGGAGAATTTATGACCTTTAATATTCCCTTGCCCCCTGACTTAGAATATCTAGCGTCGTTGTTATAGCCTTTTCCCTCAAAATCCGCTATTGATGGGAAATCATTATGCTACAATAAAGAGATATATTTATGCTTGAGAAATTATTTGATCCCCAATCCCAAGAAGGAGAAATATACGAAGCATGGGAAGCGTCTGGAGCTTTTGCATGCAACCCTTCATCTCAAAAAAAACCCTATACAATTATGATGCCTCCCCCAAACGTAACGGGAAGTTTGCATGTGGGTCACGCCCTAACTTATACCATTCAAGATATTCTTATTCGTTTTAAACGCATGCAAGGATTTGATGTTCTTTGGCAACCGGGAACAGATCATGCCGGCATTGCGACTCAATTTGTTGTCGAGCGTCAACTTGCTGAACAAGGAATTAGCCGTCAAGATTTGGGGCGGGAAACTTTTATTGAAAAAATTTGGGAATGGAAAAAAGAATCGGGAGATATGATTGTCAGCCAACAACGACGTTTGGGAATCTCTCCCGACTGGAAACGCCAGCGTTTTACACTTGATGAAGGCTTAAGTCGCGCAGTTCTAAAAGTTTTCGTATCTCTCTACAAAGAGGGGCTCATCTACAAAGATAAGCGACTTGTTAATTGGGATCCCAAACTTCAAACAGCGGTATCCGATCTAGAAGTTATTTCTCAAGAAACCAAAGGAAATTTGTGGTATATTCGCTATCCACTTGTGGATAATTCTGACCAATTTATTATTGTTGCAACCACACGCCCTGAAACCCTATTGGGAGATGTTGCTGTTGCCGTTCATCCCGATGATGAGCGATATAAACATCTTATTGGAAAAAACCTTCATTTGCCCCTCACAGACCGAACCATTCCCCTTATCGGAGATGAATATTGTGACCCTGAAAAAGGCAGTGGCGCTGTTAAAATTACACCAGGTCACGATTTTAATGACTTTGAAGTCGGTCAGCGTCATAATCTGCCTTTAATTAATATCTTCGATAAGAGTGCTCATCTTAATGAGTCCGTACCCCCGGTGTACCAAGGTTTAAGTATTGAAACCGCCCGCGCGAAAGTTCTTGCTGATTTAGAAGTTGCCGAGCTTTTAGAAAAAGTAGAACCCAATGTGCATGCTGTTCCCTATGGAGAAAAATCCGGTATTCAGATTCAACCTTGGTTAACCGATCAATGGTTTGTTGATGCAAAAACTTTAGCTATACCTGCTATTAAAGCCGTAGAAGAAGGGCGCACAAAATTTTTACCCGACCATAGTGCTGCCACTTATTTTGAATGGTTACGCAACATTCAACCTTGGTGTATTTCTCGTCAAATTTGGTGGGGACACCAGGTACCCGTTTGGTACGGACCCGATGGGCATACTTTTGTGGAAGAAACAGAAGAGCAAGCCCAGACAGCTGCAGATTCCCATTATGGAAACGCTACAGTATTAACCCGTGACACAGATGTTTTGGATACCTGGTTCTCATCTGCTCTATGGCCTTTTTCAACATTAGGATGGCCAGAAAATACACCAGAACTGCAACGCTATTATCCAACAGATGTTTTAGACACTGGCTTTGATATTATCTTTTTTTGGGTCGCAAGGATGATGATGATGGGCCTACACTTTACAAAGGAAGTGCCTTTTAAAACGGTTTACATTCACGGAATGGTTCGAGATGAAAAAGGCTCGAAAATGTCTAAGACAAAAGGAAATGTTATAAACCCCTTAGCATATATGGATAAGTATGGGACTGATGCTTTGCGCTTTACTTTAGCCTCTCTGGCCGTTCCCGGACGAGACTTAAAGCTGGGTGAGGCCCGTATTGAGAGTGGCCGAAATTTCATGACAAAAATATGGAATGCCGCTCGTTTTTTACAAATGAATGACTGTGTATTCGATGAAAACTTTGATCCAAAATTATGTCAACATACAATCAATCAATGGATGGTTGGGGAAACCATAGCCCTCGCTAAACGGGTAACACTTGCTTTGGACGCCTATCGATTTGACGATGCATCAAATCATGTTTATCAATTTGTTTGGGGAATTTATTGCGATTATTATCTCGAATTCCTCAAACCCATTTTCAAGGACGAAATCTTAGCTACAGAGGCTCGCCAGACAGCTGCTTGGGCCCTCGTGGAAATTTTAAAAATTGCCCACCCCTTTATTCCATTTATGACCGAAATTCTTTGGAAAGAGTTCACAAATGCGCGTCAGGGATTACTCATTCTTCAACCTTGGCCCGAGACAAACTCTGAAATAATCGATTTATCTGCTGCTCAAGAAATGAATTGGATTGTTCAGGTCATTGATGGTATTCGATCACGCCGTGCAGAGTTCAATATTCCTCCCGGATCTCTACTCCCTTTGCATGTTTATGAAGTAACCCCAGAAATTCAAGCTCGTCTGACACGACATGAAGCCATTCTAATGAGGTTGGGACGCGTCGAAACAATAAGTGTCTTCCCAGAAAAACCAGGAATCATAAAAGAAGCTGTGCAATTTCTGGCCGGTAATACCCCCGTTATTTTGCCATTGGGCGGCTCCATTGATGTCCCAATGGAGATCAAACGACTTGAGGACGAATTTAAAAAAGTCACCGCAGAAATCTCAAGCTGCCATAACAGGCTATCTAATACTGACTTTATGGAAAAAGCTAAACCTGAAATTATTGAAGAAATGCAAGACCGGGTGGAAGCCTTTGGCGTACGCAAAGCAAAAATTGAAGAAGCTTTATTGCGGTTGCGCAGCTAAAATATAGTTTTAAAATATCTAATTTATTCCGGTCCTTGAAGATGGTCGGATGGAATTAACTGTCGGCAAAGAATTTCTTTTTTGCGGTGTTATTGTCGGGTTTGTGTTTATTGGGTTGATAACACAAGCCACACGTGACGTAGGACACATTTTTTTATGTAATCCTTCTTTCCGAGCCAATTTTTCACGAGCACAATATACGCCCTCGTTGCACAAATCTTGCTGCAGGGCAATTAAATACCTCTTAAAATTTGCGCTACTAATGATTTCCTTACCTTTAGCTTCTAACAGTTTAAGCATTCTTGGACTTGCATCATCAAGCTTATCCAGACCTCTTTCCAAGTAAACTTGAAATCGATAGTATTCACTTTTTAAGGGTGAGAGTTCGTTTCTGATAAAAGCTTTATCCTTCACGGCTAGAAGATCGTTTCTAATAGAAACTTTATCTTTTAAGGAATCATTGGCGTTTTCTTCTTGAACTCTAAACAAACCTGTGATGGTGGGCGCGAGCATGCGTAAAGGGCCACCCTGCACTTGAAAATCTTTATCTCCATAGTATTGATTCGCTACACCTGTACCCAAAGAAAGAACTTTAATTGCGGGAGGAGTACAATATGCTTTATCTATTTCGCGAACAACCGTGTTAACAGGATTATTGTTCCCCACTCCCCCATCCACCAATTGCATTTTAGTTTTTGAGTCAGCATCTATTACGAGAGGTTGTACGGGGAAATAGAGTGGTGCCGCACTGGTAGCCCTTGCTGCATCAATATAACTAAGATCGAAAGGCCATTCTTTTTTCTGAATATTACTTGGAAGGCTAATCTTAGGATCAGAACCTTCGGTGCTCAATGGCATTCTATTTGCATCTTTGCGTGTTTCGTTTCTCTTTAGACCATATTTTGCTAGGGTGGTAGAAATAATAAAAGTACTTTCACTATTCAAATCAAAAGCGGTTATGTAGACTGGTTTTAAAGTTTGAGAAATTTTTGTATCACCAAAATATTTAGCCAAAACATTAATTAAGGGACCCTTCTCATAAAAAGCACCCTTCTGCACTAAATTCACAACACTCTTTCCAGATTCAAATATTGCTTTGGAAATACTAGAGCTTAGATCCACAATCTCGTCGGCAGTATAAGCAGCTTCTAATCCAATCTGAACTCCATCTCTCATGGCTTTCGGCTTTGTATACGTTAAAGAAAGTATACCGCCAACCGATGTACCCCCGAAAGCATCCATGATAATACTAATAGGCAATTCAAGCACTTTTTCAATCTCTTGCACGACAAGACTTGGAATAATGCCCCGCACTCCCCCCCCATCAATAGAAAGTATTCGAAGAGCTCTTGTAGGAACTTTTCGGCAAATTCGATCTTTTATTGTTTCATCTATTTCCCCCGGAAGTTCGCCGGGTTGAATTAAGGCATTTATTGGCGGTGAAGGAAGAAGACGTCCACTGTTTATTGGTGCAGATGACAAATTTTGTCTTCCCCCTGTCGATAGATTTCTGTTCGGAATAGCTGGTGCCACATTCCCTTTACTTATCGGTGCAGTTTGAGGACGAGGATTGGGTTGAAATGGAACTTGGGGTTGTGATGCTAGAGATTGACTGGTAAACCCTACGATAAGTGCCAAAGTGGATAAATTCTTAATCATACAATTTTTCCAACGTCCATTAATTTCATAATATAATAAGTATTATGAATGTAAAAATATTAATGTTTCATTAAATGATGAAGAATATATAATTTTTAAGAAGAAGAGCTTAACAGAAAAAAAATTTAAAACTCTTTCCATTTCCCTAGATGACTTTATTATAAGGGGAAGGAAAACCTCAAAAAGGTAATTTCATTCCTGCAGGCAAACCCAATCCCCCTGTAATTTTACCCATTTCTTCGGCCACATGTGTTTCAATTTTTATCTTGGCTTCATTGAAAGCAGCGATAATCAAATCTTCCAACACTTCAACATCTTTTGGATCCAGCAAAGAAGGATCAATAGAAATTCCCTTTAATTCACTTTTACCATTCACGGTCACTTTGACCATACCTCCCCCCGATGTGCCTGTCATTTCAACTTGATTCATGCGCTCTTGCATCTCAGCCATTTTTTCTTGTAATTGTTGAGCCTGTTTCATCATTTGATTAATATTTTTCATGGTATTATCCTCTTTCTATTTTGCTGTTATGGTGGCACCTGGAAAAGTCTCGATCAATGACTGAACGAGAGGGTGATCCTGACTTATCTTAACTTGTGCTTCGTGGGCAGATTTTTGTTGCTGAGCCATTGTAGGTTCGCCTCCCTCTAAAACAACATCGACAATCCAGGCTTGTCCCGTCATCTTTTCCAAGACTTGACGCAATTGATTAGGTAATGTTTTTGATGCTGTTTCCGCCAAGCGAATCGTCAAAGATCCCGGTGCATAAGATACTAAATGAATATCTTGAAGAGTATTACTATATAAAATGGGCTCTTTAGCTGCTTGTAACATTTCAAGGAGACCGGAGAAGGTGGGAGGAATTGGTGGCAAAGATGAGGTTGTTGGGGCATCTAGCCCTGTAGGTGATTCTTCCGCAATCAGAGTCACTTTCTCGGACGCCATTGGTGGTACCAAATTTGGAATGGCTGAGTTCGTAACGTGTTGAAAAGATGACACCGGTGAATGAGATTGAGATGGAGAGGCAGCTGGCATGGTACGCGATACACCTTGAAGAGCAGCTAAAAGTTCATCTGCTTGTGGTAAATCACTAAGATATCCAACACGAACCAAAACCATCTCTGCAGCCTGAGCTGTCATGGGGGAGCGAACGACTTCTTCATAACCTTTATGTAAAACTTGCCAAATTCGCATTAAGGCTGGCAAAGAAATATTTTGAACAATTTCTATTCCTTGACGTCTATCACTTTCCGGCCAGGTGACATCTTGCTGTAAATGAGGAGCTGTCTTTAAACACGTCAACCAGTAGACAAGATCAAGAAGATCTTCGACCAGGACAACGGGATCCCCCCCTCGTCGATATAGCTCACGAACTTGACTTAAAGATTCGCCGATTTGCCCTTGTAAAAGGAACTTTAGAAGAGAAAAAATGAGACCGCGATCCACAAGCCCTAACATATCCCGGACAGTTGAAGTTGTTATGACACCTTCAGATAATGCAATTGCTTGATCAAGTAAGGATAAACCATCTCGAGCTGAGCCATCGGCCGCCCGTACAATCAAAGATAATGCTTCTTCTTCTACGGTCAAATTTTCTTGTGTCATAATAGATGAGAAATGATCAAAAAGGACTTTAGGGGCAATTCGATTTAAATCAAAACGCATACAACGAGACATTACCGTTTCAGGAACTTTACGAATTTCTGTGGTCGCAAATATAAACTTTACGTGGGGAGGTGGTTCTTCCAATGTCTTTAAAAGTGCATTAAATGCACTTTTGGAAAGCATATGGACTTCGTCAATTATATAAATTTTATAGCGGCCCGTTACAGCCTTATACCGAGCGGCTTCAATAACTTCACGGACATCATCGACGCCGGTACGGCTGGCTGCATCCATTTCCAATACATCAAGATGTCGGTCCTCTATAATAGCTACGCAAGAGTCGCAGACTCCACACGGATCCGGAGTTGGGCCACCCTGTCCATTAGCACCCAAACAATTTAAGGCTTTAGCCAGGATGCGGGCGGTTGTTGTTTTTCCCACCCCCCGAATGCCATGGAGGAGAAAAGCATGCGGCAAACGATTACGCTCAATTCCTTGCGCAAGGGTTTTTACAAGAAGATCTTGGCCAACCAACTCAGATAATTTTTGAGGGCGATATTGACGTGCGAGAACACGATAGGGCATTTGTGAAGGTAGTGTTGACTGGGGCTGTGTCATCGACTTCGTCATTCATCTTTCAATAGGGTCGCATTATATCATTCAGTGGGAGACCAAACCCTAACCCGCCTAGAACTCGTTATGGCTGCTTCCTTCCGGATCTGACCAGGTTAGCAAGGAAAGCGTCTAAGGCCGGTCTCCCGCAAAAACTATAGCAAACCAGGTGAAGGATGTCTTTAAGAAAAGTTTCATGAAAAACGATTTTGCTAATTTCTGTACACGAAAAATATAAAAAAATAGTAAAGAAATTTATTAAATAATATACAGGAAATTTGCAATATTTTCCTTCAAATCCATTGATTTTTCTACCCAGAAAACTATATGGAAATTTGAAGTACGTTATTTCTATCAATTTTTTTTAGGAGGATTTCATGTTAAAGAAGACCCATTTTTCTATTATTTGTGCCGCTGTCATGAGTTTTATGGTTAGCACTTCCTTTGCTGAAACCCTAGTTGACTCAAATCCTGATTCAAAGATGAGCAAAGAAGAAAGTGACCATTATGTCAGCAAAACAGTTGACGGCAAAATGGCTGTTGTCGCAGCTCCCAACAAAAAGGACCAAAATAAGCTTCTTAACTGGGAAGAAAAAATGAAAGAAGAAAAAGAAGCTAAAGAAAGGAAACTTGCAGAAGAAAAACATAAAACACTTGAGGGCGTTCACAAAACCTTTCCTGGCAAGGTTGTCAATCAATCCGAAAAAGTCCAAAAACCAGCTGCTCCTCATACCGCAGAAAAAGTTGCACCAGCTGCAAAACCTGCTGTAAAACCTGCTACGGCCCCAGTTGTCAAACCTGCCGCTGCCCCTCACTCAAAACCAACTCCTGGAAAAGTAACGCACGATCCCGTTACCCCCAAGACAAAAGTTTCAGACTGGCAAAAAATGATGGATCAAAAACAGAAAGACAAAGAAATGGCAGATGCGAAAAAAAAGCAAGAAGCTCTTGATGCTGAACTTCAACACAGCTATTCAGAAGATGGTAGCAAACCGATTGTCAATAAATCCGAAGAAAAACATCCAAAAGCCGTTATGACGAAGTAGAACTTAAAAGATATAAATTGCAAATCATACGAATACGTATGAATTCACTTTTCCCCCCTCCTATTGAGGGGGGTTTTTTATGAACTTAAGTTTTTAGAGCTCGCCGGTTAAAATATGCCGAACGTAGGTTAAGTCTTCTCTAGTATCCACACTGGGCGGAACTTCCGAAACAATTGATACATCAATGCGCATACCCGCTTCCAAGGCTCGCAATTGTTCTAATTGTTCAGCTGTTTCTAAAGGCGATACTGGCAACTTAATAAATGCCTCAAGAGCTGGTCGGCGATACGCATAGATTCCAATATGATGATAGTGTTCTTGACCCCCTGAAGGAATGGGACTACGGGAAAAATATAAAGCTCTGCCAATTTTTTCCCCCGAACTTGTTTTTTGAGAAGCAGCAATAGCAACCTTGACGACGTTAACATTTTTTAAAACTTCTGCATCTAAAATAGGTGCAGCAAGGGTTGCGATATCCACTGCAGGATTAGACAAAGGCGCCAACACCTGTTTGATTAGAGAAGCGCTAATAATTGGTAAATCTCCCTGTAAATTAATTATAACATCATACTCTTCGTTAGAGTTTTGAGTCTCAATTTCTTTTAGGGCTGCATGTATGCGATCTGATCCCTTCGGCAAATCCGGATCTGTAATCACGGCTTGCCCACCAGCTTGTGTAATTACTTTTTCTATTTCAGGACCACAGCAAGCAACAAAGACCGGGCCTATTCCCGCATTCATACCGCAACGCCACACTCGAACAACCATTGGCTCTCCCCCAATATCCAATAAAGGTTTATTGGGCAATCGCTGCGAAGCTAAACGAGACGGAATTATAATAATAGGATTTACCATGCTAATAGCCTCTTTTCGTCAGGGGAACACTCTTTGTTAGTGCCACAAATCATTAAAAAAAGCACGTTAAAAATCTTTACGTCTCCCTACAATTAGAGGGTTCGCAGAAGGCCCTGTTTGGTTTTATAATAGTAATAAATGAATCACACTGCGCAAGAGTCACTTTTAAGAAATGGACAGTTTCGAATTTAATAAAATTACCGCCAGTGTTCTGGTCGCCCTTTTAATCGGCATGGTCGGTAGTCTTTTGTCTGATTATTTGGTTAATCCAACATCCCTTAAAAAACCTGTTTTCATTATTGAGGGAATTGAAGCCCCGTCCACCTCCAGTGGAAACCCTACGGAAGAAGAGACCTTAAAACCCATAACCCCTCTTTTGGCATCTGCTAGCGTAGAACGCGGACAAGCCATATCTAAAAAATGTACCCAATGTCATACCTTTGAAAAAGGGGGCGCAAATAGAACAGGACCTAATCTCTGGGGAATTATTGGAGCAAAAATTGCTCATGTGGCTGACTTTGCTTACTCTTCAGGGTTTAAAGATAAGGGTGGAGAATGGGATGACGAAAATCTTAACATTCTCCTCCATAAACCACGAGCGTTTGTTCAAGCGACAAAAATGTCCTTCGTTGGCCTTAAAGATGCGCAAGAGCGTGCTGATGTCATCGCTTATTTACATACCTTAAGTGACACCCCTATCCCTCTTCCAAAATCAGCGCCAAACAATACATCACCTAAATGAAGGGTATACTTATGACTTTAGTCTTGCGAATTATTTGTTTGATTTGGATAGTTACGCAAAACACATTAGCCGAAAATCCAGACGCCAAAACCATACAAGCGGCTACCCACGGTTTTTCTACATTTGGGAATCTTAAATACCCGAAGGATTTTTCTCACTTCGATTACACAAATCCAGACGCACCCAAAGCAGGAACATTTCGAATTGGCAGCATGGGAAGTTTTGACAGTTTAAATCCTTATATTGTTAAGGGCGTAGCACCGATGTTTATGGGGTTGACCACCGCAACGCTTTTAGAAGAAGCCTATGATAGAGCGGGAGAATCATATGGCTACGCAGCAGAGTCCGTAGAAGTCGCTCCGGATAATTCTTATGTAATTTTTCGACTCAATCCAAAGGCAAAATTTAATGATGAATCGCCCGTCACAGCGGACGATGTCATTTGGGTTTTTGAAACATTGCGTAAAAAAGGCCCCCCGATGTACCGTACCTATTACAAAAACATCTCGAAAGTTGAAAAATTAGACAATCTAACAATTAAGTTTGCTTTCAATACAACCACAAATCGTGAATTACCCCTTATTCTGGGCCAGTTACCTATTCTCTCGAAAAAATTTTATGAAACCCAACCATTTGATGAAACCACTTTAAAAGCGGGTCCTTCCTCTGGGCCTTATGAAATTGATACATTATCCGCAGGTCACTTCTTTACAATTAAGCGGGTAAAAAACTGGTGGGGCGCCAATCTCCCGAGTCAAAAAGGTCGCCATAATTTTGATAAAATACGAACAGACTACTACCTGGAAAATAATGCCTTATTTGAAGGTTTTAAATCAGGTCAATGCGATTTTCGTCAAGAAAGTATAGCTAAAAATTGGGCCACTGCCTACACTTTTCCCGCTTATCAAAAAGGATTTGTCAAGAAAGAAGAGTTAGAACATTCATTATCTGGTGGTACTGTTGGACTAATTTTTAATACTCGTCGGTCTGTATTTTCAGATATTCGTGTCCGGAAAGCCCTGACAATTCTTTTTGATTTTCCGTGGATAAACAAACACTTGTTTTACGGACAATATGAAAGAAATTTAAGTTATTATCCCAATTCAGATTATGAAGCCAAAGGCCTTCCTTCCGAAGATGAAAAGGCAATTCTCCAACCCTTCCAGGGTCAAATACCCGTTGAAATCTTGACGCAACCGTTTACCTTACCAGCCCCCAAAAATGAGCAGGATTATCGTGATCTTCAAGAACAAGCTCAAAATCTTTTAAAAGAAGCAGGTTATGAAGTTAAAGATGCGATGATGACCAATACAAAAACAGGTAAGCCTTTAACATTTGAGATTCTTATTTTTGACAAAGCGCTTGAAAAAATAATGCTTAATTATGCATTGAGTTTAAAACGTGTTGGCATAACCATTAAAGTTCGTAATATAGATACGGCTGCTTATCAGTTACGAGTTGATAATTTAGATTTTGACATGATTTACAATGGTATTGGACAAAGTCCTTCTCTTGGAAATGAACAGCGCGATTATTTTGGCTCTGAACGCATGGATACACCCGGCACTCGCAATCTATCTGGCATTAAGAATCCGGTTGTCGATCAACTCATTGAGCAGCTTATCAATGCCAAAACATATTTAACGTTAACCAATACAGCCAAATCTCTCGATCGTGTTCTGTTATGGAATTACTATATGATTCCGGCCTGGCATAGCCATACCATTCGTGTAGCTTATTGGAATCGCTTTTCTCGGCCGACGATTATCCCGAAATATCATGGCCTAGATATTACCAGCTGGTGGTTTGACAAGGATAAAGACGCCAAGCTGCAACGACGATCACAAACAAAAGAATCCGTTAGAGAGGCAAACCCCTCATTTTGGGGGCAAATAAAACAATGGTTTTCATGAGCACGAAATGAAAATTGATCTATAATTTTATTTGTTTTTAAGAAAAATTGAGACTACCATACAAAAGTTCGTTATTTTTAAAAAAGGAGATACTATCATGATAAACAAAAAAATAGTTAAAGCAGTTTGTGCAACTGTTTTAACGGTTAGCATTGCTTTTGCAGCGGTTATGGATCCCAATACACGTATGGAAAAAGTAAGAGATCTTTTTACTCTGTATGGTGCAGATACCTTTAAGATACTCAATGGACAAGATATTGGGGGAACAGGAAACACGGACAGCAGCAAAGGATTACAAGTTAATCAGAGAGCCGATATAGCCACAGTGATTAAATCCTCTGATGACAATACATTTGTTGGCTGTGTTGTTGACGGAACATGGGCAGTTTATCCTCCCGAACCAATGAAAATTGGTAAAGATGCTATGACAGCAACAGATGCCAACGGGCGTCCCTTTGTAAATATGCTTATCCAAGCATTGCGTAAAGCACCATATGGAAAAGCACACCATATCCGCTATGATGTGACAACACCCGACGGTCGGATTCAAAAAAGAGAAGCAACAGCTTGGAACAGTAGAAATTTGCTTAGCCGTAAGAATGATACGGGGCGCAAATTTTTCTGCTTCACTTCTGTTCAAGCCCATCCGTAAATTATTTAGCCATTTTTCATGAAAAAGCCATTTCTTAAACCTAAGAAGTGGCTTTTTTTGTTTCTAGGACATAACTTCCACAGCTTATCTATCTTTTTTACTAACAAACATTAAGTCTTGATTATCGATATTTATTTTACTAATCTTTTAAAAATTGGTGAATTTTAGATTAACTTTTTTCTAAATAACATAGGTTGTTTTCGATGACGAGCTCTGCTCCTTCTCTTAATTTTCATTCTTGGATTATGTTGTTTACAATCGGTCTTTTAATTTTCTTAATGAATATTGATTATACAGCTGTGAATCTTGCCTTAGTCCCTATTGCGGAAGAAATTGATGGCGATTTGAACATACTGCAATGGTTATTAAGCGGATATGTCCTTATCTGGGCTGCTCTTGTTGTTCCTGCAGGACGGTTTGCAGACATTTATGGTAAGAAATTTTCCCTTAATCTTGGCGTCGCAATATTTATGTTGGGTTCCTTGATTACTGCTGTGGGCAATGATGTCTATGTGCTCATTGGTGGACGCCTGATTCAAGGTTTGGGTGCCGCGATTTTTTCATCTCCTGCCTATGGATTGATTTTCACATCTGTACCTACCAAAAAGCAAGGTATGGCCATGGGATTTATAGGGGGATCCGCAGGTTTAGGGCTCGCTATTGGCCCTTCTCTCGCGGGATGGATCATCAAAGAAATTGGATGGCGGTGGCTTTTTTATGTCAATATTCCCTTAGGATTAATGGTTATTGTGGTTCTATTAATTTATGCCAAGTCAGAACCAAAACAAAAAAGCCCAATAAAAATTGATTGGTTAAATGTCTTATTATTAACATTTGGCCTAGGTTCTTTTGTCTTTGCCTTAAATCAGATCGAAGTCTGGGGGCTGAAAGACCCTACCCTAATTGCCTTCGGTGTTGGGGGGGCTTGCTCCTTAATCTTTTTTGCCTATCGGGATCGCTTTCAAAAATTTCAAATTTTACCGCGAAACCTTTTGCAAAATAAGCCTTTTATGGGAACAGTCATAACAGGACTTCTTGTTGCATACTCCTTTTCCCTTGTCCTGGTCATGATGGCGTTATATCTACAAAATACACTTAAATTAACCAGCAGTTCGACAGGCATATATTTCCTAGCCATGACGTTGGCCGTCGGTATCTTATCCCCTATCGGAGGGAAATTGGCAGACCATATGGATATTCGCATTCCCATTTCTGTGGGGATTTGTCTAACTATACTTTCCTTGATTGTCTTGGGTCAGTTAGACGCTGCTAGCTCAACAACAATGGTATGTGGAGGATTGTTGCTCGCTGGTTTAGGATTGGGGATTGGCTTTCCTTCCCTCAATACAGCAATGTTCAAAACCTTAAATCCTGCAGAAATAAACACTGGCTCCGCTATTTTTACCATGGCCATGACATTGGGAAATGCCATCAGTGTCATCGCCTCGACTAGTTTTCTTGTCATGTTTGGAAGACCAAAACTTATTGAACTTATAGCGCAGGCAGGAACTTCTATAACTCCAGAAAAGCAACAAGCTCTCATTAATATCATTAGTAAAGTTGAACATACCCCTGAGCAATTAAAGCAATTTCCCGCAGAACAGATACCTGAACTTTTGACGTTAATTGACAGCGCTTTTCTGCATGGTTTTAGCATAACGCTTTGGATTGGTGCTGGCCTCAGTGCAATAGCTGTAAGTATTTTCTTGAAAAATTTTGCGTATACAAACGATAACGCCCCTTCTGCAGCTGTTATTATTTGAGATCAAAATACTTAAGGCTCTTTAGTGACAACGCTCGCGATTTCTTTATGGATTGCATAGACAGATTGCGTGGCGTCAATAATACGGCAACGCTGTGTGTTCTGATGGGCAATTTTTAGAAATCCCGCACGAACACGATTATGAAATTGCATATCCATATGCTCAAAACGATTCTCGCTTGTATGACGTTTTAAAGCTCGCTGTACACCAATCTCTGGATCCAAATCAAAGACAAAGGTCCAATCAGGCTGTTCGGTACCAATAACCGAAGCATACAGCTTATTGATGAATACGCGATCAACACCATGACCATATCCTTGGTAGGCTAAAGTTGAATCCGCGAATCGATCGCAGATAACCCATTCTCCTCGTTTTAAAGCCGGTTCAATAACACTATTCCAGTGTTCAGCTCGAGCCGCATAAAGCAAAAGAACTTCCGTCATGGGTGACCACCGACCAATGTCGCCAGAAACCAACAAAGCGCGAATGAGTTCGGCCCCATCACTCCCTCCCGGTTCCCGGGTTAAAAGTACTTTATGACCTTGATCATTCAAATAATCAG
This sequence comes from Alphaproteobacteria bacterium, assembly GCA_016870095.1. NCBI lineage: Bacteria > Pseudomonadati > Pseudomonadota > Alphaproteobacteria > Alphaproteobacteria bacterium. The sequence continues at coordinate 198,467 of VGCI01000001.1, read as the reverse complement.
CCAATAATACAGTCTGGGTTGACTTCCCTGTCCCTTCACCCCCTTCGAAGGTGATAAACTTTCCTGCAGTCTTTTTCATCTTAAGGCTTTCCCCAAATTAAGTAGCTAAATGAATCTTTTATTCTTTTAAAGAAGCCCGCTTTACCGACTGAAGTGGCCGCAACAAGCGGAAATTCAATAGGAAGTTCTTGTGATGGTAAGGTAATTATCACTTTGCCAAGAGGCGTATCTTTCTTCACGGGCGCGGCAATAGGAGTATCATATTGAATATCAACTTTTAAACCTTTTCGAGATAATCGTGGTAATGTCATGACAACCTCTTGGCTCACTGTCGCTTGAACCGCATTTTCCTCTCCCAACCAAACAGGAACCATATCAATGACATCCCCCGGCTTAAAAAGAGAATAATTATCAAAAGTGTCGATTCCCCATGACATTAATTTCATAACTTCATTGGCACGTACCTGCTCTGATGACAGCCCGTTCGCCACCAAAAGTAAACGACGATCTCCTTTAACGACGGAAGCAATGATCCCATATCCCCCACTATCGGTGTAACCAGTTTTAATGCCATCACACCCAATATTTTTATAAAGTAAGGGGTTGCGATTCCATTGACGAATATTATTGAAAATGTACTCTTTAACGCCAAACATACTATAAAATTCGGGATAATCTGAAATGGTTCTGTGGGCAATGATTGCAAGATCTCGCGCTGTCGTTAAGTGATTGGGATCAGGCCATCCACTGGCGTTCAGAAAAGTTGTTTGATGAGCACCCATTTCGCGAGCCTTTTGAGTCATCTCTTCAGCAAAAACATTTTCAGAGCCTGCTATACCTTCCGCGACAACAATACAGGCATCGTTGCCAGATTGAATAATAATCCCTTTTAGCAAATCTTCCACGCTAATCATGGAATTTAAGGGCACAAACATTTTTGACCCCCCCATCCGCCACGCTTTTTCACTCACGGGAAAAGTTGTTGTCATTTGGATATGACCCTGTTTCAACTTTTCAAAAACAAGATAAGCTGTCATAACTTTGGTCATGGAAGACGGATGCATTAATTCATCCGCATTTTTTTCTAATAAAATAACGCCGGTCTTAAAGTCAATAAGAAGGGCTTGCTTAGCCAATGTTTCTATTTTTGCTGATGATGCGGGCTGAAAGGGAGTTTGAGGTTTTGATGTCTGATTTGAAGAAGATCCTGGCTTTCCTTGTGATACAGGTAAAGCTGGCTTCGCATCACAACTCGCGGCCATAAAAAATAGGGTTGTCAAGAAACTTGTAAAAACGATTAGTGATTTTACCTTCCCCGCTTTTTGCTTGCCAGATCGTGGGAGGTTAGAGTCTTTAAATACAGTTAAAGATTTTTTTATTGTGTTGTGTAAGTAAAAATTCATATCAATTCCATTAATTTAGAAAAATTTTCTATACCTGCCTGCGCCCTAATTTAGTCCGAGTGTCTTTTAACAAGTCATCAATTTCACTTTCAATACTGTCTTCATTTAATTCAGTGTGAGGTAAAGGCGCTGATTTTGTACTTTGCCGGCGAAAGGGTTGCGCCTTAAATCCAGTCTCTAACTTGGGTTTGTGGAAACTCGTTCTTGCCTGATGGGGTTTATGTAGCTTTAATGGTTTGGGCAAAGGTGCGCTCCCTTCATAATCAAAATTTTCCCGGAAAATAGTTTCCCATACTCGGCCACTTGGATCCCGTCCATAACGTCCATATTGAGCTACAAATTTAGCAAATGCCTGACTTTCTTCTGGTAAGCATTGGACATGAACTTTGCCTAATCCTTGATCATGTATACCCAAATAACTTGCAGCCCCTTTGGATAAATCAATGATACGATCATCGACAAACGGACCTCTATCATCGATTAAAAGCTTAACACTTGAGCCGGTCTTCACATTTGTGACCCGTACAACAGAAGGTATGGGGAGTGTTTTATGAGCCGCGCTAATGCCATGCATGTTAAAAATCTCACCACAAGACTTGGGGCGGCCATGAAAATGGGGACCATACCAAGAAGCCACGCCCGTCTCTTCATACTCATAATGACCTTGGGGCTGATACCATGTCCCTTTAACCTGATAAGCTCGTTTTGTGCCCGTACATAATTTATCATTAGCAATCTGTGTAACAGGTGTGGAACAACACCCCGTAAGGATAAAAGCTACAATAAAGAGTATTCCCATAATTTTTTTCATTTTTGATTTGTTGGCTCTCATTTCAATAATTTTCCGTTAAAAAAAAGAATAATCTATCACTCTGCATTCGGCAAGATCTGAAATACCACTCAATTACCTTCCATAGGAAGAGCAACTCTTGAAATTACAGTAAATCAATTTATTAGCATCAATATTTATTTAGAAATAAATACTTTTTTACATTTACAAATTATTAATAATTTAACTATAAAATTTAAATATATCATAATTTTTAAATCTTTTAAGGATCATTGTTATGAAATTCACAAAATTGGCTACTTTTATATTCGGGTTAACTTTCTCCCACCTAGCCTGGGGTGCACAACCCGCAGCCGTTCATCATAAGGTTGTTATTGTCGGAGGTGGGATGGCGGGATTAACAGTAGCCAACGAACTGTCCAAACACAACATCCCCGCCGTAATTATTGAAGGGCGAGATCGTTTAGGGGGACGCGTCGAAACACATTATTTTAATCCGCAAAAAACATCATTTTTTGAAAAAGGGGGCAGTACCATTGACTCTGATCATAAATCAACAAAAGCCTTAGCATCCGAATTTGGCGTTCAATTGGTGCCTGTGGCTACAAGCAATCTCAATATTTTTAATGGTCATCACCAGGTCGAAGAAGAAGAAACCGGCATGGGGCTCGTTGGGATTGTCAACTTTCTTAAAGATTTGGAAAAAAAAATTGCCCGTAATCCCAATGACTTTCAAACTCATTCAAACAATCATACGTCTTGGAAACCCCTTATAGGATATTTAAGGAATGCAAATGTGAGCACTTTTGGTAAAGAATTATTAAAAACAGCTATGGAAGAGCATGAGGGCATTGTTTTTGATTTATTTCCTGTAAACCAAACAGCAGAATATACCAAAGTTTTTGATAGTCTTATTTCAGGTAAAAGTGATGAGGGTGGTGACCATACTTCCGTTAAAGCTAACAAAGGCATGACTTTCTTTGTTTAAGAAATTGCCCATAGATTAAAATCTAAAAATATTTCTATACAGCTTGATCACAAACTAGTTGGAATTCATAAAGCAGAGGGGAAATATATTCTTACGTTTAATAAAGGCGCCCCAATCCAGGCAGATTACATTATTATGAGTTTACCCTTTAGTACATTGCGGGATGTCAAAATGGACCCCGCCCTCCTTCCTGATATTTCTAAAGAAGCCATTAGAAACTTATCCTACGGAACAAATTCTAAAATAGGATTTGAAGTTAGAGCACCAGCTAATTTTTACGAAGAGATAAATCATTACTATAACGTCAAAGATTCTGTTCGCGGTTGGTCGGATGAAAAATCTTATATTTTATTTGTTTCCGGACAAACTGGGCAAAACTTAACATCCGATATGGCTTCAAAAATTGTTAATAATGAAATGGTTAATCTTAAAATTGTGCTCCCCAATTTAACATACGGTCCTCCAGTCGTAAAAAATTGGGTACAGGATGAATTTTCAAAAGGCAGTTACTCAGCTATCTCCACAACACTACCAGTTGCTCTCAGTGCAGAGTCGAAAGAATATAAGGGATTACGCGCTTACGCAAATCCTGCAGATAATAAGCATTTTATTTTTGCAGGGGAGCATACACGTGCAGACGATACTCAAGGTCACATTGAAGGGGCCGTTCGCTCAGGCCTTCTGGCAGCAAAAATCTTGAAGGAAAGTGTTAAATAAAAATTTTTTTAGAATTATTTGGTGGTGTGAACAAAATTTATCTCTTTTAAAAAAGATATAAAAGTTCACACCCGATAATCGTTTTTTCTAAAATATATAACCGACAACACACAAGTTAAGGTTAATTTATAATTAATCACCCCAACAATTTCATTGTTAAAATAATATTAATAATTTATAAGTTAAGCTAAATTAGTTAATACTTGCCAACCTCAGGAGAAAACTTATGAATTTTATTAAAATACCATTTCTAATATTTGCTTTGGGATGGTCTCATGCGTGTTTAGGTGCGCAAAGCATTAAGAATATACATAAAGTTGTTATCTTAGGCGGAGGCCTGGCAGGACTAACAGCTGCAGAAAAATTAGCCGAAAAAGGGGTTAAATCTCTTGTGATTGAAGGTCGTGAACGTTTAGGTGGGCGCGTGAATACACACTATTTCAACCCTCAAAAAACAGCTTTTTTTGAAGAGGGAGGCACTTTTATTGATAGTGATCATAAAGCGACCATTGCCTTAGCGAAAAAGCTTAACGTTGACCTTGTTAAACATGGGTTTGGCACAAAGAAATTATCTGTATTTGATAATGCTCGCCCTGTCGAGCCCGCAAGATTAATTAAAGAGATAGCGGAAATAAAAGCAGTCCTTGAAAGTATTCAAAAGGATTTTCAAGCCAACCACAATAATTATTATGAGATCAATGGCGCCAATTATTATTGGAATCCTTTAATAAAGTACATTCATAATTCTAAACTAAGTGATTTTGGTAAAAATATGCTGAAAGCCATATTAGAAAGCAATGAAGGCATTCCCTTTGAAAAAGTCTCCGTATATGACATTCATTATTGCGTAGAAATTGTTGATCAATATTTTCAATTATTTAGCCATAAAAATTCTTCTTGGAAACCAAATTTCTTGGCAGATCTTGCTGCTTACCACTATACAGCCCAAAAAGGTATGTCTCATTTTGTAAGCCGACTTGATGAAGAATTGCAAAGGCATCAAGTTCCTATCCAACTCAATCAAGAATTGACTCAAATTGGTAAAACACATGACCATTATGTTTTGACTTTTAAATCTGGCGAACAAGTTAGGGCAAGCAATGTCATCATGACTCTTCCTTTTAGTACGCTACGTTATGTAAAAATTGACCCAACAGTTGCTGTGCCACCCCTGACTCAAGACGCCATACAAACATTGTCTTATGGTACAAACTCAAAGATTGGCATACAAACAACAGCCCCCGCAAAGCTTTCTGATACTATGTTGTATTATGTCAATGCGCATACCTCAACTATAGCTTGGCCCGGTGAAAATGCCGTTACTTATTTTGTTTCAGGACATGCGGGACAAAATGTAACGGCTGAGTCAGCACTGGGAATTGCTGAAGCCGAAAAAGCGAACATTTTACATGAGTATCCAACCATCAAATTTACTGGAAATCCTGCTTTTAAAAACTGGACTAAGGACAAATTTTCTTTTGGAAGTTACTCAGCCATTTCTTCAGATTGTCCTGGCGCTTTTTCAGCGCCATCAGATACCTATAAGGAAATGAGTAAATATGCCGATCCTATCGACAATGATCATTTTGTTTTTGCGGGTGAACATACCCGCGCTGATGGCACAAGAGGGCATATTGAAGGGGCCGTTCGTTCAGGTATTTTGGCGGCAACAATCCTTATGAAGCACGTTAAATAAGGTTGCGCTGTCTCTTCAGACATGGTAATGATTTTATCGAAGTCCACACACAGGGGTGGTTATTAGGGGGAGAGCTCTTAAAACCGTCCGGTGTTATTGAAGTTTAGAATTATTCTTAAGTCTACTTCAACAATCACATTCCCTGTGGAGGTTTAACCGGAAAAAGGAGCAAAACACAATGGCAATGCCATCATTTACTATGCGTCAGTTATTAGAAGCAGGCGTACACTACGGTCACCACACACGGCGCTGGAATCCTAAGATGTCCCCTTATATCTTTGGTATTCGTAATGGCGTTCATATTATGGATCTCCAACAATCAGTCCCCATGCTTCATCAAGCCATGGAAGCGATACGCAGCACAGTTGCTGCTGGAGGTCGCGTTCTTTTTGTGGGAACAAAAACACAAGCCTCCGAAAAAATTAAAGAAAGCGCAAAGCGGTGTGGACAATACTACATTAACCATCGCTGGCTGGGTGGCACATTAACAAACTGGAAAACGGTGAATCAATCCATTAAACGCATGAAAGAAATGGAAGAACGTTTAAACGAAGCAACCGGCTTAACAAAGAAGGAAAGTCTTGATTTAGAAAGAAACTTCAAAAAGTTAGACATGGCTTTGGGTGGCATTCGTGAAATGGGCGGGTTACCTGACATTCTATTCGTTATTGATACCAACAAAGAAGCGATCGCCATTTTAGAAGCCCGTCGCTTAAATATACCTGTTGTTGCCGTGCTTGATAGCAACTCTAATCCAGAGGGCGTTACCTACCCTATTCCTGGCAATGATGATGCTCTTCGCGCGATTGGTATTTACTGTGATTTGGTCTCCGGAGCTGTGCTTGATGGTTTGCAAGCTGAAATGACTTCTGCGGGAATCGACTTGGGTGAATCTTCTGAAGTTCCTACTGACGATTTTGAAGAAGAGAGTGCTCCTAAAGCGTCTATCGACACCCTCGCTGCCGAAGTGGCGCCAGAGGAAGTTGCAGCAAGCACAGATACAGCAGAAGAAATTGAAGGAGATGCAAAGCCCGATTAGTATAATCGGGTCAGTATCTTTGTTATTTTGAAGGAGAATGAGCGAATGGCTGAAATTACAGCAGGACATGTAAAAGATTTACGGGAAAGAACGGGCGCTGGCATGATGGATTGCAAGCGAGCCTTAGTAGAAGTTGAAGGTGATATGGAAGCCGCTATCGATTGGCTTCGCAAAAAGGGCCTAGCTGCAGCTGCTAAAAAGGCTGGTCGCGTTGCTTCTGAGGGGCTTGTAGGTGCGGCCATCGATGAGGCAAACAATAGTCTTTCAGGCTCTCTCGTTGAAATTAACGCGGAGACAGATTTCGTAGCTCGGAACGAAAAATTTCAAAATTTGGTGCGTAATACTGCCGTCATTGCTGCAAAAGCTGACTACACAATTGATTCCTTAAAAGCAGCAGCGTTTCCTGGTGAATCTCCTACCGTAGAAGAAGAAATCACTCGGCTCATCGCTGTTATTGGCGAAAACATGCATTTGCGCCGTGTCGAACGATTAAGCGTTTCCCAAGGTCACGTATCAAGTTATGTCCATAATTCTGTATCTCCTGGACTCGGGAAAATAGGTGTTTTGGTTGCTTTAGAATCTTCCGGAGATAAAACCAAGCTTGCCGACTTGGGTAAGAGAATCGCCATGCATATTGCTGCCGCAAATCCTCAATCTCTAACTATTGAAAGTCTTGACCCCAATTTATTGGATAGAGAGCGCTCAATCGTTGCAGAACAAGCTCGTGCTTCTGGAAAGCCTGAGGAATTTATTGCAAAAATGGTCGAAGGACGTTTGCGGAAGTTCTATGAAGAGGCAGTTCTCATGGAGCAGACTTTTATTATTGACGGAAAAACTAAGATTCGGGAAATGTTGGAAACAGCTTCACAAGATCTGAATACTCCTGTCACTCTCAAAGCATACGTTCGGTATGCTTTAGGGGAAGGTGTTGAAAAAGCTGAGTCTGACTTTGCCGCAGAAGTCATGGCGCAAGCAGGTATTACAGGATAAGCTATAGGCATAGATAACTAATGGTATAAGTTACGATGGCGAAAACCCCCTCCTCTTCACTTAATCCACCCTATCGCCGGGTATTGTTGAAAATATCGGGCCAAGCATTGGCAGGTTCTGAAGGGGGAGCGCAAGGTATTAGTCAAGACATGCTGGAAAAGATGGCAGCAGAGATTCAGCAAGTTATAAAACTTGGAATCGAAATCTGTGTCGTTGTGGGCGGTGGTAACATTTACAGGGGAATTCAAGGGGCCAAAACCCATGGGATAGACCGTGCAACCTCAGATTATATGGGGATGATGGCAACTATAATCAACGCTCTTGCTCTCCAAAATGCTCTTGAACAAATTGATATACAATGCCGCGTGACGTGTGCATTTCCCATTGAAGCCATTGGGGAAACTTATATCCGCCGTCGTGCCTTAAACCACTTAGAAAATGGACGTGTCGTCATTTTTGCAGGGGGAACGGGCAATCCTTTCTTTACCACTGATACAGCTGCCGCATTACGCGCTTCCGAGATGGGATGTGACCTCCTTCTGAAAGCCACAAAAGTAAATGGGGTTTATAGCGCAGATCCCACAAAGGATACAAGTGCTCAATTTCACCCAACACTCACCTACGATGATGTTTTAACGCGAAACTTGGGTGTTATGGATGCTACTGCCATTGCCCTCGCCCGGGAAAACTTGATTCCAATTGCTATTTTCTCTATGTATGAGGAAGGCGGCTTCGCCAAGGTCGTCAAAGGTGAAGGTAATTTTACGTTGATAACGGAAAAAGAATAAGGAATAAATAAAATGACAGACACGCGTTTAAATGATTTGGGTAAACGTATGGATAATGCCTGTGATATTCTCATACGCGAATTTACGGGCCTACGCACAGGTCGTGCATCTATTAATTTATTGGATACCATCAAGGTTGACGTTTATGGATCGGTCATGGCGTTGAATCAAATTGGAACCATTAACGTTCCCGAACCTCGAATGCTTACTGTCCAAGTTTGGGACAAAGGCATGGTTAAGGTGGTTGAAAAAGCCATTCGAGAGTCAGATCTGGGATTGAACCCTTCAAGTGATGGGCAAATCATTCGCATCCCCCTGCCCCCCATGAGCGAAGAACGTCGTCAAGAATTGGTTAAGCTTGCCGGAAAATTTGCAGAAGATACGCGAATTAGCGTTCGTAATGTTCGTCGCGATGGTATGGAAATGTTGAAGAAATGGGAAAAGGATGGTGATATTTCCGAAGACGAACATCATCGCCTATCTGCTGACGTTCAAACGATTACTGACACCCACATAAAGAAGATTGACGACTTGCTTGCCACTAAGCAAAAAGATATCATGCAAGTGTAAATTAGGCCTGAGGATGATTCACAGCTCCTTCGTCACGGTCTTTTTTTTATGCGTCCTTAGCTCAGCTGGATAGAGCAACGGCCTTCTAAGCCGTGGGTCAGAGGTTCGAATCCTCTAGGACGCGCCATTATAACTTTAAGCTCCACAAGACACGATTGTATTTGTAAACATAACCAACCCCATGGTAAGAAACATCAAGTGCGTCCTTAGCTCAGCTGGATAGAGCGTCGGCCTTCGAAGCCGAAAGTCGGGGGTTCGAATCCCTCAGGACGCGCCAACTTTCTTGCAAATCAAATTATTTTGGTAAGATTGTTGAGTTCGACATTCTTCTTCTAAAATTGCATATCACTCCCGATCCCAGAATCCTTTATGTCTATACCTTTGGGAATGAATACATATTTTAAACCGCATACCTAATATTTTCATTAAAGAAGAGGAAGCCACGTTCTCTTTGATACACCAAGCTTGCAAACGTTTAAATCCATATCCCTCAAACGCTCTTTTCACAATCTCTTGAGCGGCTTCAAACATAATAACTTGGCGCCAATATTTTTGTAAAAAAACATAGGATAAGTCTGCCTCACCTCGATTCTTTGCCTAGATATCAATGGTTCCCATGACATAATGAGGTCTTTATTTTACACTTATAGCTAAGGAATATAAAGGACTCCGATGTTCTTTAAGGACAATCCGAAGATAAGATTGCGTATCTGCAATTGATTATGACGATCCCAAATCAGGAATGTTGTAAATTTGAATCTTGCGCCTAGTCAAACATAGATTCGGCGTCTTCCTCACGAAGAGGTCTTAAGGGAAGCCGTTTTGTTTTCATCAGGACAATTTGTTGCCTCCCTACTCTTTGTTTTTTATGTAAAACGCTTGCTCTTAAGCTACCTAACTCAGGAAACGATAAAAATTGCTATTACCGTGAGAGTGGCTCCAATAACTGCAAAAGTATTAACGATAATAAGAACTTTATTTTTAATGACCAAACCATATAAAAGCCAACAAGCAAGTGAAAAGAGAGCAAAACTAAAACCAAGGACTGAAACATCCTTGGCACTAGCCGTTGTATAAATCTTATAAGCTTGAAAATAAAATAATGATTGCCCAATAATGCCAACTATCATCATCATTTTCTCAATGATGGCTATATTTTTGATCTGGCGGCTTTGAGTCTTAAATTTATTTAAAGAAAAATGAAACCAACCTTTTGAGTTATAGGTTTCATCTTGAAGATAATCACTTTTAAGTTTGCGTTTTAAATCCATAAATTATTCCCAATTTAGCTATTGGTTTTTAACGATTCTCTTTAAATGACTTTAAAAATATATATACCTTACGTCAAGTTAACGGACACTAAGGTGCCACATTGCGTAAATTTTTTAAAAATCAAAAAATTTATAATGATATATTTATTATTTTAATTAAATATTATATGCTAACACAAATTGGCGACTGTTGCTTTTCTGAAAAGAAAGAAAAAAATGAGAATTTTAGCCTTTATTTTCATATTTTTTACCCATAGTATCCTAGCAAGCCAGGATTTCGAGCAACTCTATGCACACAGAACCCTTAAAGCAGAAAAGGCCATTGAGGACCTTCAAAAAGAAGTCATAACGTCTTTATCGGCAAAAATCGATACGGCACGGGAAGTTCAAAAAAAAATTCACGAAAAACTTACGCGTCTCGAAACATCACCTCCCGCAACATCTGACCCCTTTCGTGATGAATTTATGCCTCATGTAGCATTAATTGTTCCGCCGGAACAGTGTTTCACAGAACAGCAAGCCCAGGCTCTAAGTGGGTCTTTAAGTTTAGAAAATCTTAGACCATTATCTGATAAAATTGCCCCCCTTAAACAGTGCGGAGAAAAGTGGGAGGCGATCGTTGCTCATGCAGAGACAATTCATACAGTTGTCAACCAAATGATATGGTTTCAAGCGGAATGGGATCGGTTTTTTGAAAAAATTTCTACGCAACTTGCTGATTTTAAGTTAACACCAAGCGACCTTAAAGAGATCTTTGACCAGTTTCTTTATTTCCATAATCAATTGTCTCATTTTCGAGAGTCACAAGAAAGGCTGAATCGAGAGTTGGCGACCACACAAGCCTCTATGCCAGAAACCTTAGCCTATTTGGAAACAACGCAAAAAGAATTAATGATAATATATGAAAATAGAGCCAAACTTCTTTGGGAAATTCTTTGGGAATCTTTTAATAAATTAGTACCTGAGTCAAGTATCCCTCAAAACTATTCAGATCTATCAAATGCAAACTATAAAGATTATTTTTTGGATAATCACAATCCTATAAAAACAGCATTGGATAAATTAACGAAAAGTGCGCCGGCTGAATTACCAGCTTTTTCTCAGGCCATTTCCACACCCAGGGATTCAAATACACCCATTGGGACTCCACGCTTTAGTTCCTTTACACAGGCTTTTGCTGCATCGCCTCGTTCGTCACCTGCACCAGATGATACTGCCCCACTTGGCCTTGTGAGATCGAGTTCAACATCTTCTAAAGCAGTCACCGCCTCACCAACATCCCTTCAATATGCTTCCTCCGAACCTCGTTTGGTGATGTCTCGGCGACATTCAACAGCCCCCAGAACAAGTCTTTCCACTCGTCAACAATTCGATAATGATGACGATAATGGGCAGTATGATGTCGAAAAATCGAGTTCTTTGCCTGCATCTGATAAAATTGCCCAAAAGGAAAATAGTCCAGAAATCAGGGTTTTGAGAGACGGAAGTGAAAAGAATCAAATTTTTATTGCTAAATTTAAAGCAGCTTTTGAAAAATCAGAAACCTGGGGGGAAAAAAGAAGAAGATTCAAGGAAAAGTTTAACTACTTAAGAAATATTAAATTTATTTTAGACCCATTAGATGAATATTTTGGACATTGTAATTCTTTTAAAGAATCTCTTATGACTTCCAGTGACAAAACAAGAGAATTGCTCCTTCCTCCTGCCCATCTTTTAATGCATAGCCAGCCTTTAAGGAGAATACCTCAAACCGTTGCCTATAAAGTCTGTTCTTTAAAATCTAATGGGCCTCTTTGCTTTGGAGTACCAGAAAAGGCTGAACAGTCCACAGTCGCTTTGATTCACACTCGAGATGGTCTCCAATACTCCGTTAGAGAAACTTATCCATCTCAAATTGATCAGAAAATTGCCTTAGAAATTTTAGAGGCTTTATTTGGCATTCAATCAGCTCCTTCTTTATTTTTAGCGATTGAGAATATACGCACTATAAAGCCCCCTAAATCTTTAGGAAATAGAAAACAAGCAGATGTATGCCTTGATTATTTGGGCCACCAGGATGAGTGGCCTGTCAGATATAGTCATAATTTTGTCATGGCCCAAAGGACTCCATCGAGTCTTTCATTACATGCATGGTGGGCGCAAGTTTGCAACGCAGAGAAATCTGTAAACGAACTCTGCCCCCGTAGTTATGGTCAAGCAACTTTATTTAGCGTGCTTACCCAATCAAAAGTCGCAAGTATCGACTATGTTCTTGAGCCCCAAGAGGGAAAATTAGCGTTAAAAAGAGTTGGATTTACTCCTTTTCAATGTCCTGCTTTTCAAAACTATCAGGATGATGACCAAAGTGAAGTAAGAGATTCTCACCTCTTTGTTGGACATAACGCCCTCTATTTACTTCCCGGAGCTTATGAGGTTATTCCTGAAGAGGTAAAAAGGGATTTCACGAACAACAATATTGAATTAATTTGTGCCAATTGGCTACAGACTTTAACAGAATATCATATAACTCTTAGTAAGCTTACTCAAGACTATGGGCTAAATAATATCCAAGATGAGCTGGCAAATGATATAGACCAAGATTTATCCGTTGCGCGCGCATTAGGACTATCCATGCTATTTCCCCCTCATAGTATTGATCGTTTAATCTCCAGATTTCATAGAATGGTTGACTTACTGAAGAATCCTACTATTACTTATGCCCAGCTTCATAAAGTTTTAGAGCCCCAGGAGGCAGTTATTTATGAAGTTTTTAAAGCTAGAGCCGAAAAAAAGATCGGGAATAATTACCCTATAAAATTCTTTAAAAAGTTTATGCCTGTACAAACAAATCAATTGAAAGCCATTTGCGGACAAATGGAAGCATTGGGAGAAAATCCCCCTTATTCTTCACAGGAATTGAATTGGATTCGTCAGACAACTGAACTATGCCTTAGCGCGGCTAAACGCAACAGACAGGCTTTTCAAAAGGCTGCAAGAAAGGCTTTAGGAAGTGCTACAAAAAATGATGAAGAAAATGACGAAGAAGAGTCAGGAGAAGATGTTAAACTTTTAACATTTGAAGATATTTTAAGAGCAAGCGTACCTGAAAAGTTACAACCTTTTTATAGAAAGTATTTTAATTGGGCCAATCGTACAGGTTTTTTTACAGCAAAAATAAGTTATAAGGCCTATAGCGAATTATCAGATGCTGCGGAAAGAAAATATCTTTATGAAACATTAGCCCTTGAAAATCCTCTAGCCCCCTCAACAGTATCTTGGGAATCTACCCCTGTTCTCCAAACAAGATTACCCGATTATGTCGCTGCGGTTTTAGAAAAGACACATCCTGTTGCCACGCTGGCCCAGGATTTGTGCGTAAGAGCCAATTTATCATCAATGGAAAACTCTGCAACACTTGCCATTATTGGACAATTGTGCAGTATTGGAGAACTACCCCCACATTGTAATCGAAGTTGGTATACCCATTTAAAAGATATTGCAGACAAACATTTTCTTATCATTCCACCCGCCATATTGGATTTTATGGTAACTCAAGGTTTCACAGCAAAAGAAAAAGCGAAAGCTTTACGTAATGCCCAATCCAGCGTAAGAAAGAATTATAATATTGCGCTGGGTGACGCAGGTGTTCTCCTCAAACCTCAAGCAGTAAGCAGCAGAGTCAAAAGATCATCAATACTATCTTTAAACTTAAATGCCGTAACTTCCCCTACATCAAAAATACCTGGTTTTTTATTTCGAGCCTTAATGCGGGGGTCTAAATATAGTGAATCAAGCCCAGAAGAAAATATGCTATTAACGGCGGTATGTGACTTGTTGCTCTTACCTTCTTATAATAGTTTAGATAATCTTGCTAATCTCCCTGATCGAGATCCCGGCTCTTTGGGTTTTGCTTCAAATCAACTGGGAATACGGGGTCCATGGGAAATTCATATAAAAGTTGGGGATCATTATCTACTATCCTGGTCTGAAGCCTGCGTAACCCTATTGCATTCTTCTGAATCTCTTTCGAGAAGAGTTAGATCAACCCTTGCAAACCATGTGGTACCGCTATTTTTATTGAAATGGTTTAATGGACTAAAAACTCACACACCTGAAATCCAATTTCATCCTTGGCTAATTGTTTCTATTTTAAAAAAATTTACTCGACTTCAAACACTGGCTGCCTCTAACGAATGTCTAACATTTGAAGACATTTTTTCAACTGTCGATCCTGCCATTTGTTATATGAACCAAAGAATGTTAAGATCTTTCAGTACGAAGTCACCAAAAAACCCAGCAAACAGACATCAGGAAACTTTAGATGGGCTTCTTGATTACATGCGCAAGCGTAGAGAACCCGAAGATACTCTTCTTAAGCGCATAAAACGAAAAAATCTTAAAGATCTGAACCCTATTGAAGGCAAAGAGTCAGACTTAGATACAACTTATAGACTCTCACCCCAATCAAACGTTCAATCTTTCCTAGATAAGTGGGATAATGCACGTGAGCAGGATGAAAACTCCCCTCCCATGAGGCTCAATGAGGCCGTAACAGAGGTTTTAAGGCGTTTTGTTCCTGCAGACCATGCTCCCGAAATTGTTTCAGACGTTTTAGATATTGTTCGGTCATTTCATATTAATCTTAATAGAATTAGTCCTAATTTATGGAGCCATGGTAATATTATCGAGGGACTTTTAGGATTGCAGGCCCCCCTCCCCATTTTACAAATGGCCCTAACATTGCGCGCAGGTAAAGCCATTACATTGGCAAGACCCCAAAGTAATAGTTTTGCAGTCTCAGGAACTGCAGGTGATGTAAGACTTTTAAGTGATTGTGTCGCTTTACACGCAAGAACAGGTTACCTCCAACAACCGTTGAGCGCTGAAACTCGGTTAACAGAGCTTGATATTAGCAGCAACCAGTTAAGATCCTTAGATAGTGTTATGCAGCTTCTGGGAAGTTTAAGTTCTCTGACCACTTTAAACATTGGCAATAATCCTCTTCATAACCCACGCCCATTGCATGTACTTACTCAACTCCAAAGTCTCGATGTCAGTAATACTTTTTGTCACGCCCATCCACGTTTAAGTCCGGTCCCTGGTTTATTGACAGACTTTTTAAACAATCAAAGTCGGGGGCAAGGCTGGCCAGATATCAGACTTTTAATTTCTCCTAATTTCCTTCATAGTTTGAGGGGTAAAATTACTTCGGGTGAAGTTCCTAACCCTCAATTACTTATAGATAGTTATGCGAATCTTGTTCCCTTACCAAATCTAGCGCAATTCGTTAATACCCCTGATGGTCCCTGTATTCAGAGAGAAGATGAACTTTTAGGTGAGGGAGATGTTCTGATACGCAGATTAGGAGAACGTGTTCAGCAAACACATTGCGACTTAGATCTCTTGATTTCTCTTTTACACCGTCTTGGCGAAAATCATTGGAATAAAACGCTGAGTTTAAGAAATGAAGGACATGTATCTCTTAGTGATAAAGTCTTCGCTATGATACAATCACCCTATGCCCCAAGAGCCATAGCTTTTAAGGTACTTTTTGCCTTAAAATTTGGTTTTCCTGAGGGGACTGTTCCATATACACTTGCTTTTCATAATGTGACCAATCTTGCGCCCAGTCTCAAGCGCTTAGAAATTACAAATTTTTGCCCGCCCCCAGAGTTTTTAAGTAGATTGGGGCAATTTGTAAACCTTGGGGATTTAACATTAGACAATAATAAACGACCCCAAATTCTTGCTGACTTACCCCGTCTCCCCAGATTAACTCACCTCGCTATAACCGGTAATAAATTGGATTCTCTTAGCGGTTTATTTACATCTGATCAAAATCTTAAATTTACCGATTTAGAATGTCTCAACCTGGCTAACAATGCCTTAACAAATCAATCTAATTTACAGCTTCTTTTAAATTGCCTTCGTCTCTCACGTCTTGACTTATCTGGCAATCTACTAACTCAATTACCCGCTCTTGGCAATTTACGCCATCTTACGAAGCAAGATTACAGATGGAACAACATTCCGTCTAACCTATTAAAAAGTTATAAAAATACCGATAATGTATTTTTTACCCCTCAAAAAGAAAAATAATAATTATTATATAAATTCAATTAGTTAAATCTTAAAGTTATTTAATCATTAATTTGCTGAAATTTGTTGCCACAATTAGCTAAAATGATTATGGTTTAACTATCATTATCTCCCCTTCTCAAACTTGATATTACATAAAGAAGGGTAGAGTTAAAAAACCACTAAGTCATAAGAAAAAAAGAGGAAATCAATATGCTACAGGGTAAAAAATTTGTTTTTTGTCTTTTCTTAGTATTATCCCTCATTTCAACTTTTCCCTGTAGTGCGCTTGATGATGAAGACCCTCACCTTCAATACCCCCAAAATCATAGGGGAGAATTACCCATTCAGACTGCATTAAATATTACAAATGAAACAGACAAAACTAAGATTGAAAATGCTCTAAGAAATACAGTACGAAATTTAGGTAATCTGCCCGAACAAGGAACTAAAGCCGCTGCAGGGGTTGCAGCAGCTTTAGCCTCAGTTTTAAGTGCTCAATCTCTTATTCCCAGCGGCATGGAAAGTCTTTTTCTTTTGGGGCTGTTAAATAATGTGCCGCAAGATAGTTCTTTGGTATGGGTCATTGTTGCTGGTGTAGCGTTGATACCTGTAGGCGTGGGTAGTAAGGCAACTTTTGATGGTGTTGTTAACGGTTTAAAACGACTAACACCAGAAATATTGGCTGCACAACTTATTACTAACGAGCGTCAGAAATCCAGACTGGAGCGGTTAATTTACAGTCTTCCAACGAAAATTACGCAAGTGGCTTTTTGGTCAGGTTTAATGCTTGGTTATTTTCTGGCTTTAGAAGATAAAGTTGATACGTGGGGAAACGTCCATTGGGGGCCTGTAACCCCTTGGGGATTGGTAATGGGGTTTTGTTCTATAGCAGCCCTCAAACTTGCCATCTTTGGTCCAAGCAATAATCCAAATGATATTCCTTATATTGGAACTCGAACAAAAGAAGAAAGAGAAGAGCAAGAGAGAATTCTTAAACTCGGCCAAGAGACCATGCTTCTTATTCAAGACAAGGGGTTAACACCCGAGGTTAGAGCTGTGGGACAAGCATTTAATATATATGAAAAACAAATTGCGGCAACTGGGAGTGTACAAGATGGCGAAAGACAACATTTATTAGCTCCCCTCGGGCAGCAGGAGGAGTCGGGTCCCGAAGCGGGTCGCGCTATAAGTAATGTAGGAGAATCGGCTCCACAGTACAAATTTGAAGAAGTTCTTTTAGGGGAGGTAAAAGCGGCAGACAAGTTGAGTTATTTTCAAAAATCATGGGCACGGGTAAGCACGGTAGCAGCCAATACTCTCGGACCCGTTTTACAAATATCAAGCCTTGTCCTAAAACCTTTGATAACCTTTGCCCTCGTTGAACAAGCCGCTGAAATTTGTGGGGCTTCACCAATCGTTGCTAAGACAGTCGGTGGTGTAACAACGGCCCTTTCCTTATTATTCCTTGAAGCCTCATGCATACGAGAAATTCCCTTAACAGTTAAAGAACTTCAACAATTTTTTTCCTCTATCGGTCGCAGATAAGTTGTGGATCAGATTCCAGTGGCTTAAGTTACATAGCTGGTTCTTGTATTGATCGCGTTTTCCCTCTTATTGCCCGATGGAGTACACTAATATATTTCAACATAACCTTAGAAGAATATTTAACAAAGTTATTAGCACAAACGTATGGAATCACTAATGTTCCTCTTCAAACCTTCTTAATCTCCACTTTTCTTATGGGCACCGTTTGGCCAGCAACGGCACAAAATTTTGATTTCTATCTAACCAAGTTTGGTAGTTGGCTTGAAGTTGGTGCACCGGTATCTTGGCCTTGGTGTCGACCTTTTAGCTTTAAATTATTTCCTTGTGTCGACAAAACGGGTTCAAAAGCAATGTTGTATGCTCTTCAAGAGCGTATAGAGGAACATTTAAGTCAACTGAAAAACTTTAACCCTAGGTATACAAGAGTTGCTCTTAATACAATTACCAATAATATACCCGCACAAAATGATATTGATTCAAGTTTATAGTCTTTAAATAATTATAAAATTATGCCTCTCCCCCTTAAGGAGAGAGGTTTTTGAAAGAGTTGTGGTTTTGTTGCCAAAATACAGGCTTCCAAAAATTACCACTATCTCGTATATGTTTTTTTGTCATTTCAGATACGTCCGCCAGCCCCACGACAGCAAATGTATTTCCCACCACTTCCACCGGTCCGAGACGCTTTAAGTGCCATTGCACCATCCGCCCTATTCTCTCTAAGCGTATTTCTGTTAGCATAAGAAGGGAATGAATATTCTGATACAGCCCATATTCAACCATACCAATAAACAATGAGAGCGTTATATCTTTCAAAATTCTTTTGGAAGTTGTTTCTTGTCTCCTAACCGTTACCAATCGGCTACTTTCCCATATCTCTTGAGACGGGGTAAACCCTATGGGGGAGTCAATAAGATGCGAGAATTTATCAAGCGTTAAATTAGGGGCTAATGTGGGCGTTAAACGAACCCCACCCAGAACTTCACCGGTCTGTTGTGCCCTATAAATCAGGTAATGTGCTTGGTCATGATCATAGTCATCTATTTCTTTTCCATCATAAGAGGAGAGTGTCCACCCTCTTTGATCAATCAAGACAACTTTTCGAAGCTTAAAAAAATCATTTAGCTCTCTTTCAAATAATTTTTTATTATAAGGATTTATAATACATAGCATATATATATTTCCGACAAAATAATTAGCCTTAAACCATTTGTGTAAACGGTTTTATACTAAAAATATTTTTAAAAGAGAAATTATATTATTGCCCCTGAATTAAATTGTTATTTTTTGAGGTCAAAAATCTTTTAATTGGTTTAACCCGAACATTTTAGCATCTTCAAAGTTCTCAAAGGTCTTAGTAAAAGTTAATTTTTCCTTGTTCATGATTGCATCCCACTCAACAAGCCAAACCTCGTAAGAGGCCACATGTTGCATATGTGACTTATAAATACGCACAGACCTCCAAATACTCTCAGGTGAAAGCTCACTAACCTCAAAAAGAGTTTCTTGATCCGAATCAAAAACAAGGTGTGACGCTAAGAGAGGTGACATTTGTGCTTTTTTTCTTAAAATACTATTAAATCTGGCTTAATATACTCATAATAACGGATTGATAAAGAAAAAATAAGCATCATGATGGAATCCACCTTAAAATTCTCCCAAATGTGCCTCAAAGACATCGATCATGATTATTTCACTTTTTTCAACTTAGAAAAGGGCGAACTTGGGTCTTTTTCAACATACCCAGAAGAATGGTGTAGTCACTATTTATCCCAAAATTACGATAAGCACGACTATGTCCACCTCAAAAATTTCTTTTTACCTGTCATTTGGGGGCAAAGTGTCTCAAAAAACATTTCCCCGATCCAAAAAAGAATTTTTAAAGAGGCTGAAGATTTTCATATCTATAAAGGAATTACCGTTTCCTTTCGTACATCAAGTTCTCCTAACTTTATGACATTGGCTTTCGGCAGACATGAAAGATTATCTCACAACAAAATAGTAGAATTAACCAATAGCTTACAAACTATTTATCAGATGATATATACTTACCAATCATTGTTGGAAGCAGATTATGAATCAAAAGATAGAATTTTAGAATTTATTAAAGAGATTGTGACATGGCAAAAGATAAGTAAGAAAAAGAAATTGCAGAAAGAATTTGCCGTACGAGAAATTTTGAGTGACATTTTGTCAACTCAAATGTTTATTGCGCACCATGAAACAAAAGAACTCGGCCTGGAAACATTACATAAGATTTTTAGGGATATAGAAAGACTTGAGGGATGAGTCAGAAAAGAACTCTAAAAAATCTTACAAACTATAACTTTAAACTATCTGACCAGAAGTTACTCCAAAAATTGCTTTATACGCTTGGCGAAAATGACAGAGCAGAAATGATGAGCAAAGCTGCCATTCACGAATTTGGAAGTATTCAAGCCACCTTAAAACAATCAAGCGAAAATCTGAAAAGAATCCAAGGATTCACGCCCGTTGTCATTCGACACTTGAAAACCGTCTATTCCTTGTTAAGGGAGATTATCAGACCTGAAGGATATCCCTTAAAACCAAGGCGCCAGTTTAAAGATCTCTCCTATTTTTTGCTCACAGCTCCAAAATTTGACGGAGAGTCATTAAGAATACTATTTTTAGATGAAAACCAGGGGATATTAAGGGATACAATATTTAAAAAGGGCTCTGGAAATCAGGTAAAGTTCTATTTTCGAGAAATTGTCAGGGAAATATTAGCAGCTGGCGTATCTCGGTGTGTTTTAATACATCATAAAATTGGCTCTTACCCCGGACCTAATTCCATTGATCTCGAAAGGTATAAAAATCTAAACAATGGTTTGGCCGCTCTTGATCTCAAACTTGTGGATTTTCTAATCATTGCGGAAAATACCATATTCTCTTTGGTAGATATGAAATTATATCCTTCTCTTCCCCACTCGTTCTCTTCTAAAAAAAGCGATTAAATCACAAGCATAAATAAATCTATTTTGAAATTTTTAAATAATTTAATAAAATTATCAAAATTATTAACTAAATATAAACTATTACATCCTATTATCTAAGTACGTATAATAATTTTTTATGAGGGCAATACCATGGGACTTTCATTAGGCCACATTGCAAGGATTACATTTGCGGTGATTCTATTGCTAATTATTGCCTTTGTATACTTGCCGCATCTTTTTTATACTTATAGCATTACTGCTATCGTTAGCGCACCAGTCATTTCGATTACTTCCCCCATTGAAGGCGTATTAAAAGAAGGACCTCCCGTTATGGGAACTGAAGTTAAAGCGGGCGAAACAGTAGGCGTTGTTGAAAATCTTCGATTTGATCGCTGGCGTTTAGATGATATGAGTACGGAATTAAAGGGTGTGCAGGAACGTATTGTTTATATGCAGCAAGAAGCAAATAAAATCGAAGAAACGAAAAGTCGTCTTTTGAGTAGCTTTAATAACTACTCCCAATCTGTTGAAGAACGATTAAAAATTGAAATTAAACGTGCTAAAGAAGCTTTAAGAGAAAGAGCAGACACCATTTCAGAGAGCAAAGCGGAATATTTGAGAAAGTCAAAACTGTATGCCAAAGGGGTTGTTGCAGAAAATCAAGCCGACTCCGCATTTTTTAATGCAGAACGCGCAGCAAAAAGTGGTGAACAAACAAAACTTGAAATTGAGCGTCTGGAGGCGCAACTCAAATCTTTGCAAAATGGTGTTTTTATTAACTTAGATGGTCGGACCGAAGTTTCTTATCAAAAACAAAAAATTGATGAACTCACCGTGCTCTTACATAGTATAGCAAGTAAAACTAATGAAGCCCGCATTCGTGAACAAGCCCTTAAGGAATCTGTAAAGCTTGAAGAAGCTCGTTATAAGAGAATGTCTGAAGCTAAAGTTGTCGCGCCCTTTAATGGTGTGTCTTGGCGTGTTTTTAGTTCTAAAGGAAGCCATGTAGATACGACAAGACCCCTGCTAGAGTTAGTGGACTGCTCAAAGGTATTCGTTGATACATCTGTACATGAAAGATACTTTGGCAAGTTGAAGGCGGGCGATTCTGCCTCCATCAAGCTTGTTGGTGATAACCGTGTCTTGAAAGGTAAAGTGCAGTTCATTCGTGGTGGCGCTTTATCTGAGAGCTCAACCGCATTCCTTGCTGGCGCTACACAAGTTTTACGCCCCCATGAAATTCAAGTCATGATTAAGATTGACGAGAAAGATGTTGAGAAAGGCAAAGGACAATTTTGTTACATGGGACGTACAGGGGAAGTATCTTTTGATAAGCTAAAATTGTTTTAGAATCCCTTTTTTGATTTAAGACAAAAATTCCAGGTTAACCCCAAACAACAAAGGGAATAGGCAACTGCCTATTCCCTTTGTATTTTCTTCAAATATTACTTGCATGTAACCACCAGATCCGTTAGTTTTTAGATCATTGCGCGCCCGTAGCTCAATTGGATAGAGCATCAGACTACGAATCTGGAGGTTAGGAGTTCGACTCTCTTCGGGCGCGCCATATAAACTAAGGGTCTCTTAGAATTTCACCAAATCTAAAAAATGCCCTAGGTAGCAAATAGGTAGAAAAAAGGGGAAGATAATTTTTTCTAAATTACTTAAATTGTTACTTAAGCTAATACAGTTACCTTTTTCGACGATTTTGAGATCAAGCTTTCAAGTGACGATTGCTGCCTACATTAAGAAATCAAGAACAAGTTAGATTACTTTACTTCTCCTTCTTATTCTTGTCGTTACCAGAATCTTTCGATTTTGGTTTGATGGTTTCACTGACAGTTGTTCTGGGATTACGCCTTGCGTACTCCTCACTAACATACTGACCTGTGATCGCATCACGATATACCTTATTGCTCATCATTTACTCCCTTTTCAAAGACTGAAATGAGTCAGTCACTCCGGCACGCTATGCGTCCCTCTTCATTGACGCTTTACGAAATTCAGAGCGTAAGCAGCAGCAACCGCTGCTAATATAATAACGCGTCAATTCTTAACATTGAGTATGCGCTTAGCAAACATTCACCTTCCCCAAAATAAACTGTGACCTCCATATTTATGCGACACGCGCGACATTGCGACAAAGTTAAATTATGGCTTAGGAAACGCAGAAGGCTTATCTTTTGTAGTTCTGGAGTGTGTCGCATGGCCTTTGCGACACGTACGCGACAATTGTCAGATAATATGTATTTAAGTTGCAAATAGTATCATTTTTTGTTACTATTTAGATGTTCAATACATAAAGGAGCAGGTGATGCGGGTTGAATTTATCCAAGAAATTGCAAAGTCTGGCTTGCGCATATTTGAAAAGCAGAACATTGAAGGCATTTTTGCAAGGTTAGGGCTTTCTCCAAGCTACATTAAGCGCATGCTTAGTGTGATGGCAACCAAGCAACAAATTATATCTCTCGGGAAAGGGCTTTACACGTTACCTACCGAACTTATGCCCGGCGGGCCGCCCCATCCTTACGAGATTGCCTTAAAAATTGCAAAAGCAGGAGCCATAAGCCATCGGTCTGCCATGTCTTATCATGGTTTAACAGATCAGGTCATGTCGCGCATTTATGTAACGGTACCAAGGAATGAAGGAGCTAACTTATCCCGAACCCAAGAATACCAACTCAACAATACGCGCTATTTCTTTATTCGCGTCATCCCAAAAAATTATTGGGGCATCCAACAGGTTTTTATTGGTGAAGCAAGAATTGAGGTTACTGACCTCGAAAGAACGTTAATTGATGGGCTACATAGCCCTGCCTATTGTGGGGGGTTCAGGGATGTTTTATTTGCTTATGAAAGAGGGCTTCATAAGGCATCCCCAAATCAACTCTTGGATTATGCCAAACAGACATCCCTTGTTGTTTGCAAGCGGTTGGGGTGGGTCTGTGAGCAGTTGGGGGAATTTCCTGAGCTTCAGGATCAGTTAGCGGCTCTGGGCATGCCCTACTACCAACGGCTTGACGTAACGGGGAGCCGACATGGTAAATATAACAATCGTTGGAACCTGGTGGAGAACATTTAGTGCTATTAAAGAGCCGCTTACAAGAACAGAAAGAAAAGACGAAAGCGCCATGGGACAAGATTGAGCAGGATTATGTCCTAGCATGGATTCTGGAAGGTATTACTCTTGTGCCTGAATTGAACCAGCACCTCGTTTTTAAGGGTGGCACATGTCTTAAGAAATGCTATTTTGGAGACTACCGCTTCTCAGAGGATCTAGATTTCAGCACAAAAGATGATCGCATTGCAGAAGCGCTACCTTCTTTAATGGAAAATGCCTGTGAAGTTGCCATGAACAAGGTTCAATCTCTCGGTGAAAATGTTGTTTTTAGGTGTGAGCCCTACGTTGAAAAACGGCCTCATCCTGAAGGACAACAAGCCTTTGCTATTCAGGCTCGCTTACCATGGCATCGGGACTTTTATACGAAAGTTTATGCTGAAATATCGTTTAGTGAGCTCATTCTTTTACCCCCTAAGGCTTCTAAAATCATCCATCCCTACGGCGAAACCCTGGACGGAGTCATACAAGCCTACCCTTAGAAGAAATTTTTGCAGAAAAGATTAGAGCCCTTCTTCAGTTTGCGAAGAAGCTCCATGAACGCGGTTGGGGTCGGTCGCGTGTTAGGGACTATTATGATTTATGGAAAATCCTCAATACCTATGGAGCTTCCCTTAATTTAGACATCGTCCCTTCCCTTGTTGAGAAAAAGTGCGACCATAAGGGGGTTATATTTAATAGCCTTGATGATGTGTTTCAAGAAAAGCTACTCCTTAATGTTGAAAAAGAATGGGAAACTTGGTTAGCTGACATCGTCACCGATTTGCCAAATAAAGACAGAGTTATGGAAGATTTGAAGGCAGGATTGGCCGATGTTTTCAACAAAGACAAAACTGAGTTATGTATGAAAATTCCTACCGATAACAGGGGGTCATGAATTATACGACCGTGAATATCGAAACCAACGTACTCATCACTCAGCCAAGTGCATAATATCCTATTTTTCACACTTTTAAAAAGATGGCTTCAAAGCTTGTGGGCAATAACTCCTAAAACATTTGTCTGCTTATTAAATTGTGTCGTTGGTAATTTGATATCAAAAAAACCAATTTTTTCAACTTTTAACCCATTCTCTTCTAAACTTGTTGTAATGAATTTCTCATCAATGAGATAAACTGTCTTTGGAACATTTGTAAAAAAACTGGGGAGTATTTTGGATGCATCTTCAATATATCCAGGCCATTGTTTATTAAGTTTATGACTCTTTAGAAAAGTTGGAAAAAATTTATGGTAGAAGTTAGTGTACGGAGTTGGGGTTGCTAAGAAGAATTTTCCACCTGGTATTAACCAACTTGCTATATTTACAATAGCTAACGAAAATTCAGGGGGTGATAAATAGTGCAGAACGCCAGATGCAAGTACCGCTCCAAGACTATTTTGACTAAAGGTTACTTCTCTAGGAACCTGTCCAACAGCATAAGATATTCGGTCAAGATCACTCTTCGGGACTCTTTTATGGAGATCTTCCAGGTGCTCTATTTCTAAATCATTAGCAATGACGGTAGCTCCTCTTTGAAGAGCTTCTAAGACAACCAGGCCATAGGCAGTTCCTATGTCGAGCACAGGACCAGGAGCAATGCTTGAAAATTCAACAAATGCTCTACTTATTTTATGCAAATAAGACAGCATATATCCTTGATTATTTAGGGTAGCGAGGCGGTTGAGTGATTTATCAGCGACTAGGTCTCTATCAACTGAAGGTAGAACGTTAGTAATAACAGCTCTTGGAATGGTCTTATTGGATAAATTCTGAAAAGAATGTATCATACAAAGAGTTCCTTATCATCACTCATTTATTTGTTTTTATTCTTAAAAATGCTATTAAAATGTCTGAAATTACAGCATAAATATTGCATTCTTTTAAGCCCTTAATTATGAAGCTACAATAATCGTTCTAAGATTGATTTTTTGTATCGGGTTGCAATTGCCAAATCAATCATTAAATTTTAATATAAATTGATTAAATAAGCCGTAACGAAGGTCTTTTGTTGTTAATGTAGGGGGCTATAGAGACTGAGTTGTGAATATTATCTTGGTAAATCAATTTATTAAAAATATCTTTTAGGTGAAAATTAATCATAGGACTAAGAAGAAAGACAACTCCATCCGCGACACTATGTCCTAATTCTGAAATTGCTTAAACGAAAATGAAGAAAGCGATGATTGCTTCAAAGGGACACTATCGAACATATCAGGGTAATTTGTTATGAGTTTTGAGAAGAAGTGTAATTTGGAGTTTTTCGATGCTCTAAGGGAATATGCTCTTCGAGATATTCACCAAACACCTTTACGCGCTTAGAGTTTTGTAAAATTTGGGGATAAATATAATATAGGTCAATAATAGGTCCTTGAATATCTGGTAAAATCTTGACAAGATTCAACTCTTTAATTTGAGGGAACTCATCCGAAAGGGCAACAATCCCAAGCCCTTGCTCAGCAAGTTGGCTGGCGCCTTTCGATGAATTAATACTAAGATACGGCTTACGGACTACTCCAGAAGGCAATCCGACACGTAACAACCAATCGATATCACTATAGGGTCTTATGGTATTTGTTCCAAAGGTAATCAGGCGGTGATCATTTAGGTCATCAATCGTTTGAGGACAACCAAATTTTTCAAGATATTCCGGACTTGCGTAGAGTTGAAGATTACAAGAAAAAAGATAGGTTTGTATAAGATCAGGTGAGTCCTTAATGTAGGGAGAAATAAGGACATCAGCTTCACGTGCTTTTAAATTAAGTCTTTCATCATCCCCAATGATGTAAAGCTCAATATCTGTGTATTTTTCTAAAAACCCAGGCATCATTTGTACGAGCCATAGAGTAGCTAAAGCGACAGTTGTTGCCACGGTTAGTGTTCCTTTAGGAACTTCTCCTTCTTCTTTGGCCATTGTGAGAGCCACCTCAACATCAAACAATACTTTTTCAACGACCTTAAATAATATTTCTCCTTGTTTTGTCATGACAACGCCTTGAGGAACACGACTGAACAATTTAAAGCCAAGGCTTTCCTCAAAAGATTGAATTGTACGACTGAGGGTTGATTGGTCAATATTCAACTTTGCGCAGGCATGCTTTATATTGCCAAAACGTGCTGTTTGATAAAAGGCTGTTAATCGATTCCAGTTAATGCGGGGGTTGGGCTCTCTCATCCTACATTCCTTAAAGTCTGCTTCTTCATGAAAACTGAATGAATCTCTTGAGTGTTTTCTATTTCATAGATCTTAGATCTTTGATTTATTGAATATTTAACAGCCAACCATCCAAAAAAACTGCAAATCATAAGATAAAAAGCCGGGGCAATAGGAGTTCCCATAGCTGTAACAAATCCATGACACACAAGAGGCGTTGTTCCTCCCAAAGCTTCTCCTAAACCAATAGACATCGCCATAGCGCTATATCGCTCTTGAATAGGAAATAATGCTGGGAGAAAGGAAACACTGGGAGCAACAGAAGCACTCATAAGGAAACCAAAAATAATCAGGACGATAAATACGTTGGTTAAAGAATTTTCGTAATTTAAAAAGAGGAATAAGGGGAAAGATAAAACAAAGCTTGTGATAGCAGAAAATATCATAACCCGTTCTTTGCCAAAGCGATCCGATACAAATCCCATCAGGGGGAGAAGGACAATGAGCAATATCATTAAGCCTGTGTTCAAGAACATACCCGAAGAAGCCAGAGCTTCTTTGGGTAGCATAAATTGAGCAATATAAACAACGGGAATGTAAAACAGGACAATATTATAAGTTGAAATCCCAAATGCGCAAAAAAATGCTCGTTTATCCTGCTTAATAACTTGAAAAATAGGAAGTTTAACTAAATGATTTTCTGTTTGAGTCGCTACAAATTCAGGGCTTTCTATAAGAGCGCTTCTGAGAAAATAGCCGATAATACCGAAAACACCACCTAACAAAAAGGGAATGCGCCATGCCCAGGTTGGCATTTCCGACAGGATGCACAAACCCCCAAGGCTTGTGCCTAGAATAGCACCCACAATGCTAGAGGCCGGAAGAATGCTTCCGGCAAGCGCTTCCCCATGCCCTCTATGATGTTCGGATAAGAAAATTGCCGCTCCACTATACTCCCCACCTGTGCAGATTCCTTGCATAAGTTTGCACAAAACTAGAGTAATGGGCGCTAAAATACCAATGGAAGAATAAGTTGGTAGAATTCCAATAATTGTTGTGGGAATAGTTACTAAAAGAATGGCTATAACCAATGCCTTTTTTCGACCGTAACGATCGCCAATATGCCCAAAGATTAGCCCCCCAAATGGTCTTGCCATAAAACCAGCCGCAAAAACTCCAAGGCTTGCAAGTTGAGAAGTAAGTAAGTTGTCAACTGGAAAAAACAAGGGGGAGAGAAAAGCAGCAAAGAAGCCGTAAAGAGTCATATCATAGTATACAATGGCATTTCCAATTGTTGCGGTTAGAATTGTTTTTATTTTTAACATTAAAACCCTCTTATAACATTAAAACCCTCTTAGTTGAGAACATCCTCTCTTTGTGAATAGACAAATATAAGTCTTAATGAACGGAGTGGAAAGATTCATAATTCTATCCGCGACATACTGCTCTATAAAGTTTTTCATGGGCAATTTAAACTTTGTTGCCTTATATCCCAATATATCCATTAAAAATTTATAATTTTTTTTGGCTTCAAACATGCCATTTCCCTTTAACATGTATATTTATGCAATATTATAGTGTATTTAAATTTTATTTACAAGCCATGCGGTTTCCGTAATGATTTACAATGGGTCAAACCATCAGATGAGAACAAAATTAAGAAGCACTGAATATTTGATTCCCTAATTATTACAAAAGGTAATTCTAAGATTTAGAGAATAAGCGCAACCATAAAAACAGAAACTTAAAAATGGAGAGACAAACCATGCTCAAATTAGTTATTAGCAACTCTGATCTCATTTCAAAAGATTCTCTATTCAAACAAGTTGAGAAAATCGATTATAACTTAGAAGCTTCTCCCATCGGAACGCTTTTGTTTGATTGTATGAAGATTGCATCGAGCCTCTATATTTTTAGAGCGCGGGACTTCGATCATAATTTAGTTTGTGAAATGAGTTTGGAGTTGACAGAGGACTTTGCTGTTTCAAGAGATGACATTGAAGAGGAAAAGTATTTCAATCCAATCATGACATGCAACTTTGCGAGTATCGATGTATCTCGATTCAATGAAAAGATATGTTGGGACGCATATCTCCAAGGAATCATAATGGTTCAATTCCAGTTGAAAATTCTCGAGAAGCTTTTGTTATTTTGTGAAGAAAAGGATGTAGCCCAACTTGTCTTAACAATTAGCAACGTTAACTATGATAATCTTGAAATATATCGTCATTTTTCATTTACAAAGGAGCAGGTCATCGATGTAGGTGAAGATCAAACAAAAATCATAATACCGACAGACCCGCAATCTTATGATGAAGTGATTGAACTTATGGATAAAGTTGATGAAGATTTTCGGCAAACTTTGTGGCGTAATCAAAAAGCCAATCCCACCTTCCGGAAGTATTTAATGGATCACTCTTTGTTAGTGAGTTAAGAGGAAGACGATAAAATGCTTAGCTTAGAAACATCTCCCTAGATTTGGAAAAACTGAAAGCCTTTTATTATGTGGCTAAGACGGGGAATATTTCGCATGCTGCTCCTTATCTGAATCTTAACCAATCCTCGTTCAGTCGCAACATAACAGGATTAAAAAAACATCTTGGATACCCCTTATTTCTTCACAATCGAAATGACGTTACTTTGACTCGAAAAGGTGAAGACCATCTGGGGGTTACGGAAAGCATCTTTTTAAATGTAAAGAAATTTGCCAGCCGTACCTATACGCCCACACAATTCGGAAATAAACGTAAAATTAGAATTGCTACTTGTCAAGCACTTGCGGCGTATCTCATCAATGATAATATTCTGACTTATTATGAAGAGCATTCTGATCTTATTTTTGAGGTCATTGGAATTAATGATGTTCTAGATATTGTTTTGAATGATGTAGATATCTCTATCTGGCCTGATGATCTAAAAACATCCCAAGCTGAATACGTGACCTGGAAAACCGTTCAAGAACCTTATATGATGTTAGAAAAAAACTATATGCAAGCCCTCGATATTTAGAAAAATACGGAGAACCTAAAACAGTGATGGATCTCAAAAAGCATCATTTTATTGTACTCTCAATTTCTGAACCTTATTCCTTTGACGAAGCGAAATGGATTTTAGGGTTGGGCTTACAGGAAATGAGCAAAGAAATCAAACAGAGCCGAGATCCTATATGTATGTCAAATTCCCTGGAATGTCTCATTGAAGCAGCACAACAAGGTAAAGGGATTATCAGTGCTTATGATAAAATGTCGATTGTTTCAAAAGCCAATCTCCAAAACATTTTGCCAGATCTAATTATCAAGAAGCGTCATGAATACTTCGTCTATCCAGAATATCTTAAAGATGACCCAGACATTATTCATGTCAAAGAGTACTTGAAAAGTCGGGTGAACGGGTCTTAGTTGATAGGGAGTAACTTACCCCCTAAAAACCCCCATTTCAAATTTTTCAATTTTATGAAACTTAAAAAGTTAAATTTTTGACTTTCTCGATCATTCATTTCGAACACTTGAGAAATGCGCGCTTACACGTTGCATTTTGCAACTCCGCTTTGTTGCAAGCAAAATATCTTTAAAAATGGTGATTTTTGGTTTTAAAAATTAATCTATTTGATGAATAGAACACTCTCACTGAGAGTGAGTCCTGAGAGAGATCTAAAATAAAAATTTCCCGGGTCCAACAAGCCATACAGGAGGAAAAAATTTCTCATTTCAAAGCATAAAAGAGGTTTTTGCTTAAATTTTATTCCTCCCCTCTTTACCCAGAAGATAGGTTTAAGATGAGCATGCTGATTTCACGCCTATGAATTGGTGTTGCACGGCATACCCTTCGAAAAGGGTTTTTATTAGCTATGCTCATACCAAATACCCCTGTGTTGTTATGGATTACTTAAAGCAGAAGTGGTGCATCGATTGGTGCATGTTTTATCATCTTCTTGTGAGGGAGGTTTGAGGGGGGTGTTTAATGAAATAATTCATATGACAGACTTTATGAGACGTTAAACTTATGTGTGTCATAATATTTGCCAGAAGTGGCATGTCATGAGGTGTTATATATATTGATGTTTATGTACTTAGTAGGTCATGTGAGTGAATTTTATCGCCTAATTCTATTAAATTAAAATTGATATAAAAGATTAAAGAATAGATTTAAAATATTGGATTGTTTCTTTAAGGCCATCATTTAAATCTACTGAGGGCGACCAATTTAACTGATCTTTAGCCTTTGAGATATCTGGCTTCCTTTGTCTAGGATCATCCTGCGGTAAAGGAAGAAATTCAATCTGAACTGTCTTTCCCATAATCTCCATAATTAAACTTGCAAGCTGCAGCATAGTGATTGGCTGAGGATTACCCAAATTAATAGGGGTCGTCACGGCGTGCCCCTTCTCCATAAGAGACATAATTCCCTTAATCATATCGGAAACATAACAAAAACTTCGAGTTTGAGAACCATCTCCGTATACCGTTATTCTATCACCCCTTAAAGCCTGAACTATAAAGTTACTAACAACTCGCCCATCATCTGGCCTCATTTTCGGGCCATAAGTATTAAAAATGCGGGCCACACAGATCTTAACGCCATATTCTCTATGATAATCGTAGAATAAAGTTTCTGCTGAGCGCTTACCCTCATCATAACAACTGCGAATCCCAATGGGATTAACACGCCCCCAATATTCTTCTGTTTGCATCTCCGTTTCGGGATCCCCATAAACTTCACTTGTAGAAGATTGGAGTATCTTGGCTTCATTGCGCCTCGCTAGCTCTAACATGTTAATACTGCCCATAACATTTGTTTTAATTGTTTGAACAGGATCTGACTGATAATAAACGGGGCTTGCAGGACAAGCTAAATTATAAATTTCATCAATTTCTGCAGAAAGAGGCTCGATAATATCATGTCTTAATAACTCAAAATATGGATCTTTTATTAAGTCTAAAATATTTTCTTTTCGACCTGTAAAGAAATTATCGACACATAATACATCACAATTGCTTTTTAACAATTCCTTACACAGATGGGAGCCCAAAAACCCGGCGCCTCCTGTAACTAATACTCTTTTTCTAAACATTTTTACCTCTCATGAAAATTTGACACTTTTTATATAAGGGATACAAAATTTGCTTCGAAATGACTTTCAAATGATAAGAAAGGGCAAATATCTTTTTCCAAAAGGGAATTTTATATTTTTTGCATATTTCATCAATGCAAATATATATTCGAATAAAATATTTAATTTTTTTGGAAATAGAACCCTCAATTTGGCTTATTCCTGTAGCATGTGTACGATACCTCATTAAAGGAAGCTCAAGATAGAAGTAGGGAAAGGACACCATAAGTTTTGTAAAAAATAAATAATCTTCAGAAGCTTTCAAGATCATACGCTCGTCAAAATTACCAATTTTTTTGATCACGTCTGCACGAACAATGGCCGACGAAAAAGCAACCTTATTATCATAAAGCTGTTTTTCAACGTTTGTGTGTAAATTTTTTGATTGTGACACATCCCCATTATCCGAGAATATTATATAATCCGTATAAATAAGAGCTATATTAGGATTTAAATTAAAACAATCAATTTGCTTTTGAATCTTTTCTGAATCCCATAAATCATCATCATCACAAAAAGCAATATATTCGCCAGCTGCTTTAGAAATTCCATAATTTCTGGGTACTGCTGGTCTACCGGAATGCGGTATTGAAAAAAAATTTATTCTATTATCTGCAACGGACATAACTGTATTGGTGGTTGAATCGTGACTACCATCATCAACAATAATTATTTCTAAATTTTGGTAAGTTTGATTAATGATTGAATTCAGCGTTTGAGATAATAGTGAAGACCTTCTATAAGTTGCAATAACAACTGATACTAAAGAATTTTTTCCCATTTATTAATCTTTAATTAGAATATACGACAGATGATTATTTAAACTAGATTTGACTCTAACAAATCTAAAAGAATTACTTTTGAAAAAAAATTCATATTGCTTTTTTAAATGATAATGATCCCCAAGCTGAGGATGTGGTGGAAAATATATGTCCTGAAAATCTCCCCCCAGATCTTTTAAACTTAACCTATTTAATAATGCAGATTTTTTTTTCAATAATTTTGGAATAAACCGAGAAGTAGCTATGACAGACAAAATGTAATTTATATAACACTTTAAATATAAAAGCCTCGATATAAAAATATCACCAATCATAATTATCACTCCACCCTTTTTAAGAACTCTATAAAGCTCCTTTAAAAGCTTTTTTGGATTATCAGCATGATGAAAGGCTTGACACATTACCACAAAATCCAAACTCTCATCAGGCAAATTAATTTCGTAAAAAGATCCGATACAGAACTTTAATTTATCGGGGTTTACGTCATAGTGTTTTAATACCTTTGGCCCCAAATTTAATAAGAGACTTTCTGACATTTCAAGCGCATAAAATTCCACTATTTGATTGTAGTACTTTTTTAAAATGTACGAGGTCAGCCATAGTGACCCAGCTGCCAGCTCTATACCCTTTCCCTCTACATTCTTTCCTAATTTACTGAGAGTTTTAACACTTCTTTCAAAATCATTTATAAATCCATGATTTGCAATATGGTTCTCAAATTTTGTAAAATCTCCACTTTCAATGTTAAAAAAATCCTCATTGCCAATATTATTCCAATATTCAGAATATTTAATTTGATCAGGGCTTAACCATTTTTCTATTTTTATATACGGGATCATATTATTTTATTCCTAAATTTTTAGAGCAATGAGGGATTTTTAAATTGCATGTTTTCATTTGTTGTTAATTTTAATTATAATTTGATTACCATAATCATATTTTTCGATCAGTGTTTTATACTGCCTATCAATTGCTGTTAAAAATTCAATAAATTTTTGTCCAACTTCGCTTGATTTATCAATATCATCGGATAAATTATTGAGTATGTCATCTCCTCCCACAAGGGAATTTCCTTTAACGGGTCGTTGATTAAAGTTCCAATATAAATGATTAAAAATGCTATATCCTTGCTTTACACTTATTGACGATTTTATGAGTGAATTATTTGCTTTCAGCTTTGCAACTAAAATTTCTATAGATTGTTTTGAATAATAAGCGATTGCGCATTCATCATAGAAAAAATCACGGTAGGCCTTATTTTGCCACACATCCTTTAAGGTATCTTGCACATTAGGGGTAATAAAAATAATTTCACCTCCCTTTTGAAGAAGCGAAAGAATTTTCTGAAAATAATCAATAGGATCCTTAATATATTCGAGGCAATAAAAGGAAAATACTTTTTTAAATTTTATGCCCAAGTTAATAAGTTTATCCAAATTTTCATAACATAAGATATTTAATTCAAATTGAACAAAATTTGAACGAATGGAATTAATTTCTACTCCATACGGTATACAACCAAATTCCTTAAGATGTTTCAAAAAATAGCCCCAAGAGCAGCCGATCTCAAGAATATTTTCTCCAATATCTTCCTTACTAATATACTCATTCATATATGTTTTTGATTGATTGTACCCATTAATGAAATCTTTTTCTTGAGTAGGAATATCTAACCCTGCGGATTCAAGGCGTGTTTTATCTAACTGATTTTGCTCAAGCAAAAAAATATTATCATGATCAAAAAACTCAAAATTACACTCAAGACATATTTGTAAATTTGCCTCTTTTTGAGAACGTAGTCGAACTATTTTAGAAACTGTTGGTTGAGAGCAAATCCAACAAGCTACTGTCATTTTTTGTTAGCCCCTTCCTCATCAGCCCATTGTTTAAAGGCCAGAAGCCCTGAATCAAGATCATATATTGGTGAATATCCTAAATCACGAGTAATTTTTGAAATATCAGCATAACAACCCATCATATCTCCAGGCGTATACCCCGTCGTTTCAACGATGACTTCTTTGTTATAAATACCAATAATTTTGTCAATCAATTCTTTAATCGTGGTCTTTTTTCCGGATCCAACATTAAAAATCTGATTTGAAAAATCATTATTTTTTATACACGCAACCCAGGCTTCAACGACATCATCGATATAGACATGATCTCGAAAGCGATCAAGACTCCCTTGAACGGGAACATAATTGCCTTCTTTAATATAGCTTAAGAATATGCTAACCATACCTTGATCTTTACGCGACAAATCCTGTCCGGGTCCGTAAACATTAAACATTCTTAAAGCATTCCATTTAATACCTAATTTTTCCGCATAAACTTTTAAATAAAGCTCGCCCGTCAATTTCCCAATTCCGTATAATGATTTTGGATCGCAGGGCAAATCTTCACTCAAAATTTCATGATCCGCGTTATCTCCATATACAGTAAAAGATGAAGCAAACAATATCCTAGGAATTTCCCACAACTCACACAATCGAATCATATTCAGTGTCCCTAGGATATTAACCCTTAGATCTTGCTCAGGATTTTTAAAGGAGACTGCACCTGATGACTGGGCAGCTAAATGCAGAACTGTATCTATTCCTCTCCTCTTCAGAACCTTCAATGACTCAAAATCTGCAATATCTGCCCTCAAGACTTCTTTATCTTTAGTCTGCTTTATTATATTGGTTGAAAAGTTATCCAATATAGTGATCTCGTGATTATCTCGCTCAAGACGAGATATAATCTTAGAACCTATATATCCCATTCCTCCCGTAACCAGAATTTTCATGAGGCACTCGCTAATTTATTTTGTAAATTTTCTATAGCTTCTAAAAATTGATTCATCATCTCACTTGGTCCCAAAGTGATTGTGATGTATCGATCCCAAGGAGATGCCCAAGGACCCTTAACATAAATTTTTTGCTCTCGCAGGAAATCAACACACTTTTTTGCCTTTTCGGGTGTTACTAAGTCCATCAATAGATAGTTGCCATTCTTTCCATAAGATTTAATTCCTAAACTTTCTAATCTATGCTTAACTACCTTTTTAGACTCATTAATTTTTTTTGCATAATTTTCTACTATATCAAAGTGATCTAAAAGATACTCAGCCATTGCTGCACTTATTGCATTAGATTCATGTGCAAATCGGGTTTTCGAGAGAAGCTCCATATTTTCAATTGTTGAAATCATATACCCTAATCGAGCTGAGGGAATTCCAAAAGCCTTGGAAAAAGTACGCATGATAACAACATTTTCAAATTCTTGTAGGAGAGGTATGGACGATTCAGCTCCAAAATAATGATAAGCTTCATCAACTACAAGTAAACAGCCTACTTCATGACATTGAGTCGCTAATTTGCGCATCTCTTCTAGGGAAAGGCAGGATTCAATGGGTTGATTAGGGTTAGGAAGAAAGAACATTACTGGTTTTTTTTCCAAAAATGCCTGGAACTGCTCCCAATCAATCGTTAAATCAGCTTTATATCCCACATGAAACATTTCTGCTTGAAAAATCTTAGAATAAATATCATACATTGCATAAGTTGGATAAAGAACTCCTACACAGTCATTTGGCTCAATAAGAACTTCAAATAATGTCTTGATAACTCCGTCAATACCAGAAGACAAGAGAAGCTGATTTTCTTGAACATCAAGATGACGAGCCAATTTTTTATACAAACCTGTTACATCAGGATAAGTACTAAAAAAAGATTTAGGTTTGACATTAAGAACTTTTTGCATAAAGTCATCTGGCCAATTATCTACTTTCTCATTTCTATCCAAACGTAGTCCCTGAATTAGATCGCGTCCTTCGGATACTCTTATACGTTGAATTTCTCTAAGATATTGTTTTTTACTAAGAAACATTTGCATTTCCTTTACTTGGTTTGTAATAAATTTTGAATTAATTGATAATTGGGTGGTTTATAATATGCATTAAAGAAATGTCGAGATCTATTACATATGTCATCATAATAGTCCTTTTCATTTAAAAGCTTGTTAAGCAAGACCACACCTTCCTCTCGATTTTTGATATTCAAAGCCCTATTTGGCATTTTGTCCAGATTAATACGTAAGTCCGAGCCTATAAATATCGCTGGAATCCCCCGCATGCTTGCGTCAAAACAAACAGAGGTCGAATGGTAAAAAATCAAGTACGAATCATTAATAAGATCATTTAAACTTAGATCACTAATTTTACTTTCAAATGCCTTATTAACCAACAAATCCCTTATCGCTTCTCGCGAATTTTTGAGCAAGAATGGGTGAAAATTGACAACTAATCTTATGCTCTTTTGAATAGTAACATCGAGTTGTTCAAGTATTTGGACGACTTTGCTGACAAGTTCAAGAGAATCATTTAATTGAATAGAGGTGCAACATAAAATATTTTTTATGACTGGATCTAAAAATTTTCTTGTTTCTTCGATAGATTGAAACATTTTTTGAAATCTAAAATTACCGACCACAATAGAATTCTGATAATTTAATTCTTTCAACCATTTACCAAAATTGTGATCACTTAAAAGTAGTGTTGGTGCCTTACTTTTCATCGATGCGCGAGACGGATAACAAGTTATGTACTCTTTCGCAATTGGAAAGTGTTGGTATGCAAAGACTTTTTCTCCCAATCCATTCTCCGATAAAGATAAACATAAAAGCTTTTCCCAGGGTTGATTCTCATAAGGGTAAATCACGCAAGGAAAAGCTTTTTCAATCGTCTTACAAATTTTTTTTGAGGCATAAAACACTTCAAGTGCTGCAGGAATTCTTGCTTTTAAGGCATCTTTAAGACAAAACCACTTCCATAAAGGAGATAAATTTACCTCACCTATTTTAAAGGAATACTTAATATACTTTAAAAAGAAAAATGATCGAAAAAAGGATATTAAAACAGCTCTTATACATAGGAAGTCTTGCAAAAAGAGAGTATTCTTGTTCTTTACGAGAGATTCCCGCACAATTTCGGGAAATCGATAAACAAAGTCAAGGGTCTTCCCAATAACAACAACCTTCAAACCTATCTTCTTCAAATGGGAAAGAAGATCTCCAAAATACCTGTCATTGTGCAAAAGTGTTTCTGTTGCGAAAGAATTAGGGCCGCACCAATTAATACATAACACCTCACCTTCCTTTATTAAGGAAAGGGGAATGGGCACTTTTTGGTAAAATCTTATCGTTTTTAGATACAATATTTGATAGAGACTTTGTGCACTTTTTATGCTTTTCTGCCACAACATCCCCAGCAGACGCTTAATAAGAATGCCGTAGTTCACAGAATAATTGACCCGAAACCCATTGGACTTTAAGATTTTGGCATAAAGTAGAACCTGTTCATCATCATCACATATTATTAATACGTCCTCATCTTTTGTCACAGTTTCTTGAATTAATGCTAACGAGTTGAGGATGTATAGCGTAAAATTCTCAAGACACAAGTTATTTTCGGCCAAATCACTTGCAAGCCACAAGGGATTTATATTGGGAATATTCTGGTCCAGATTTATCAAATTATCCCGAACGAGCTCCCAAATTTGTTCTCTTTGCACTCGTAAATGCTTAAGATGCGGAAACCTTTCACTTACCAACTGATAAATCTTATATTCTGCCCCCAGAAAATAAGTAAGATTGAAGTGCTCTGAATTTGCCAATTGATCAATTTTTTTTATATGATAAACAGGGGTCATTTTATGAATTGGTTTTTTTTCTCACAAATAAATGATTATACATGTCCTTATATATCCCGGCAGAAAACACTTCACCTTGCTTTTTAAATTCTAAATCAAAACCACTTGATTGCATAAACTCTAAAACATTCCTATAAGTAGAATGTTTTTCATCAAGCTCTACAAGAACTTCTTTTAAACGTTTATCCTGCAAGGTTTTTTGGGCGCCCTTTAATATTTTATCTTCAATCCCATCAACATCAATTTTTATATAATTAGGGAAAGGCATATTCGGTATATTCAATAATACATCCAACGAATATTCCATTATTCCCTGATTAAATTTAGAATCATAATCCTTTTCTTGCCAATCAATTGGAGAGCCCGCTGAATTTTCAGCTGCACCAAATTTCATATTTTGCATATAAAATTTGCTGAACTGAAACTTATCGGATAGAGCTGCAGAAATCGCCAATACTTTTGAATCCAAATTATTTATGTATATATTTTTGTTAAGAATATATTGATTGGCACTATAAGGCTCAAAAGAAATAACTTGGTGCCCCTTAATTCCTGCATAAAGGCTATATAGACCAACGTTAGCTCCAATATCAAAAAAGGTCCCTTCTTTTTCAAATGAATCGATCCACTCTAATGTTTCCGGCTCTAGATCAAAGAAAGTATTAGCCCTCCAAATGGGCAGTTGTCCCGGACAAAAAAATGTTATTTTACCATACTTTGTTTTAACATCGATATAGCTGCTTAAATTCTCAACAATATCATCTTGTTGTAAACAGCCTTTTTTAAGGCATAAACGCACCAATTCTTTGGTAAGAGTTGCCAAACCGTTTCTTATTATTCTTTTAATCATTTAAGCACCTTATAATTTCTGATTTCTCGAAAATTTCATTTAGTGCAAATCTCGAAAAGTCTATTTGATCTAAGAATTTGTTCTTTTTCCTATTTGCAACAATAATATATATTTTTCTAGAAATCAGCAAAGTTTCTTCGGTAAGACTCATGCGATTTGGGAATTGATTTTTCGTAACATATATCCCAGTGCCTTCATTTTTCCAAATGCCTGCTTCCTCCGGAAAAAGAGAGGCAACATGCCCGTCATCTCCCATACTTAAGACGGTAATAGGTGGATATAACCTTATAATTGAGACGAGCCTATCATTCACGGGAAGATAGTCATAGTTTTTTAAATATGATAAGAAATTCTCTCTCAATTGACGTTCATTACTCATATCATGCTCAACAGGTACACATCTCTCGTCACTTAATCCAAAACTAATTCTCTTCCATGGTAAGGATAACCTCGCAAA
Organism: Alphaproteobacteria bacterium; assembly: GCA_016870095.1. Taxonomy (NCBI): domain Bacteria; kingdom Pseudomonadati; phylum Pseudomonadota; class Alphaproteobacteria; species Alphaproteobacteria bacterium. The sequence goes on along the minus strand of VGCI01000001.1, from coordinate 158,518 downwards.
ATATGGATAAAATGGCTTAATAGAGTTTCCGCCTGGCAATATCCAGGTAGCCCTCTCATAAGATTGAATTTGCTCTTTGAGGTCTTGCGAAACTGCAAGAGCTAAATAGGCACCAGCATCTTGGCTGCAATTAAATGTCTTTGTTTTCAAATCACTACATCTTTAAAACTAGAAATCCTTGGTAACCTTTCAGGAAATGGGTTTGTCATTCCCTTAGCTACCCTTGCTATGAATGAAATTCCAAGAGCAGAAGCAGCCTCATAATCACTGAGACTATCCCCCACAAAGATAGCCTGATCTGGGTTGAGATTATATTGTTTAAGAAGACTTTCCCCAGCTTCCGTTTTGGTGTAAGGAGCACCATACATAGTTTTAAAGAATTGACTTAACCCTCGTTTACAACAGATCAATTCTAATTCTTTCTGAGGAGTGGCTGACAACAAAAATGCAGGAATATTTTTCGCGCAAATTGTTTCAAGGAAATCCATAATTCCATCCACCATTGGGCACTCAAGAATTTTTGCGAAAACAATTTCTGCAAATCTTTCACTGAGCCTGTTTTGCTCGTCTATTTCACACTTTTTACGTAGGAATTGCCAATGAATTTCTCGAAACTTAATAGCCCTTGTGATCCCTTGATGAGCAAGATGAAATTCTTTGGCCTTCTCAGCGATCTCTCTCCCATAGGAGAGATATATCTCGTAAAAAGCTTCTGTTTTTATGGTTGTAGATTCAACCACAACTCCATCAAAATCTAGAAAAACAGCTTGAAGATTTTCAGGTAATATATTTTTCATGAACTTCTTCCATGCAATTTAATAGACCTTGGCCAAATTCCATGTATTGTGAACTCAATATTTTCTTTGAAACTTGCGGCTTAAAGACATATGGAGTAAATTTATATCTTCCATGAAGCTGATCAATCTCCGGTTGTTGCTGATGAATCTCAATATTCCCCCCCAGCATTTCACAAATCATTGCCAGCAAATCGCCCCGTGTAATAGGTTGGTGGCCTGTCAACATAACGTGGGTATTCATATGCTCAGGCGCTAAAAGATCTACGCTCATTCGAGCCGCATCGTAAACATGGATATAATCTCTCTTTTCATCGGGACTATAGCCAATCTCAATCTTTTTTTCTAAAATAGCTTGCTTTAAAATTCTATGAATTAGGTTGTTATCATCCGCACGGGGACCATAGAGAGATCCATATCGAAGAATGGTATAATTAACATTATAATTCTTCTGATACTCTTCGATAATCAGTTCGCATGCTTGCTTACTCACTCGATAAAAACCGCCCGCATTTGAATAAACATAAATGGTAGAAGCAAAAAGGAAGCGCTCTACTTTATGGTACCGACAAGCCTCCAATATATTAGTTGTCCCAACTATATTTAATTCAAGAGTGCGCTGTGGTTCCTGAAAGCCTATTTCTATGTCTGGTTGACCTGCCAGATGATAAACATAGTCCTGGCCTTCAATTGCTCTACAAACTGCCTCTGAATCAAGAATATCACCTTGAATGAAAATTTGATTTTTATTGAGATAGGCAGATGGTACGATATCAAACACAGTTGTTTGAATTCCTTCTTTTGTCAGCGCGTCTACTACATGGCTTCCTATAAACCCAGATCCCCCAAAAACAATAGCTTTTTTCATACTAATTTTCCCTAAAATTAAAACCAGGCAATGCCCTCAGTAAGGGCTTATTTTGTATAAAGCGAAGGATATCCTCACTAACCTGATTTTCCATAATTTCTCGAACTTCCTGTGTCATAGAACCAATATGGGATGTTAGAAGACAATTTTCCAGCCTATTTAAGGGCCCCTGATAAGGTTCATGATTAAATACATCTAATGCAGCAGCTGCTATATGTTTGCTTGAGAGAAACTCATAAAGAGCTTCTTCATCAACAATGCCTCCGCGAGCTGTATTAACTAAATAGCTTCCTGGCTTCATTCTCTGAAGCAATGCCGGTCCTACTAAGTTGCGTGTGTGATCCGTCAAGGGAAGGTGTAAAGAAACTAAGTCAGAAATTTCAAATAATGCATTCAATTCAACTTTTGTCGCCCCTGAAGCAAAGTCTACAAAAGGATCGTAAAAATAAATTTGGATATCTGGATAGAGTGATTTTAAAATATGGATGAGGCGCGCCCCAATCCGACCAGCTCCCACAATACCAATAATCATAGAAGAGAGCATTTTTCCCATATACCTCTGCCAATCCCCTCCATGCATTTTTCTATCAATCTGACTAATATTTTTAATCAAATTCAGCATCAGAGTTAATGTAAACTCTGGAATGGCTTTTGCTGGCGCTTCAGGAGTATAGGAAATACTGATTTGTTTTTCTTTTACCGCCTCAAGATCAATACTATCTACCCCGCCCCCTACTCGTGCAATTAACTTTAAACGCTGAGCTTGTTTTAATACTTCTCTTGATATTTTTTCAGTTCCAGCGATAAGGATGTCAGCATCCTGAATTAAAACACTTAATAGTGTTTCATCATAACGAACAGAATTTTCATTTAGCGATATAGCAACTTTTTCCTTTAAAAGGAGCAATGCTTTTGGCGATGCTTGACCGAAGCCAATATTAGAAACGAGAACTTTAAGCATATTTTCGCATTAAAGAATCTGTTTTTAGAATCTCACAAGCTCTTTCAAGATCGGAAGGAACATCTACAGCAACTGTCTCCTGATCTGTATACACAACTCTTAAAGATAATCCATGCTCAAGAACTCTCAACATATCAATCGACTCTATCTTTTCAAGGGGTGTTTGTGGGAGCTGGCTAAAGTGCGCTAAAAATGATTTTGCAAAGCCAATTACACCTGTTTGTTGATAGGCTGGAGCTTGTGAATCGCGATACTTAGAAGGGATGGGCGCGCGCGAGAGATAAAGTGCCCTTTGATCTGGCGAAGAAACAACCTTAACGACGTTTGGATCGATATGATCTGCCTGCGTATAAATACGTGATAAAAGATTCACAACTAACGTCGTTTTAGCTTGATAATCCTCAATAACCATATCTAGCATTTCAGGAGTAACAAGAATTTCATCTCCTTGAACCATAAGAATAAAATCATTGTCATTTAATGAAAAGTCTAATTTTTCAACGGCTTCACTGACACGATCTGTGCATCTTTCATGTTCTACGCTCGTCATAATTGCTGGAATTCCGTACTTTTGACAAACATCTATAATCTCAACATCACATGTTGCAACGGCAACATAGTCTAGATTTTGGCTCAAAAGGCACCTTTTTGCGATATGAATCAAAACTGGCATTCCGCACGCATCCGCTAATGGCTTACCGGGAAATCGGGAAGATCCAAGACGAGCTGGTATAATGCATATTTTTTTCATGTTTTTATTCCCTTTAAAGCGTGACGCAGTGCCACAACATCAGTTCCATAAGCAACAAAATCATAACCTTCCTGGCATCTTTTTTTTAATTCTCCCAAATCAGGTTGAACTTGATGATATCCTATACTTTTATTATTTGTCTTGGCCGTTTGAAAAATGTGATTTACATATTCTAAAAACTCTGGATCCTCAAATTGTCCTGCTTTACCCAAACTTGCTGACAAATCGTAGGGCCCAACCATAACACCGTCTAGAAAAGGTGATTTTATAATTTCATCAATATTTTGAGCCCCGATCCTTGTTTCTATTTGAGCAATAATTTGAGGTTGAAAATTTTCAAAATGCTCTTTTAATTGTTCTCCCCATAAATTTGCCCGTACCAACCCTAATCCTCTTTTGCCCTTAGGCGGAAAAAAACAATGTGAAGCAAATTGATCAAAAAATTTTCTCTCTTCAACAACTGGCAAAATAACACCTTGGGCCCCCGCATCAAGCATACGACGTGCCAAATAAGGATCCATAAAGGGTAATCTAACATAAGGTTTACATCCATATTTTTCCGCGGCAATAAAAATTGCTTCGGCTTCCTGAGTTGTTAGAGATGTATGCTCCAGATCTACAACTACCCAGTCAAATCCTAAGCTAACCATTGCGACAGTGACTTGGGGTGAAGGAAGCATTTGCCAAGCGGCAAGAAACGGTTTTTTATCTAATTTACTCATAAATAATTATCTCTACAGATGTTGTTGTCGTCATAAAATTATTCCTATCTTTATCGTTAAGTCATTAGAAAAATAAAATTATTATTTATAGGCAGGGGTATTATATATTGCACCAAATAAAATCAAATGTTTCATAAGGAAAAGGGATAAATTCTAGCGAAAATTGCTGCGCATTAATAATATCCGAAAATTTAGTGAGATCATCATTTCGTTTTGCGCTCTAAACATTGAATGGGCTGATATCTATTGATTCAAAATTTTTGGCACCATGAGTGGCCATAAATAAACTTACCCGCCCATTTCCGCCACCGGCATCTAAACACTTCTTACCTGTACATAACGCACCGGGATCAATTGAATTTCTTTTAAATCGTAACTCAAAGGGCTCTATAAATTTTTCAATCTCTTTAACGATCATAAAGAGCAAATGTGGCTCCAAAGACATCATCATGTAAATGTTCAATATTGTCAGCCAATTTTATATCCCCCTCATACTAACTTCTTGTATAGGCTTTCAATATTTGCCTCAAAATTGCCTGAATCCACAAATTGTTGTATATATTCCAGCGTATAATCTTGTGACATTTTATTTAAATATGCTTTATTCTCAAAAAAATTCAATACATTTTCAAATTTTGTAAAATAATAACTAGAGTGTGTTAGAGTCTCATCCTCACCCCAAAACTTGATGACAGAATTATAGGCAATAATTGGTTTTTTTAGATACATAGCCTCAAACATCCCTGTCGAAGGCCGATTTGTTATAAAATAATCTCCTGCATTCGTAAGAGTAGAAAGATGAATATCCCTTACAATTTTTACATTCGGCAAATTTAATTTAGATATATATAATTCAATAGAGTTCTTTGGACTATTTTTGTCACTATGAAATTTAAGGATAAGTTGAATATTTCTATTTTGCTCAAATTTCATTACTATTTTCTTTAAATTCTGGTACTCTACAAAATCACCTTCTGAATTAAAGCAATTATAAAAGAAATGGTGAAAAACCCCTGGGATTTGGAATATAAAAGTAGGTAATTTTGGGTTAAAATTAAAAATTTTGCATAAATCGCTTTTCTCTAATTTTCTATTAATTTCTTTAAGCTTATTATTTCCTACAACATGTATATTTAATGGCAAATTGGGATAATGAACTTTGATATAATTCTTGACGCCTTGGCCATATACTAAATAATCAGTTGCCACTAATAAATCAACGTAATAGAACATTTTTTCGGGATGTTGACCCATTGCACCATGTTGCAGAATGAAAACTTTTTTATTTTTTTTCTTAAAAGCTTGTGCCAAAATTTTATGCTCGGGAACAAGCCCAACAGACATTTCTAAAAACCGAGGATTATATTTTTCTATCAAATTAATTGAATTGATATAATAATTTATGTAATTATCTATTTTTGCAATAATACATTTTTCGATTTTTACACGCAATATTTTTACAAAATTTTTATCAAAATATTCTTGAAATTTATCAAAAATTTCATCGCTTTTTTTAATACAATTATTGGTATTATAAGGATATTTTAAAACCGCTAAACTGCTAATGTCTATTTTTCTTAACTTACATTTATTAGCAACAGATATTGAAATTAGGGGGTGAATTGAAAAATAGTTTTTATCAAATTTTTTGTTATATATCGCTTTTATCTCTCTTATTACTTTATTATATATTCTTTGCATCATCGATATAGAAATAATGCTATGGATAGGTTTAGAGTAATTATCCTGCATCACTCCGTAATTATTATTGGCTTCATTAATACAATTTATTTCTGTTATATTTAGAAGGGAAAAGCAATTTTTTAAAACATACCCAACAACAGTCTCCTCTGTACGCCATTCCAATTCATTAGTCTGCAGTTTGGCCCTATAGAAGTAAATAATATTTTTTGGCTTATATTTTTTTATAAGAAAATCACAGCAATGATAGATCCAATTAAGATAATCAAGCAGTATTTTTAGATAGTAATAATTGTATAAAAAAGGTGTTATATTAAATTTTTTGGCAACAGGGTTGCTTGTTTGAATAATTTTATCTAATTCATTACACACTTTTTCTAACTTTTCAAATTCCTGACGCGAAATATTAAAATATGCATTATAGTCAAGCTCAGCATCTAAGTTAACAAATTCTATCCCTTGAGATTCAAGATAGGCAGCTACAGTGACATTCCCAGCGACTATAATATAATTTGAATGCGTTTTCAGTATGTCTAGAGCTTGTTGGAGCTGTTCTGGAAACTCAATAAATAAAAGAACCACTCTTAGGTTCTTTCGCTAATTTCTTTAGCTGGGATTCCCGCTACAATTTTCCAGGCAGACACATCTTTAGTTACGACACATTTTGCAGCTAATATGGATCCATTTCCAATGGTCACCCCCTTCAGTATTGTACAATTAGCCCCTAACCACACATCCTCTCCAATCAGAATCTTCCCATAGGTATGCTTTTGGAGCCATATTTTCTCATTCTTTGAGATACCATGATTGGAACTTTGAATATGAACAAATCCGCCAGAGATGGTGTAAGAACCAATAATGATGTCATCTCCTGCATTAAAGACGCTGTAAGGACCTATAAAACATTTATCTTTTAACTCTAAGGTTGCATTATTGGCTGCCACAAACCGGCAATCGTTATCAATTTCAACATCATTACCAATAATAATTTTTCCATTTTCACGGTTTCTAAAATCAACATGGCCAAAAATTTTAACATTCTCTCCAATTTGAATATTACTAGATTTCCCTCTAATCTTTAGATAGGGAATGCCTTCAATATAAAAGTCTTTCCCAACCTTCACTCCTTTTGCAAGGAGGATGCGACGGACAAGCCAACTCCAAGGAATATAAATTCGACGGGATACGAGAAAAGCTAAAAATCGCAACATCACAGCTCTCGCATCAAAGGCTCTTCATCAAGCCATTGAATAACTTCGTTACACTCTTCGGCCAAATAATCTTTAAACGCTGTCATTTTAGAGATTTCCACAATCATAATATAAACTTGACCTTTGGAGTTGCGCACCACGGCTGTTTTAAAACCAAAGCGCTTCAATCGATCATTCACGGATGGGGTGGCATAATAACCCCAACTTTTCCGACACAAATCATACTCGCCTTCTCCTGGCGTTATAAAAGTGACTTGTTCATCAGACTCAAGAGAAATAGTCCCCATATCTTTGATGGTGATTTGATTCTCGAGCCCAACCTTATAAGTCCTTGGAGTTTCTTTCAGCTCAAATTTCATGTCCAAATCCAATTGGGTATTAGAAAATTCTTGATTCGCCAACGGCCGTTTTGAAAAGTCCAAACATCTTTATTTCTGAATTTTTCTGCCATAGCTCTAAATGATGATTCTGTGATGCCTACCCACTGACAAAATTTATCAATGGCTTCTTGGGGGTACTCGTCTCCCACATCTGAAATGACTTGAATGGCTTCATCTCGAGTCATTCGATTATTTCGAATTTCCAAAGATAGGTTGTCCCATAGGCGAGTAAATCCAAATTTATACCACTTTAGCCAATGATGCAGCCCAATTATAAATTCATCATCAACATCTGCAAATTTATAGTAACCGGTTTTAGGAGTCCCAGAAAGAGACTCAAATCCATGTTCTTGGGCAACTCGAAACGTTTCAACAGGATCCCAATGAAAAAACCACCCTAAAAAAGCAGGGGTAACCCCGCTTGAATCAAGTTCCTGATCTGTAGGCCAAATATAGGGGGATAAGTCTTTCAAAGTTAGCTGATCAGAAACCCAATAATTCGCAAGCGTTCCCTGTGTTACACCATACGATAACAGCCAATCTCGTGTCATCTTACCTCCCAAAGTCGACTGATTGACCCCACCATATTCCATACCTGAGTTTTCACCCCATAAAACCAACGGAATCTTAAACTTGCTTGCCACCTGAAGAGGCAGACCAAATAGAGCCATGTGCATTGGAATTGCAAGGCTTCCCTTTTTCTGAAACGCTGCCAATGTAAATTTTTTTTCGACATCTGGATTGATTGTAAAGTCGATATGATCTACGCCCAATTGAATGAGGTTATCAAGATTCTTTTGACCAATCGCATTACGAGCAGGCGTTCTCCATGTTACACATAGGGGTTTCAACCCATATTCAAGAGCCTTTATAACTTGCCAGGTACTATCTTTTCCCCCTGAGACGGGAATGACACAGTCCCATTCTTGTGCTTTTTGTTTAATAGTATCAACAAGCTGCTGAAAATGACTCTGTCGTTCCTGCCAATTGATTTGACTTACTTTTTGATTGGAGGATTGACAAGCATTGCACCGACCGCTTTCGTCAATGACAAGGTTAGGTCTGGTGTTTGGTAACACACAGTAGTGACAATAATTCATTATGAAAATTCTTCTAGAAACATTTTTGCACTAACAAACGAGAAAAGAAATTTGCTGTCGCTGTTCGGGTGATTTGCTTGATTAATCATCTCAGCCATAGGCTCCATCTTCAAAATGTCAAAGATTGGACTGTCCTGAAGAAGATAGTCTCGTACAGAAGACTGATTTGTTTGCAAAAGATCTGTAACCGGTGCGTTAAATCCAACTTTACGCTTATTATCAAGAATCGCGTCTGGAACTATCCCTCTCATGGCTTCTCGCAAGACTGCCTTAGCTTTTCCTTGCTTAACAAGATGCTTTGTTGGAATTGAATGACTAAATTCAAGTAAGTCTCGATCTAAAAAGGGAGCTCGATTTTCAATAGAATAATACATCGCATTTAGATCATCTTCATGCAAACTAATGGGCGTCGTTTCGTGAAAAAGCTCGTTCATCATGCGGTTTTGCAACAATCCTGTTCGAAAATAGGTCTCGGTAAAAGGCTCTGACCAGTGATTTTGCAAATATGAAGCGTATTTGTGATTATTTAGATAAGCATGATTTCTTTGAAAAGGATTATTTATAAATTCATGTGAATTTTGCAAATAAGGATTGCGAACAATTGGAGCAATATCTCTTTCCCAATTTTGAATACTTTCCTTTAATAGAATTGGATCATTTTGAACATCATGAAAGTACATCACATGATGATCGAAATAACCAGAGAACAATTCATCTGCGGCAGTCCCACTTATGGAAATATGATACCCAAGCTTTGATATTTGCTCTTGAAGTAACCAGTTCAGGTAAAATGAGATCGTAATGATTGGAGCATCATGATAAGAAATAAGTTCTCGAAAGCGTTCAAAGAAATGACTAGAATCAATAGGAAAGCCGTCGTGCTTAATCCCCAGTTCCTTAACGCCTATGTCAATCATATCTTGTTCCTCATAGCGACTATCTGAATTCAGAATTGTAAATCCATGGACATCATAATTAAAAACACGTTTAGCAATACTTATAAGTGAATTAGAATCCACACCCCCGCTCATACAAAAAGCGATGGGAACATCTGATCTCAAACGCATTTTTACCGAGTTTATAAGCCGCTCGCGGGTACCTTCTACCGCTTCTGCAAAGCTCATATCTTGTTGAATATGCACTTTAGGGTGCCAATAGTGTATCCTTCTTTGAGCGCCATCAAGATCCATCTGCATACAGGTGGCTCTTGGAAGTTCTTGTATTTCTCTGAAAAATGTTTCCCCAGTTTTATAAAGAGCTTTATAGCCATTCACAAGGAATCGACAAATATGATCGTTATTGGGTGTGAATTTCTTTTCTGTCAGAGAAGCTATGTATTTAATTTCAGAGCCAAAATAGATCTCACCTCTTTCTGGTTGGTAGAAATAAAGAGGTTTTTCACCAAAAGGGTCACGAGAAAGTGTTATGGTATTTTGTTGACGATCCAATAAAGCAAATGCCCACATTCCTTCAATGATATTCAATGCTGCGGAGCCCCATTCATCAAGCGCATGAATCAGCACTTCTGTGTCTGAGTCCGTGTGAAATTCGTGTCCCAAACTCTTTAACTTTTCTTTGACCTCAAGGTAATTGTATATTTCTCCATTAAAAATAATGGTTTTATTTTTATAATGAAATGGTTGATCCGATCTATGATCCAAATCAATGATACTCAATCTTGAATGAAGAAAAGTACAACGTTTTACATTACTAAGAATGTGCTGAAAGTGCTTTTGCCCATTTGGTCCCCGTCTTTTCATTAAGTGCAAGGTTTCATTGATGACGCCCTGCTCAATCTTTTTTGAGCCAAAATATCCCGCTATGCCACACATTTAATCGCATCCTTCGGTATCAAGTATCCCGTTTCGATATCTTGAGTTAATACCTTTCCAATCAACTGAGCTATTTCCAAAGCTTTAAACTCAGTGGCGGGGCGAGCGTAAATAAGATCTTCTTCAGTGAGTGTAACTCCCGCCTTTAAAGATCTCGCTGCTATCACCCCTTTGCGAATCATGGGAATCATATCTTTTTCGCAACTCTGAATAATTTTATCATAAGCGCCCAAGGATGCTTTAATCAGTCTTGACATCTCGATAAATTTTCTCAAATCTTCTGGCTCGAAGGATAAGGCGTGATCTCTAAATTCCCGCCCCTCCTTCTGGTCAGTAAAATGAATTTCAATAACAGAGGCCCCTAATGCCACTGCTGCCAAGGAAGCCTCCATCCCCATGACATGATTTGAGTATCCGATAGATATCCCATAACGATCCCTCAAAAAGGGTATGGACATAACATTTGCCTCTTCAATTGGCGTAGGATATGCCGCGACACAATGCATAAGAATGAGCCTGTCCTTTAGATTTTCTTGCCCAACTTCTTCGCAAACCCAAGAAACCGCTTGATCTATTTCATTGATTGTCGCTGCCCCAGTAGAAATGATTAGTGGCTTACCTGTATGGGCCGCATTTTTAATAACAGGCTTAAAAGTGATATCTCCACTGGCTATTTTAAAAGCTGCACAAAAGGGATTTAATACCTCTACCCAATCTTCTGTTAATGGTGTTGAAAGAAAACCTATTCCCAATTTAGTTGCTAATTGCGACAAACCTAAAAAGTCTTCATTTGATAAGGCAAATCTTGAAACTCTTTTTAGCCTCTGTTGGTCTTCGCAAGAAGCATAGCGAATGGGTGTATAGCTTTGAAATTTGACAAAATCTGCCCCGGCTGCTTGAGCTAATTTGATTAATTCACAAGCTTTTTCATAACTTCCCTCATGGTTTACACCAACTTCCGCAATCACTAAAGGAGAGTTGTTTGTACTTAAAAGTTTATTAATTGTCATTTATACTACTGAAACCCTTTTTAGATTGAAAAGATCATCATTCATCGTGTTGATGCCATCCATTGCAGAAGGAGAGCAAATAATGCCTCTTTCTTTTAACTTTTCAATAATATCTTTGTTATAACAATGCTCTAGTCCTTCTGGATAGGAAAAATGCCTTGTTGGTTTTCCCAAAGTATTTTCTATCTTTCTTAAGGAGACATCGATCTCAAAATCAATTTCTTGGTTTGATAAAAAAGACATTATAGGATGGGTATGAGTATGACCGCCAATAATAAAATTCGAATCAGCGCTCAATAGTTTCACTTGTGACCAAGACAACTTTTGGTCCAAACTCCCATCTTGAGAATCCGTATAGTCCACTTCACAGGCTGAAAATATTTCGTGAATATAAGATTCTCTAGATTTAAATATGTCTCTATCTTTTTTAAACACGCCTCTTACTTTATTAAGAAAATTAATTTTATCCCCCTTAGAGGAAAGACATTGTAATGTATCAAATAATGAAACATGTATTTCTTCCACACTCGTATTTTCGATACAGTAGTCAATCTGATCAGCCCAGGACATTCTATTATTATCTATAAAATCAGTAGCAATATAAAATGAAGATGGGATTCTTAAGTCAGATAAAATGGGCGCTGCAATAGAGTAATTATTTTCAAATCCATCATCAAAAGTAATTGCAAATGACTTGGGCGGTAAACTTCGTTCTTCTTGCATACAATGAACCACTTCATCCATACTTAAAGCATTACCTTTCGCTTTAAGCTCCTTCAAAAGAGTATCGAATTCTGAGTCCAAAAGGTGTTTGCGATTATAATTCCTCACAGCAAAGCTATTATCCTTAACGACTCCGTGAAAAAGGAATATTACCAAGTGATTGTGAGAAAGAAGATTTAAATATTTTTCATAAAGCATTTGATTGAATATAGTTATTAAATTTATTATAGCACTTTTCTTTTAAATCAGTTGGCATGAAGGAGTAATATCTCCCCTTGGTCCGCTGCTTAGAAGATAAAAGCTCTCCAAATGTCTCATACATTTTAACTGCAGTAACTGATAATTCCACACAAGCACGGGTATTTATAGCTCTTAACTCTCGGATATGGGACACCGCACTCAAATCAAGCTGCTTTTTCGCAATCACCTCACCATCATCAAGATTTTCCGTTAAATGATGAAGCGTCGTCACCAATGCTTGGTAATCCCCATGATAAATTGCCCATAAATGCGAATCCAATCCTCGATAGCTTTCAGGATCTCCCCCATGAAGATTAATAATCCTACCCTGATAGTTATCGATAAGCGGTGGATTTATTTTACCCGTACCAAAGACGATGACAAGATCGGGGCTGTATTGTTGAAATTCAGAGACTTTTTCAACCTGATTAATATTTTTAACAAAGATAGTTTGGGCAAAATCTGCAATAACTGATGAATTGTTTTCTAATAGCACCTGGCGTTCATAAATCTCTCTATCATTCTCAAAATCATGATGTGTTGAAAATGTAGGCTTTACTGTTCGTTCTTCCAGTACACATAAAATCTTTGGACAGAATTTTGCCATTTCCTTTATATACCACGTATGATGTGACGTTTGAGTAGAGAAGATCGCTACTTTCATTTTATTTAACGTGCCTATGAAGTATGTAATGAGACTGTTTTATGGTAAATCCGGATTTTTCATATAGATTCACAGACGGCTTGTTAATCAGTTGTGTACCTGCGTTTAATAACCCAATATTTTGATTAGCATACCCGATCAATGATAAGGCGATACCTCTGCCTTTATGCGTATCTGCAACAGCAATTAAATCAATCGTTGATTTGTTGATTAACAGTAAAAATCCAACAACTTTTTCCCCCTCACGGGCCACGATCATCTTATCTCCCCTTTGACCCTCAAAGTAATTAGCCACCCAATCCGCTTTAATCTGATTGGCCGTCAGCTCGACGATCTCTTCATCTCGAGAGAAGCGAGAAAATTTGAAAGCTGTTTCAGCGATTTTAACAATATCGTTTTTATCTTCTCCACTACAAACCTCAATTTGAAACTCTGCCTGAGGCTTATAAGGAAATAGTTTATTTTGCTCGAACTGAACAAGTACCTCTACAGCCTTAAAACCCTTTTGTATCAAGAAATTAACATCATGGGTATTTTCGAGAGGAACCTTGGCATAAATAAATCCCTGAGGCATTTCCTGTTCATTATAAGGTGATTCACACCGATAGGCGCCTCCCTCAAAATATTGGGAAAGCCAAATGTCTTTATATACCATTTTGTTGAACCATAAAATTTTTGTACCAATTGATATATTCTTTATAACCCTTGTGAAGAGGATACTCTGGTTCATAACCGATAAGTCGTTTGGCCTTTTCAATCGATAGCGTACCCCGATCAGGCATCAAAGCATCTTTGGGAAGATATTCAATTTCTACCGTAGGGAAACTCTCTTTAACCATTTCGGCCATTTCTCTTATTTCTCGTCCCTGACCACAGGTAATATTAAAGGTTTCATTAATGGCCTCAGGATTCTCAATAATTTTTACCACGCCTTGGATCAAATCTTGAATGTAAGTAAAATCAAGCTTGTCGCTTCCATCTCCATGAATGACAACATTTTTTCCTTGAACCGCATTTTCGAGAAAGATTTGTCCGACCCGGCGGCTTACACACCGCTCGCCATATAAGGCTGAAGGGCGGATAATCGTATAGGGAAGATTAAAGACTTGATTATAAGCAATCACAAGTTTTTCGCCTGCGTATTTTAAAGCCCCATAAATTCCAATTGGATTACAAATTGTTTCTTCCGTAACAGCTGCATCTTGAAAGTTTCCATAAACCATACTTGACGAAAAATAGATGAAATGCTTGATGGAACTACGGCTATTATCGAGGGCATTCTCTAGGGTCCGAAGACTATGATCAAAGGTACTATAGGGATCTTTGTTTGACTTATTCGCATGAGAAACAGCTGCCAGATGAATCACAACGTCTGGAGCAATATCTGTAAGGATTCGGCTTAAAGCATGATAATCACGTGCATCTTGAAGATGAAGGGAAATATTAGCATTTCTTAACATATCGAGGCGTTGATTAATAATTTTGAGATACAAGTCACGGTGCAAAAGTTCTGGAGATGCTTTTCCAAAGGCATAAAGATTATTTACCTGTAAACTATCAATAATATCCACTTGGGCACCCAATTTATGGAGAGACAGAGCTAGATTGTGGCCGATAAATCCACCCCCACCAATGAGAGTTATTTTAAGATCTTTGATTGAATTCATGGCATTTTCCTTTGATATTTTTTGTTACGAGATAGCCTGTTTAAACAGGGTTGCCAAAAGATGCATATCTTCTAGGTCTAAGTGAGGACCTACAGGTAAAGCAATTGAGCCATCGCTAATTGCTGTCGCATTAGGGTACTCCTTTAAATTCGGATGATATTTTTGCTGATAGTAGGCCATGCGGGGCACAGGATGTGGATAATAAACGCTACAGCCCGCCTTGTGATCGGTTAAATATTGTATAATACCATCTCGTTTGTGTCTTATATTTTTATCCAGAACCGCAACCAAACAGTAATGACTGTTTTGAACGTCAGAATGACTCGCATCCAAAACTCGAACACTTCCTCCTTTTAAAAGCAACTCTTTCAATGTGTCAAAATTCTTTTTTCGACGACGTAAATTTTCAGGCAACTTATTGATTTGTGTACAGCCAAGTGCTGCTTGCAATTCACTCAATCGATAGTTAAGTCCAACACCATTTACATCATACACTCCTGGCGTTTTACGCTCACTATAGGTACGATCCACACTAAAGGCTCGAAAGTGGGCAATGTCCTTTGCAGTTTTTTCAACCTTGGAGATCAGCATTCCTCCTTCTGCTGTTGTCATGTGCTTTACGGGATAAAACGAAAAGCAACCCATATCTCCCCAAAGACCAACATGCTTATTCTTATAATAACCTCCTACGGCAAGGGCACAATCCTCAATAACCTTCAGTTTATGCTTTTCGGCAATTTGACAAACTTTATCCATTTCCATAGGGATTCCAGCAAAATGCACAATAAAAATTGCCTTTGTTTTTGGTGTAATCTTTGATTCTATTAATGAAATATTCATATTGCCTGTCTCCAGCTCACAATCGACAAAGATTGGCGTTGCGCCCAAGAGTTCAACGGCATGAACTGTTGCTACATGCGTTTGAGCGGGGACGATGACTTCATCTCCAGGCTTAAGCCCAATATGTATTGCACTTAAATGGAGGGATGCCATACAAGAACTAGTGGTAACAGCATAGCCACCCCCAACAAAATGTTGAAATTTTGTCTCGAATTCCTTGCCCTTTGGCCCATGGGTCAATACATGACCGTTCAAAATTTCCATAACCGCTTGCCGGTCTTCATCATCAAGCCAAGGACGTCCAAATGGAATTTCTCTTTGAATTTGTGTCAAGTTACATACTCTATTGTTATAGGTTTCTCATATCGAAGAGCCGTTTCTGCTGCCAGAACAATTGACATTAAATCGAATTCTCTTCGTGCATAACTATCGGCTGTTCCCGCCAGGATAGATTCAAGAAATTCCGGAATGAGGGCTCCTTTATTCTCCGGCTTAGCTTGAATATCAATGGATTCTGATTTGCTTTCTTCATCGCGCTTCCAATGGATACGCGGCCCCATATCATCGTAAATAAAAGTTCCCTTGGTTCCAAATAGACGAACCACATGCTGATGACGGTGAACACAACCAAAGTTGGCTGTAATTCGACCCACAAGCCCACTCTCAAAGTGGAAAGTGCTCGCATGAAAGTCCTGGTACCGAAAGGGCGTATTGGCTGTCACGATTTTATTAGCAATTGACTGTACTTTTACGGGTTTTTGCCCGCTTAACAAGATCATCAAATCAATCAAGTGAATGCCACCACCCTCCATGACAGAATAATTTTCAGTTCTCGCTCGCCATCCTTCAGTAATTTTGTGGACTCGACCATACAAGTAATCGCCATCAAAGGAATATATGTCCCCTAGAGCCCCGGACTCGATTACCTTTAACAACCACATAAAAAGGGGCGAACATCTTAAGATAAGGTTGGAAGAAAGACCAAGTTTCTTCTTATTCCAGAGCGTTATGATAGAATTAAGCTGCTCCAAACTCTGACACAGCGGCTTTTCAACAAAAACATGTTTGTCATTTTTTAAGCAACTCATAACTTGCTGATAATGGTCAGCATCAAAAGAAGCAATTGAAATTAAATCAACATTTTTATCTACCACCATTGATTCGAAAGTCGTGAGTCCGCACTTAAGTTGGTGAATGCTTTTAAATTTCTTCGCACGGTCTTCATCAATATCACAAATATATTTAAGATTGGAGAGTGGGTGCCTAGCAAGAGTTAGGGCATGTTGCTCTCCAACCCCCAAACCAATAACACCAGAATTTATTATAGTTGACATTAAATCATTCTCGCAGATATTTTATCCGGATTAAAAATATAACTTTCACCTCGTAAAGTTAGCCTTTCCATGTCATTTATTTCATCTATACAAAAATTTTCTTGTTGATAGTCTTGGGAAGAGATAACAGATTTAATTTTATATTTTTGAGGGTTTTTATAGAAATGAGCGGTAATATGCTCTTTTCCTTCGACGTCAACTTCATTCAAATTAATATTTGAAAATGTTTCTGATTTGATAACTTCCACACTTAGTCCCTTGGGGAAAGTTCTTGTATGTACATTAGTAGTAATGTCAGCAACATCGCAAGACAGCTCAATTACTTTTTGAATTAAATCAGGTTCCATAAGGGGGCTGTCCGCACATAAACGTATAAATTTGTCGCAAGGAAATTGAATTAAGGCATCCTGGAATCGTTGAAAAACATTATCTAGATCTCCTCGAAAATGAGGAATGCTTAAATAATTTAAGTAAGACGCCAGGGGATCGTCTGATTCATGCTCACTGGTCAGTACTACGACCTTTTGAACTAAAGAAACAGCTTGAGCAGCTTTAATCAAATGAAAAATTATAGGTCGTCCTTTAAAAGGGGCCAAAATTTTTCCGGGAAATCTTTTCGAAGACATCCGCGCTTGTATAAATATGTTAATAGTCATAATGGGTAAAGCAATGCTCTTTTTTACTCTCGTAAAATATCAATGTGACCAGCAGATTGATGGGCCCTTTTTTCTAAAGATTGAACTTGATTGTTTTTAAGAAACATCTCTTATCGGTTGGGCACTTATTTTCTCAACATTGGAGGAACTCACATACCTTTGAATCGCCATTTTACCATTAATCTCCTCCTCTACTTTTCCGGCATCCATTATGATAATTCTATGACAGTTTTTTAGAGTTGAGAGTCTATGAGCAATCATAATTACTGTTCTCTCTTGACTCACTTCATATATGGTTTTCATTAATCTTTCTTCTGTATCATTATCAAGCGCGGAAGTAGCTTCATCAAATATCAAAACTTCAGGCTGACGATAAAGAGCACGAGCAATAGATATTCTTTGGCGCTCACCTCCTGAAAGACGAATTCCCCTCTCCCCAACAATTGTTTTGGAGCCATCTGGTAATTTGTTTATGAAAGATCGCAGCTGAGCATCATCAATGGCTTTATTAAGACGAATTGTATCTATAGATTCTGCCTGTTCGCCAAATGCAATATTTGCTTCAATAGTATCGTCGGTTAAGTAAATGGTTTGAGGAACGTATCCAAGTAACTTATGCCATTGCTGAGAATTAACGGGATATTTTCCATCAATTAAAATTTCACCTGATACGGGCCTTAACAGCCCTAAAAGCATATCAACCAATGTTGATTTGCCAGACCCAGTTTCTCCAATAATGCCGATGCACTCGCCCTTTGCAATAACCAGATTAATATCTTGAATAACTTTTTTTTGGGTATTGAGATACTGAAAGGACACATTGGTGAGAGATATATCTTTTTTAAAGGTAAGGCCTGGAATATCGACATAACTGGTCCGGCTATTCTCACCGGTATATTCACGATGAACGCGCTCAATACTTGGTATAATCAGCTTGAAACCATTTAACTGATTAATAACCCGATTCAAGCCCGGCATTAACCGAAATCCAACATATAAATATCCCCCTAGAATCCCTATCATTTGCTGTGGAGTATCTTTTTCTACGCATAAATAGGTAATTACAGCGACAAAAAGACCAACGAATAAAATTTCAATTGCCATACGGGGCAATGCGTTTGTTGCTGTTTGGATCGCATGAAGTTTTGATTTGCGGCGAGAATGTATTTGATATGCTTCAACAAAGGCTTCTTTTTTACCAAATAAAAGTAATTCCTTAAAACCATGAAAAAATTGAGTCAGATTTTGATGCGCAAGTAATGACGTTTCTTGAATTTTTTGACCCCATCGATAAAAAAGAGGAAATAAATATTTGGTTACAATCAAGGCAATGCAAACGCTAATACTAAAGATAAATATTGCCAACGACGGATTGAGGTAAATAACTGTTAATATTAGAAATATAAAAACAATACTTTCAGAAAGAGTACTGGATAAATTTACCATACCTCCTGTAAAAGCCATTTCTGCATCACCTGTTATAACCGATAATCCATAAGAAGAATTGCGAGTCAAATGAAAATTATAATCAGTTTCTGCAAAGCGATATAAAAGTTTATTCTTAAATCGATAACTCAATTTTTGGATTGTGAAACTTTGATAAAAAACTTCTAAGGTAGCTATGAGATTTTTAATTAAATAAACCAAGCCAAATGCTATAGCGACATAAAATATTGTTCGCCCAGGCGACACGGTTCCTTGAACTCCAATCATTGACATATATTTTTGGCCAAGTTCAGGCTGATTGAGAATTTGTGCAAAAATGACGAC
The DNA here is from genome assembly GCA_016870095.1 of Alphaproteobacteria bacterium. Taxonomy (NCBI): domain Bacteria; kingdom Pseudomonadati; phylum Pseudomonadota; class Alphaproteobacteria; species Alphaproteobacteria bacterium. The sequence goes on along the minus strand of VGCI01000001.1, from coordinate 139,294 downwards.
AATGGAGGCTGTCGCAACTTCAAACATAGATGTGCACAAAGCAAACCCGACAATTCCTACCCACTTCATTTTCTCTCTATAAGTGAGAAGGGAAAAGAGTTTGTTGATTGCTGAACCAATAGAAGAATTTGACAAAATTTAACACTTTCCCATTGCTGCCGCAGTCCGGGTGAAAGACACCGAGACTTGCAAATATTGTATTTAACCGGCTGCATTACTGAAAATCAAGAATTACTTCATTTTTTATGCTTTAGCCGTTTTTAGCTTTTGCGCTCCTAGGCCGCCTCTACCGCATACGCGGGCAGCGAAACATTTACTTCACGCCCCAAGCAAGAGAGGAGAAGCTGAACACGCTCCTTATCATCCATTTTTTCAAAAACCGCGACACAATCCTTAAACGCCCCATCTAAAACACGAACTTTATCCCCTTTTGTGAAGAAAATCATGTCGTTGATGGCCACGAGGCCGTCATCATTTTCCTGACCTTTCAACGATTGGATGATTTCACAAGGAACAATCGCGGGTTGATTGTTAGCCAACAAAAGATAGGAAACACCTCGCGTCCCCTGAACACTACGCCATTGATCCACTTCCAAATCAATTCCAACAAAAACATAACGGGGGAAAAGGGGCGCCATAATTTCTTCAACTTTTCGAGCATGGCGACGGGTTTTTTTAAATTTCGGCAAATAAGCATCAAACCCTTGTTCCATCAAATGTTTTTGAGCAACAGATTCTTTAGCAGGCTGCGTATGCACAACAAACCACTGTTTCATGCTACCCCCTTCTGCATCTTTGAATCTCTCGATATATGAAGCAAATCTAAAGTGAGAAGACGATCTGAATCAACTTGGCCTCGAATGAAATCGTATGTTGCTTGCGGATTGATAACATCGGTCACCAAAACGGCATCATAAGCCTTTAAATTCTCTGTCGGCAAAACAACTTTAACATGCAGGCTAAGGCCTTGAGCGACAAGTTGAGCGATATCCGCAAGATCCCCTTCGCCAACAAAAGCAATTTTTGTCCACCCCTTTTGTAAGCAGACATCAAAAAGGGTGTCACATTGTGCCCGGGCATCGCGAAAGAATGTTAAGGATCTTGCCAAATAACTTGTTACCATATGGCTTTTTTCTTTGAATCCATCGGGAGTTAGAAAATAAGTAATACGACGGGGAGAAACTTGGGATGCTCGAACCCAACCCTTTGTGACACAACTCTTTAAATACTGGTTCATTAATCCCAAAGCAATTCCCAGTTCTGATGCAAGGCTCCGTTGGGTGAATGAAGGATTACGCTCAATCTCAGTCAAAAGATGTACCATAACCTTTTGTTCCGTATGTTCCCGCGTATCTTGAAATGCTGCCATAGAATTGGGTATCCTGCAGATTAAATCTGATCTGTTATGTTCATGAACAAAACTAGTTGAGTTAGATACGAGGGTCAAGTCATTTATCAACTTTTAATGCTAATATTTAAATACCTTTCGCTCAATAGGAAAGGAAAGAATCCATCCTTCTTGGCTTTCCTGTGTGTTGTGGTAAAAGAATACGAGTAAAAGGGAAGAAAGTTCAGTTTCTTTCCCCCCCCTAATTTAAGACACTTCTAACAAACGAGCCCTATGGAAAATCATTATATACGTTATCATTTGCATCGAGGATGCTCAGGAGTCCTACAATTTAGACTTTGCATATTGCGTTAAGGCAACTTCTACAGTCTGAGGGGGGAAAATATGTCCCCCTTCGTGGGATATAAACGTTAGAGATAGAGATGAGTTTTTCCCATCCTCAAAAAACTTTTTTGCAACGGGGTATATAACCTCTGACTTTCCAACAATCATCGTCAAGGTATTCGCACAAGAGGGAGAACCAAGCGTTCCCGCAGCCCCTATTGAAATTATGGGGTGTTTTAAGTCCCTAAGTTGCGCAAGTTGATTGAGAAAAAATCCTCCATTAGAAAACCCAATAAAGCCAGAAATTTTCTCTCCTTCCACAACCTTTAAAATCTTGTCATAGGTTTCAAGGGTTTGTGCGTGGGTATAGTGAAGCCAGCATAACTTATAGTTGGCCTTTTCACACCGATCAAAATAAGGAATAGCTAATATTTTTATATTTAATTTCTTTCCAATCTGATCAAGTATTTTTTTATTACGGGTTTCTTCAGGAGAGTCCATTTCTTGTGTAAGTCCCCCTAGATAAATCCATGTATGGGAAGAGGAATTTGCTCCCAGAGTCGCAGGTTGTGTTTTGTTCTGGCCGCATCCAACGATTGCAGTCAGGAATGTTCCATAAATAATCACTTGTTTTAAAGAGGCGTTCATTCGTTTTTGCCTTCTTGTGTCATAATGTTAGCACTATTCGATGCTTTGCGATGTGCAACCAATAAGTTGGCTTGAACCCGACCACAACCATAGCCGAAACAAAAATTTAAGGGCGGGATATTTTTTCTTTCGGCATACATCTCCTTGAGATCATTTTGTTGAAAACCAGAAAATTCAACTCCATAAGGAGATGTATATCGCCCCAAAATTTCAACATCAAAATCAGTCAGATTCTTCAAAGGTATGCCAGTATCATCTTGAACAATATAAGAAAAATGGCAAAGAATTCTCTTTTTTAAATCAGAAAATAACTTTTGATGCGGGCAATAAGAACTGGATTTAAACATACAGGCATCGACGACATTATGTTGTGTCAAAAAATCAAACAAATTATCTAAATTATTGGTCAAATCTTTTTTTAAATAATAAACAGTCTTGGTTTGTCCTTGCCATTCAAAAGTGAGGTTCAAGCAGTTTGGATCCGAAGAAACCAACGAAGCATCATCCAGAATTTTTCCTCCCAGAAGTCTAATTTGTAATTCCAAAATAGAACGGACACCTACATTTTTATTAAAGGATTTGGCCATTGTAGACGTTACAAAAAAACTACGACGTAACAGGGAATCCAGCTTTTGAAAGGCAGAATGAATTGTTTCATCTGACAACTGAGCCCCGAGAGTTTCTAAACCCACGAGAACATAAATTTTGGCATCGGGAAATAAGAGAAGCGGATACAAGAGGTCTGCGCCCCCAAAGGGGTAAAAGACGCTTTGAACTTGGGGCATATGTGCTTTTTGAAGAGTATTAAGCCGAACTTCAGCACGAGACATAAATTTTTTAAAAAGATAATGATTCTTAAATTTCTCAATCTCTTGGGTATCCACGTCATTTGCGCATAAGGGCATCATGAAACCCAACATGACAACAATAGCCCTGCTTAATATATTGAAAAATAATGCTATTTTTTTCATCTACTTTGCAACTTTCTGATTATAAATTGAAACAAGAATAATGACACCCGTCTTTTTATAATGAACATAATTATTGAAATAATAAGATATTTTATATTGAAAACAGTTTTTAATTAAATACCTAATTTTACAAGGATAGCGCCTAATCTTGTACAAATTACCCCGCCAATTGAGGGCTATTTCTCAACTTGTTGATTTTTTCGTCTTTAAATGAGTTTATTGTTCCTCAAAAGCGCGGCATATGCTATAAATTATAGTATATAGCCCTTATACTCCTAGATAAAAATCTGGGGAGGAGAATGTTTTTGTGAATAATACCCCACGAAATTTATTTTTTTGGCTCTTGATTGCCATTGCCGCATTGGGAGTCTTTCAAATTTTATCCGGCTCACAAGCACGAGCACCCAATCCTCCTATTGCTTTTTCTGACTTTATGACAAACGTCAGTGACGGGCGCGTAAAAGAGGTTATGGTTCGGGGCAACAATATCTCTGGTAAAAATAAGGATGAACATTCATTTACAACTTATGCTCCTCAAGATCCTACCCTTATTCCAAAACTAATTGAAAAGGGTGTTCATGTGAAAGCCGGGCCACCGGAAGAAGAAATGCCATCTCTATTCCATATGATTATTACCTGGTTACCAATTATTCTATTTTTTGGATTTATAATTTATTCTTGGCGACAATTGCAGTCGGGCGGCAATAAAGCCATGGGCTTTGGAAAATCCCGGGCGCGGCTTCGCACGGAAAATGAAACAAAAGTCACCTTTGATGATGTCGCTGGGATCGATGAAGCTAAACAAGACCTGGAAGAAATTGTCGATTTTTTGAAAGATCCCCAAAAATTCCAACGTTTGGGGGGGAAAATTCCAAGAGGTGTTCTTCTTGTAGGTCCTCCTGGAACTGGTAAAACCCTTTTGGCAAGAGCTATTGCCGGTGAAGCAAACGTACCATTTTTCAGCATTTCAGGCTCAGATTTTGTCGAAATGTTTGTTGGTGTGGGTGCCAGTCGCGTACGGGATATGTTTGAGCAAGCCAAGAAGAACGCGCCTTGTATCATCTTTATCGATGAAATTGATGCCGTGGGTCGTCATCGCGGGGCAGGCCTTGGTGGTGGAAATGATGAACGAGAACAAACGCTTAATCAATTGCTCGTTGAAATGGATGGCTTTGAAGAGAATGAAGGCGTCATTTTGGTTGCAGCAACCAATCGTCCGGACGTGTTAGATCCTGCTCTTTTACGTCCCGGCCGATTTGACCGTCAAATTGTTGTTCCCAACCCCGATATTACGGGAAGAGAAAAGATTTTAAGCGTTCACATGCGTAAAGTCCCGCTCTCTCCAGATGTAGATGTCAGAGTTATTGCCCGGGGCACACCTGGTTTTTCAGGGGCAGATTTAGCCAACTTGGTTAATGAAGCTGCCCTCCTTGCTGCTCGTAGAGGAAAGCTTGCGGTAAGCATGCATGAATTTGAACAAGCTAAAGATAAAGTGATGATGGGTGCAGAGCGACGATCCATGGTCATGACGGAAGACGAGAAACGCCTTACAGCCTACCATGAATCCGGGCATGCTATTGTTGCATTTTATACAAAAGATTCAGATCCCATCCATAAAGCAACCATTATTCCAAGAGGTCGTGCGTTGGGAATGGTTATGCGTCTTCCCGAGGGTGACCGGATTTCTATGTCTCGTAGCAAACTTTTGGCTGATTTAAAGGTCTCCATGGGGGGTCGCATTGCTGAAGAACTCATTTTTGGCCATGACAAAGTCACCACAGGGGCTTCTTCTGACATTCGAATGGCAACAGAAATTGCCAGACGAATGGTTACAGAATGGGGATTAAGTGATCGTCTAGGATTTCAGATGTACGGCGAACGGCAGCAAGAAGTTTTTCTGGGACACTCTGTAACCCAATCCAAGCCTCTTTCCGAAATGACTGCCCAAATGGTCGATGAGGAAGTTAGAAAAATTTTGGACGCTTGTTTTGATGAAACGCAAAAATTACTAAAACAAAAACTTACGAAACTTCATCTGCTCGCCAAAACTTTACTAGAATTTGAAACTTTGAGCGGAGAAGAAATTAAATCTTTAATGGAAAAGGGTGCTACCCCGACCCAAGACCCTATTTCTGGGAATATGCGTAAGAAAAAAACGCGATCACGCATACCCGCAACAGAATCTGTTGAAGCGTGAAATGAGCAGAATAAGATATGACTGATATGCGTCAATTCTTTGGAACGGATGGGGTTCGTGGCCAGGCAAATGTTTGGCCTATTACGCCAGATATGATTATGAAGATTGCCATGGCTGCCACCCTAAAGTTTACGCGGGGAAATCATCGTCATAGTGTCGTTATTGGAAAAGATACCCGTCAATCTGGCTACATGGTAGAGTCGTCCCTTACGGCAGGTTTCGTTTCCATGGGAATGGATGTAATTTTATTGGGCCCCTTACCAACACCAGCTGTTGCTATGCTCACACGCACGTTAAGGGCTGATTTGGGTGTCATGATTTCGGCATCACACAATCCCTATATAGATAATGGAATTAAATTTTTTGGTCCTGATGGATTCAAACTTTCTGATAACGAAGAATCCGACATTGAAGCTACTATTTCACAATGGAATGATCCAGCAAATTCTTCCCCAAATCAATCACTATCTATGCCCCTGGCTCATTCAACCCTCCTCGGCAAGGCACATCGACTTGATGATGCAACGGGCCGTTATATCGAATTTGCTAAAGCAACGTTTCCCCGAGGAATGAGACTCGATGGTTTAAAAATTGTTATAGATTGCGCACATGGAGCCGCATATAAGGTTGCGCCAAAAGTATTATGGGAATTGGGAGCCGAGATTATTCCCATTGGCATCTCACCGGATGGGACTAATATTAATGACCAGTGTGGCACTACATCTCTTCAAGCTTTACAGGAAAGTGTTTTAACTCATAACGCCGACTTAGGCATTGCATTAGATGGGGATGCAGATCGGTTAATGATGGTTGATGAGACCGGCGCGATAATTGATGGTGATCAGCTGCTGGCTCTTATCGCTACGTCCTGGGCCGAGGATAATGATTTACGCGGGGGAGGAATTGTTGCGACGCATATGTCCAACTTAGGGCTGGAACGTTACCTAGAAAGCAAGAATTTAAAGCTTATTAGGACTGCTGTGGGTGACCGTTATGTTCTAGAAGCAATGCGGACTCACGGATGCAATGTGGGGGGAGAACAATCCGGTCATATTATTTTGCGCGATTACACAACAACCGGTGATGGCTTAATTGCAGCTCTACAAACATTAAGTGTTTTGGTCCAGAAGCAATTTAAAGCAAGTCAATTGGGGCAAACTTTTGTACCCGTTCCTCAAGTTTTAAAAAGTATTCGCACAACAAATTTTGCTCCTCTCAAAGACGCAAACGTCTGCAAAATTCTTGAAAAAGCTGAACATAAACTTAGAGATGGCCGCCTCCTGATTCGCAAATCTGGGACTGAACCCCTAATTAGAATCATGGCTCAAGGTGATAATGAAACTATACTTAATAGTGTTGTTCAGGAAATTATTGATACCATTCTAGCGGCCGATAAAGGTGTGGCTGCTTAATATAATAAGGACAGGAAGATGAAAGAAGATAAATTGAAATCCCAAGCTAAAGATGCTCTCTCCAATGATGAAGATTTTGAAGCTTTCATGAAGGCTGTTGAGAACATGGAGCCTGATGAAGCAAGAATAATGTTCCAAAACATTATTGAAGCGATGGAAGAGGAAGGAGAACCCGTTCCCTTTCCTATGCGCTTAATGACATCTGATGTTCTTTTTGGTTTATGCCAAACCCCTGTTGGGCTTGTTTATGGTATTGGCGGCCTTGGCCAATTAATGTTGACCGGCTTTATAAGCGATGAAGACATCGAAGAATTAGGGGACGCTGAAACTGTTTTGGAAACCATTATGGATGATTTTGAAGAAAACATCACTTCGGCCAAAACCGTAAGAGATGATGCAACGATTGGGGCCATGATTAATAGTGCTCTCGACGGCAGTTATGAAGTCATTGATGATGTATTTGAAGCCATGGAATCCACAGATTTGCAACGTGCGGTATGGCAAGAACTGACAAAAATACCTTATGGAGAAACAATCTCTTATGAAGAACTTGCCCTTCGAATAGGCAATCCAAAAGCTGTGCGGGCCGTCGCTTCAGCTGTCGGAGAAAACCCACTTTCAATTGCGATACCCTGTCACCGTATCATATTAAAAAATGGCAGTATTGGTGAATACCATTGGGGCGCAGATATCAAAGAAAAGCTTTTAGCCTATGAAAAAGCCAGAAAAGCGTCCTAATTCTCCCTATTTCTGTTCGGGGCCTACGTGCAAACATCCAGGTTGGAATTTAGCTAAGTTGAATGATGCCCTATTAGGGCGCGGACACCGCACACCTGCCGGCCAAACCAAACTTAAAGAGATTATTGACCTTACCAGGGAAATTCTTGAAGTTCCTGAAGATTATCGCATTGCTATCATGCCTGGCTCTGCAACGGGAGCTGTTGAATGTGCTTTATGGAATTTTCTGGGTACACGGGGAGTCGACGTTTTTAGCTGGGATTTGTTCGGTAATCTCTGGGTCACAGATATTGTAAATCAACTTAAAATATCGGATACACGAACCTACTCTGTACCTTTTGGCCAAATACCAAACCTATCCGCTCACACGCCTGATAGAGACGTTGTCTTTACCTGGAATGGTACAACGGCGGGTGTATGTGTTCCGCACTTGGATTGGATATCTGAGGACCGCGAAGGGTTAACCCTATGCGACGCGACATCCGCTGCATTCTGTGTACCCCTAGATTGGTCAAAATTAGATGTCACCGCCTTCTCGTGGCAAAAGGGGCTTGGAAGTGAAGGCGCACATGGCATGCTCATTTTAGCACCACGTGCGGTGGAACGTTTAATCAACTACACGCCACCTTGGCCACTGCCTCGCCTTTTTCGTCTGACAAATAATCAAGTGCTCATTGAGGAAATTTTTCAAGGTGCTGTGATAAATACACCTTCTCTGTTAAGCGCCGAAGATTGCTTGAGTGCTCTCCACTGGGCCAAAAATATTGGGGGGCTACCTACGCTCCTTGATCGCTGTAGGGTTAACGCAGCAACCATAGCCAAATGGGTTAACCAAACCCCGTGGCTTAGATATCTCGCTAAAGACCCAGAAACAATTTCGCCTACTTCTGTATGTTTGGAAATTTTAGACGAATCAGGCAACCCTCTTCCGGAAGATCGTCACCGCAATCTTATTCTTGCGATAGAAGCGCAACTGGCAAATGAGAAAGCCGCCTTTGATATCCGCAATCATCGGTACTCCCCCCCTTCTTTGCGTATTTGGGCGGGCCCTACAATTGAAAAGGCAAACCTTGAAGACTTATTTCCTTGGATTGAATGGTCATACTGGGAAAATGTTAATTTAACAACTTAATCGCACTTTCTTCAGCAACTATCTTTTTTTTATATTTACCCTGCATTTCAAAACAAAAAAAAGCCGTAACTAAACCATACTTTTGAAGGAGGTCGTTACGGCTTCTCTTTCGTCTTAAAAGCTTACCAGCTTTTCCTTAAAATGCTTTTTCAACTCCAAAGGTCAACTTTGTACCAACATTGTTGATTTGTTTTAAAGTTAAATCCGTAGTGGTATAAAACCGTCTTTTGGCGGAACTGCCTTCAAGATTCAAAGAAAGAACGAGTTCTTTATAACATTTTGGTAATGTATAGGAGAGACCCACACCATAGTGTGCGTAACTCAGTTGAGAATAATTACGAATCTTCCAGTATCCAACCCAGACTTTTGTAACGAAATTCCAACTATCTAATGTTAAGGGAACCGTTGCTTTACCATAAAAATATAGCGAACCTTTTGTATTCCCATTTGCCGTAGGAGTTGTGAAGAGTCGTTGCGTCAAATTCGGAGTCAATCCTCTTACATTTGAGTGTTGAATTGCAACGTAGAATGTCAGCCATTTATAATTCAATCCAGGAATAAATTCTAGCATATCGAAATTTTCATTATTGCCTGCAAACGTATTAAATCGTGGATTCTGACTAAGAGGATAGTAAGATCTTGGATAAGTCGTATATTTTGTCTCAATATTAAGAGTTAAATCTGGATTATACTTATATGTATATCCTCCAAAATATGCCAATTCTAAACCATTTCCATTAAGGCCAGCAATGCTTACCAAATTACTTTCTACATTTGATCCCCATAGTCCAAGATAAAATCCAGAATCTATGGCTTGGCTTGCTCTAAAACCTCCCTGTATCGCGGGACGATTTACTGTAGTCGATATCCCTCTATAGACATAATTTGTGACGATTCCAAATTGACCTGATAAGTAGGGCCAGGTGCCTTCGCATGACTTTGTACATGTCAGTTTTTCACCATTATATTCATATCGATCGTCGATATCTTTAGATACTTGAATTCTTTCTTCAGGGACATCTGGAGGGCAAGCGGGAGCTTCATTACAACCCCCAAAACCGCATGGAGCTGTACCGCAACCACCATTCATCATAGGAACGTAAGTAACAGGCATATAACTCACAGGAACTGTATGTCTGTGATATGAATCATGGTAATAATCGTCATGGTGGTGGTGAGCATGACGATAACCTCTTGCGCGAGAATGACCATATCGTGCTTCATATTCTCTCGCACTCATTTCATCAAATCTGCTACGACGCATTCTTTGATCATCGTTTCGATATCGAGTTAAATGCTCGCCTCTTCTAAAACGTTGTTGCCGATTATATCTCGTTTTCGGCGTCGACTTTATGGCACTATTTATGTTTTCATCAATTGGAATTCTGCCCACAGCTGCGGCTGCATCTTCTAACTTTACCGGAGCCCCTGCCTCAACAGGCGCGCCAACTCCACCCACCATCCTCGCTTTATCAGCAACGGAATCGATTTTTGCTACGGTGGGGACCAGAAAAAGAATTGAACATAATATCGACTTCAAATACATGTAGTGACCTCCAAAAAGTTAAAATTTATACCAAAAAAATTTATAATTATAATATATTTTAACTAAAATTTAACTTAATGCAACCTATTTTCCTGCAAGGGAAAGCCTAGAACTTTATAATTTTTATTGCCAGGTCCCCACTTGAATTTTTATTTAGACGCACCATATGTATACAAATAGCGAACGATTCATTGTCTTTCCTTCAAGAGTTTGCTATAGGTATGGTAGTCTTAACGAATCAGGTTTATATATGACTCTTAATTCTCGCCCAATTTTATTGAGTGATTATGCTCAACCTAGACGTCGCCAGCTTTTTGATGGAACGCGTAAAGTGCTTTATGATGGCCCAGAATCTGGTACATATGTCCTGTATTTTAAGGATGATGTGACTCTTCAAGGGAAACGCGATACCATAAGCGGAAAAGGCATTCTCAATAATCGTATTTCTGAACTTATGATGACGCGCCTTAACGACTTAGGTATCGATACCCATTTTATCCGCTCACTTAATATGCGAGAACAACTGGTTCGAGCAACAGAAACGCTTCCCTTTTCTGTCACCCTTCATAATGTAGCCTCAGGTGCATTTGCCAAACGTCTGGGCCTTGAGGAAGGAATGCTTCTTTCAAAACCTGTACCTGAGTTCACTTTACGATCAAAAGACCTTAATAACCCAATCGTTGCCGCAGAACATTTGACCGCCCTCGGTTGGAGCCGTTTTGAAGAAATAGATGATATTCTTATGACTTCTCAACGTGTTAATGATTTTTTGAGTGGTCAATTTTTAGCACTCAACATACGCCTCATTAGTTTTTCTCTTGAATTCGGACGGCATTATACTACTGACCTGATGGATTCACAAATTATGATCACAGATGAATTATCACCGGATACGTTTAGCTTATTAGATTTAACAACGGGCAGACGTCTTGACCAACAAGGCATGAAAGATTATCCGGAAGAAACAAATGAAATTTACCAAGAAGTTGCTCGGCGCCTTGGTGTTCTTGGTCTTGATATCCCAGAAGGAATAAATGGTTTTGCGTCTCAAGATATTTTTTCAAAACAAAGAGCCCTTAAAAAAAACTCTTTAAAACAAAGAAAAAACCCCCATGGCCATAACAGCCTCTGAAATTAAACAATTAATTCAAGCAGCCATTCCCGATGCAGTTTTGCAAATTGAGGATTTGGCCGGCGATGGTGATCATTATGCCGTGCATGTTACCTCATCAATATTTGCCTCAAAAAGCCGTGTACAACAACACCAAATGGTCTATGAAGCTTTAGGAGGGCGGGTTGGAGGTCAACTTCATGCACTTTCAATTCGAACCTCCCTTCCCCATATGACCACACCCCCCTTATCTATCATAGAAAGTGAGTCCTAAATTATGACCGATCAAGCTACACTCAATCAAATCCAAGAGTATATAACTGAACATCCCGTCGTTCTCTATATGAAGGGTACAGCTGAAATGCCTCAATGTGGTTTTTCTTCTGTGGTGGTACAGTTACTCACGCACCTGGAAGTTCCCTTTAAAATTGTCAATGTTTTGACCGATCCCAACATTCGTGATGGAATTAAGAAATTTAGCAACTGGCCAACCATTCCGCAATTATACATTAAGGGTGAGTTTGTCGGGGGATGCGATATCGTTAAAGAAATGTATCAAAGTGGAGAATTACAAACTCTTCTTAAAAGCAAAGAAATCTTAGCGGCCTAAAAAAGAGGTCTAATTTTGAGAATTACAGGACAAATGTGAAGTCATTAACCAACATTCCCGGGGCTTTGACAATTCCTAAACTCCGGTGATAGTAGGTTCCTGTTGAGGGAAAGTTCTCAATTTTATTGGTGAATCCTTCCAACCCTGTTCCCCAGAAATGATAAAGGGTCTCATCAAATCTTAAGTCTTTTATGGGGGCAACAATTTGACCTTTTTCCACCCAAAAACACCCAAATCGGGTCATACCTGTAATGCTTCCTTGTTGGACATCACTCCAATTCAAATAGTGCAAGTCAGAAACATAAATCCCCGTCCCCAAAGTTTCTAATTCTTTTTCAGCCGCAATATGACCTGCTAAGATTTCTGGAGACCGCAAACCTTCCCGAGACGAGGCAAAATTTGAGGGAAGATTGTATTCCTTTGCTGACCGTGTAGAACACAAAAGATTTTTAAAATGCCCATTTTCTACAATAGCAAGAATCTCTGGCGGCATTTCTCCCATCTCATTAAACGGGGGTGTTTCTCCCCCTGTAAAATTTTCACGTAAAGAAAAATGGGGAGATAAATGTTTATCTCCATCAACAAGCTTTTTAAACGCACACTGACCCCGCTGATAAGCATCCCGACTCGCAAATCCCCAGAGAGAGCTCATCAATGTCGCAACGGCACTGGGGCTAAAATAGGTTCTATACTTCGCCTTTTTTAAAGTCATAATGGGTTTACTCAGTTGCTCCAATTGAGCCAATTTTTTTTTCATAATCGCTTGAAATTCATGATCATGCCAGTGTCGACCTCCATACAAGCCTTTTGTTGCCTGATTGTTTTGCGCATACAAAGAAAAATCGACTGAAAATGTAGATGTTTTAAACCATTGATTTAAACCCGCTGAATTTCGATTGGCCCGCACAATTTCACCGGCTGTTAAAAGACCGACAAAATCTACGCCTTTTGCCTGTTCTAGGCATGTTTTCATCAGATGATCGCGATCCATGAGTACTGAAGCCTCTTGATGAAATTGCCCCTCCTGAACAGGAAGTTGAATAAAAGGGTCCTCCGGCAGTATCTGAACCGCATTTCGGCAAGACAAGATAGCTTCTTGAGCTGCTTTCGTATCTCTCTGGGTATTAAAAGTAAAAGGCAAAGCTACCTTCAAATTTCTATTGTTTTTAAAAAAATGAAGTGTCACTTTCCCCTGTTCAATTTGCGTGACTTGGCGTACTTTTGCTTGCGTCATTCTCATAAAAAGGGAATCTTCAGCTCCCAAAGAAAGGGACAAGGACTCTCCTTCCTTTAATTCATTCAAAAGATTTGAAGCGACTGTCTCCCAACTTTTTAGATTCATGACGCCCCTCCCCCAAATACCTCAACATTTGTAAACAAACAAGCCGGCGTCGCATGCCCAACACGAATAGCTTGGTTCGGTTCTCCTTTTCCACAATAGAAACTGCCCCAAACTTCGGTGTTGGAAGTGTCCCCCACCATCTTTAGCCCATGCCAGAAGGAGCTGGTTATCCCTCGATAATTAGGATTCTTGACGAGCCGTGTTAACTGACCCTTTTCAATAAGTTGTCCATATTCACACCCAAATTGAAATTTATTACGATAATCATCGATAGACCAAGATTTATTCGTCTTCATCAAAATTCCCCGCTCTGTTGCTGAGATCATTTCTGCTAGAGTCGACGAGCCCGGTTCTAGATTCAGATTAGCCATGCGATCAATGGGAGCACGATTCCAAGAGGTCGATCGCGCTGAAGATACACCCGGTAATTTGGAACGCATCTGACTTTCAACGCCCCCCAATCCCCTTTGGAGAATACCGTCTTTGATCAAATGATGTCGAAGGGCCGGCGCACCGGTATCATCATAATGATAGCTTGCCAATTCTCCCGGAACTGTCGGGTCAAAAGTCACGTTAAGAAGTTTTGATCCATACTGAAGCTGGCCAAAATCTTCTGGTTTAATAAAACTCCAGCCCGCATAATTGCGCTCATCGCCCAAAATGCGATCCAATTCCAAGGGATGACCGATCGATTCATGAATTTGCAAATACAATTGATCGGGCATCAGCAACAAATCAAACATGCCTGTGGGGCATTCTTCGCTTTTCGCCAATTCAATGGCTTCTTGGGCAATGCGGTGAGCTTGCAATCTTAAGGGGTCAGCATCATAAAACTCATCTCCCCCTTGAGCCACGGGGAATCCATTTGTACGTGTTTGAACGGATCCTTTCACGTCCGCTGTGGCCAATAATTGAATGCCTCGCTGGTGGAATTTCTGAGTAATATTTGCCCCGTTCGAACTGACGAAAGCCATCTCTTGTTCAATGGAAATAAAGCTGACTTCTGTGTTGATAATTTGGTCGTTTACTTTTAAAAGCTGAGATAATTCAATCGCAAGATCATTTAAGCTCTGCTGCTGAGAGGACTCTATAAGTTTGTGGGCAAAACTCTGGTAAACGCCCTTGGATGGGGGCCGGACAGACTCACTAAAAGCAAAAAGTTTATAGTCCCCAATAGCTTTCGCTTGCGCACAAGCTTTTCTGGCTGCTTCTCTCACACCTTCCCCAGAAACATCACAGGTACCTGCATAGGCAAATTGACCATCGATGAGAACTTCAACCATAACACCAAAGTCGTTGTCGACTTCCAAGGGTTCAAGAATTCCATTGCGGGCAGATCTTGCTGTTACTTGTTCTTTAACGCTTCGTAAGCCCACCCAATCGGCTTTAATATTGAGAGAAGAAAGAAGCGAATTCAAATCGACCATATCTTCGTTAGCCCTTCTTAATAAGATTTCGCAGATCCAAACAAGTTCCTTTTCTTAAAAGTATAGGCATCCCTTTTAAGCTTCAAGAAATAATTCCAACATGTCTAAAAATATTTATTTCCTGTGAGGGCCTTGAACCACCTGAAAAAATTGCACAATATGGGGCAGTATGTGAGCATCCCTCCTCAAAAAAACCTTTGTCAAGTTGGATAGGGTATGTTACGAAAAGAGAGTGTTCCCCGGTAGCTCAGTTGGTAGAGCAAGTGGCTGTTAACCACTGGGTCGGCGGTTCGAGTCCGTCCCGGGGAGCCATTCAAATAAAGGGGTTTTACCCCTCCTTCAAGAACATTAAAAAATCTCGGTGCCGCACTGGTGCCGCAAAATGGGTTCCCAATTATTAAATTTACTAACCACAGATGAAGTGCGTTTAAAAAATCTTTCTCACTTTTAAACTCTTTCATATCCGGCTCATAATCTTCTCAATCCAATAGGGTGTGTAGATTTACTCTCCCCTGCCCCATAGAAATCTATGCGATTATTCATGCGACACACGCGACAATGCGACAAAAATAAATACATAGCCTGTCACCCGTTGTAATCCTCACTTCTAAAAACTCGATTTGTCGCTTTTCCGTTTGCGACACGTAGCGACACCTGGGGGTGTGAAATGACACAGAATGCGGCCTACCCTTCAGCCAGTTTTTTGTTCCTTTTAGAGCAGCAGTTTTACTCAATTTTTAAGATGTGTTGCTTGCAACAAATGCGCGGTTGCAAATGCAACGTATAAGCGCGCATTTTGAAATTCTTCAAAAAGAAGGATAGATTAATTTTCAATTTGAGTTTGCCTCATGTGTCAAAAATGGAAATTTAGGCGAGGGTTGTAGGGGGTATCAGAACACGCCCCTAAAAAAATCAGGCAACTTTTCATTAATATCCTGAGTAAATTCTCTGGTTAAATTGATCAAATTTCTTATTTCATTTTCATCTGTGCTAATTTCTTTACCATCTTTATCTTTGCCGCCTCTGTGAATAAAATCATGTCTTTTTCTTATTAAGTCTTCTAGTGGTTGAGTATTGCCAAAAGAAATATCTAGGACTTCTGCGAATAATTTCTTTACCAACGGAAGATTATGAAAGGATGTATTCTGTATTTCGTCCTTGATTTCATCATCAATTTTATCATATCGTCTGAAAATTTCTGATATTCGTATTTTTTCGCTAGATTTTCTTGAGGCTCTGAGAAATTTCTCTCTTGAGTTGCAATCTATCTCTGGCTTAAAAATGCTTTTTACAAAAATATCAGATAAATAAGTTTCTAAATTCGTAACAACAAATACGAAAGCCATCGTCAATTGAAATTGTTTATCTCTTGAAGACTCATTGAGCAACGCCTCAATGGATGAAAGTTTTTCGTTAAGAGCTTGATAGGGATCTTTGTTTTGTATCCCAGCATCGATTTCATAAAATTGATCATTACTATTTTCCTGATGTTGAAGGAACGCATCAGTATATGCCCAATCATATATATCAAACTCTTTTTCAAGTTCTTTTGCAGTTTCGGCAATAAAATCATCACTTACCAAGTCCGAAAATTGGTCACTTAGTGTTTCAAGTGCATCAAATGGGCCACCAAATATATATTGATATCCGCCCTCACCTGAATCATACGGCGTATTATCAACTGGATTACAATATCTCTTTAAAAACCACTGCCTCATCATTTCTTTTTGTAAGGATGTAGGCATATCAGAAAAAGCAAAGTTTGTAAGGGTTACATTGTATTCTTCAAAATATGTATGTTCAAAAAGATCTATCGGCATTTCATGCTGCTCTCTTGGGCACTAACCAACTAAAGATTATTTTGAGCATATACAATTAAAGAATAATTAATTATCTGATTTATCAGCCTTGTTAATGTTGGCTAACTCTCAAAACTCCCTCACCAGCAAGTGATGAAACGTGCACCAATCGACGCACCACTTTCGCTTCAGGTAATTCATATCAACGTTGGGAGTCAGGGTAATGTACAGGGGCTTTTTGTAATCGCCCGCGCAAATCTCAATCAATGGGAGATTGTCCTCAAAAGCTTCCTGCATCGCTGCACAAGGGGCTTGGGAGTGAGTATGGAGTGCGGCGACCCGTTTGGGAGGATAGATCGTAAAGCTCCAATTCATTTGCGAAAGATCAAGTTATCATCCACGAGCTTCGAATTTTCGGCCGTGGTGACATCTGCGAAAATGCGTTTCAGGGACTTTGTGAGATTGAGAAAGATTTTGTGAGATTTTGTGGCATATTACCTCCGCATTCTTCTTGCGTAGATTAGAAAGCAGTAGCTGATTGAATAATAAATTGGTAAGGATTAAGCGGCAGAGCATGTTAACTTTTTCTGGTCGCAAAAAGTTTCCTCAAAAACCAAAATTATTAATCTACTACGCTCTATGCCTCTTGATCAGAATTGTTATAAATCGTCCTCATATATTCTTCAGCGAAATTAAGAAACGCCCGGATTTTAGGTGAAATAAATCTCTGAGGAGGAAAAACAAAATAGTATGTTAGATTGTGCCAATGCCACTGTGGTAAAATTCTTACGATTTTGCCATCACTAACCTCATCATGACAGAGAAAGTCGTGAAGCAAACCTATTCCCTGCCCCAAAAGGGTAAAGTTTTTAGCAGCATCAGTTGAATCTAAAAATACTCTGTTTTTGGGTGTAACCGTAACTGTTTCCCCTCCATTGGACAAATTTAGCATCTTATCTTTTTCAAACGTATATCTGATAAATTCATGTTGATTTAATTCACAAGGGTGTGAAGGAGTTCCATTTTTATCTAAATAAGAAGGGCTTGCCCATAGGGAAAGCTGCTCGGTCATAAATTTTTTTGCGATGAGGCTTGAATCTTTAAGATCCCCTGCTCGAATTGCAAGGTCTACTCCTTCCCCAACGAGATCAATTATACGATTGGTTATACGGAGCTCTATTTCCATGTGCTGATATTTCTCTAAGAATCTCGCAACAATATCCGGAAGTACTTTATTTCCGATATCGACAGAACTGGTAATTTTAAGAATTCCTTGGGGTTCTTTTTGTTTCCGTGTTATTTGAGTTTCTGCTGCTTGAATCTCTTCTAATGCTTGAACACATCCCTTAAAGTATGT
This sequence comes from Alphaproteobacteria bacterium, assembly GCA_016870095.1. Classification (NCBI taxonomy): domain Bacteria; kingdom Pseudomonadati; phylum Pseudomonadota; class Alphaproteobacteria; species Alphaproteobacteria bacterium. The sequence goes on along the minus strand of VGCI01000001.1, from coordinate 121,332 downwards.
TTCTCCTGCCTCTGTTACTTGAATTTTGCGGGTTGTCCTTTGCAAAAGTGTAACACCTAGACTTTTTTCTAAAGAAGAAACCTTAGCGCTGACAGTAGAAACAGGCATATTGAGAAACTTAGCAGCTCGGGTAAAGCTCCCACACTGGACAACTTTCGTGAAAATGGCTATGGCATCAAGGTTCATAATTAGCACTATACACGTTTCTCTACCATATGATTATACAGAATTCTGGAAAGTATTTCTAGTTTTTCCTATCTAATAAAAAATACCTTCCTTTTATAGAGTAGAAATTGAGAATAAAAGTAGAAGGGAAACTATTTTTAGGTTTGGATATTATGGCCTTAAAAACAACTTCACAGTACTTATTATTTTCATATTTGGTAAGTAAATATAATTTTTTAGGGAGGTTATTATGGAAAGATACTCAAAAATTTTAACAATTATAGGAATAACGATTTTTTCAATGCAGTCTATCGTATATGCAACGCAGAAAGTACAAGAAGTAGAAGCAAACCCGCCAGGGAAATATAAAGTCTTTTCTGATGAATTTAAGGATAAACGAATTTTAGTAACAGGTGGCACAAAAGGTATCGGCAAAGCTATAACAGATCGATTCAAACAAGGAGGCGGCACTGTTATCGTTGCTTCAAGATCAATACCTGAAGAAAAAGTAGGTGACCACTTTATTCAAGCTGATCTTTCAACTCTTATGGGTACAAAAAAGGTCAGCGAGGAAGTACTAGAACACTTTAAGGGCATTGATATCATCATTCATAACCTAGGAGGCTCATCAGCTCCAACAGGCGGATTTAAAACGGCTACGGATGAAATTTGGCTGCAAAGCATAAGTGAAAATTTGCTTTCAGCTGTTCGTTTAGATCGAGACCTTCTCCCATCAATGATCGAACAAAAGTCAGGAGTGGTAATTCATATCTCCTCGATTCAAAGAGCAATGCCTTTGTATGATTCAACGCTTGCCTATGCCGCTTCAAAAGCTGCCCTAACAAACTATAGTAAGGCGTTATCTAAGGAAGTGAGCCCTCAGGGTATTCGAGTTAATACGGTAGCTCCTGGCTTTACTGAAACTGATGCGGCTAAAGGAATGATCCAAAGAATGGCAGAGGGAAACAAAACAGATGAACAAACGGCAAGAAAGCAACTGATGGATATGCTGGGTGGAATTCCACTAGGTCGCCCCAACATGCCGGAAGAAGTTGCAGAACTCGTTGCATTCCTTGCCTCATCAAGAGCTTCATCCATTACGGGAAGTGAGTTTGTGATCGATGGTGGAACAATTCCAACTATTTAACAACACAACGCTACTTAAAATTAAAGTTCGTAAAACAAATTATGATAAAGGAGAATAATTATGAAAAAACATTTACCAATCTTAGCTGTATTAGGAATGATAGTAGGTACGTTAGAAGGCCCAGTAATGGCAACTGAAAAGGATAGAGAGGAAAATAAAAGCATGTTAGGTAAATCTGTTAGCGATAGAAAGGAACTTATATTACCTGAAATCATTAATAGCTATATAGAAGCAAGTAACCGTCATGATATAAAATCAATCTTGGCTTGCTTTACAGAAAACGCTGTAGTGCATGATGAAAAAAAGGAATTTAAGGGAAAACAGGTTATTAAGGAGTGGCTTACAAGTACAATTGAGAAATACAATTTTCAATTTATACCGCTCACGCTTCAAGACACCACTCCAGAGATACTTGTTTCCATAAAAGTATCTGGTACTTTTGACGGAAGCCCAGTAATCCTGAATTATCATTTTATGATCGAAAATGAAAAACTTTCGTCTCTCAAAATTGGGTAATACTAAGTCAACACAAAAATAAACTAGGAAGCCCTGGTTTACATGGGGCTTCTCTTTTATTCTTACGCTCCTTACTCTTGGGCGGTTTTATTTTGTTAAAAACTTTATCAGCACAACTTTAAATGAATGAGTAAGGAGCGTGGCAATTCCAAGCTGATAGGTTGTTCAAATCATAAGCAGGTTAAATCAAACCTTTCAGTTGAGCATTAATCTTCTGAAGTTTTTCTTCAAAAGGGTGAATGGTAATTTGAATATCCTCGCTGCTTATCCACACTGGAAGAGATAAGAGGGACTTTTCAGAAAACATGAATCTCTCTTTAACATTAGGTGTTTCAAGAGTGAGCAGCTTCGCCCTAAACCAGTGAGAGAGGTTTAATAACTTCCTGAAAAATGGCAAACCAGAACACAACGAATAACGACCAGGCCTCTATTCCATTTAGTGGGTTGTATCTTAATCTTCATTTTGAGACTATATGCCTGAAATCGCAATTCTGGAAAAGGTTTGAAAAATGAAAATGAAAACTATTATTCTCCCGACTTCCTGCTCACTTTTATCCCTTTATGGCCAAGCGGCAGAAAAAACTTCAGACACCCCCGAAAGGAATAAAGGGGTTTCAGGGTTATTAAAACAATTTGAAGGAGGACAGCAAGCCCCTATACCTCCCGCAAATTCATCTCCTACTGCCCCAAAACGCGCCTCTCCTTCTCTCTTGAAAACAGCTCCCACCGCGGTAAAACACGCTTCTCCTCCTCAAGTGAAAAGATCATCAAATGCCGCGAAGCAAACCCCATCTTCCATTGTGACAAAAGCTTCGGCTCCAAAAAATGTTCCTCTGAATAGAGGATCGAATCATGCCGCACCCGTTCCTGCCAATCCTGTAGTCGCCCAACCACCCGCTCCCCAACATCAAAACCGCCAGATGGAGCCCCTAAAATGTAAAGAAGAGTCTGGCAAAAAACCAGGTCTCGGGCCCGTGCAGGAACAACGAGCGAACTTTGCATTGAGAGAAGCCATGATTGATGAATGTGTAAAACAATGCGCTCTATTGAAATCACCAGAATTAACATATGGCCAGTTAACGACGGCCTGTTTAACACTTTACCCACTTTATGATAATAGACAGGCTCACAATAAAGCGAAAAGCTTAGAAGACAAAGCTTGTGAAAAGATATGCACTACTTGGTATTTTAGTGAGGAAGGTCGTCAAAAAAATCAAAGTGATGACAAAATGAATCGGAATCGTCACAAACAGATAGATGTCACATTTGGCACTGATGGTGACCACTGGTATGACTTGGTGCGGGGAATTAAAGAAGACATTACGGAAAGTATGGAGATATACGAGAAATTCCATGGTGAACCACACCCCTTGAAAGATGAATTTTTAAGCTTGTGCGCGCCTGCACAAACCGTGGTAGCCATTCCCCGGGATACTCCAGAGATTGTATCTCCTGCTTCACCCCCTCTTTCCGCAACGGCACAACAACGAATGAATGCAGTCAGGCAAGAGATGCTCGATGAGTCTATAGAACAATTTAAGCTTTGGACAAAGAAAAGTTTTACACACGGGAAGTCAATAGAAACATTTAAAATACTAACCCCTCATTATAACAAAATAATTGATATTCTTCCCTGGGAAAATATAAGTTCATACGAAGTTCCAAAGCTCTCGGGTCCAAAATATATATTTTATACAATGGAATCTTTAATTCGCGTCACACCCGATTTTTCTTATAAAATGGAGGTATTGGACCATGAACGGACGAATGAGACAGGAAAATTTTTTCGACTCCGAAAAGAAATTCGAGATGATATCCTCGTGAGTCTTGATTTATATGAAAAACTTAATGGCAAACCCCACCCGCGCAAAGAGGAATTTTTGGAATTGGAAAAGAAAGCTTATCCAAAGCTATAATTTAAAAAGGAAATAAAAAAATGAATAGAAGTTTTAAAATCATTATTATTGCATAGGTGATTAGATTGACAATCTTTCTTATTTGAGAGCACATTAAGATTGATAAAAGTATGGGGGAGTGGCGACTGTGAATCAAAAAATATTACAAAATAAATTTTTGTTTATTGCATGTATCCTAAGTTACATTTTATCTTTCTCTCCTATTTATTGTTCAGATGTAGATGATGATAATTCGGTTGAAGAAAGAACATCTAAAACTAGTAGAAAGCGTAAGCAAACCTCTGTTTCAACCGCATCTACTCGAGACGATCTCCAATCTCCCTCTACTGTTGATGTAGGCACCAGAACAAATAGAGCCATCTCAAAGAAAAAATCTATTAGTTATTTCGATGACAGCGATGATGAAGTAATACCGCCACAAATAAGTGTACAGGATCTCGCAAATTTTCCTGAAAAAGTAATTAGAATTGGCACACAAGCCAAGCTTTTAGCCAACGTATATTTGCAGAATATGGATCATACTGCTAATATTTTTGTGCCTTGGCATCGAATATCATTTACAGATGGAACCTTAAGAGAGGATTTTTTTCGTACAGAGAATGGGAAGATTTGTATCTTCGTAAGTGGCGGTCTCAAATATGGGGGTTGGGAAAAAACAGTTGCTCATGTATTTTGGTTCTTTTTTAGGGAGAGAGTAAAAATTATTCGAGCCCATTGGATGTTAAAAAATCTTCCCCAGAACGATCTTGAAGGTATAAGTGCTGTTAATAAGTTGACAAATGATTATGAAGACCGTGAACATGAACTTCATTCGGAATTATATTACGATCTATATTTGCGACACTTTTTCTTAAAAGATCCCAGGAATCGTAATATAGCTTCTCTAAATATCAATGCCTTTAGTTGGTGGGATCTCTGTGACGGATGTCATCACATATTAGGTAAGCATAAAGATTTAGTTCCTGCAGGCCACATTTCTTATAATATTGCATCATATAGACGGTATAAGCATACATATCCTTCAAATGAATTTTTGAGTTGGCGTCAGGTTCCTTCAACTGTTGAAACGCAAGTATGGGGTCAAATCCAGAGTAAATCATTAGAATATGCGCGAAAAACATTCGATGATAACGAAGCCAAAGAAAAATTTTGGTCTAATAGTGTTGAAGGGCTAGAGATCTGCAAATGGCTTGGTCAAGCTTTTGAGCAAAATGCTGTAACTGATGAGGACAAGCCTGCAAAAAATAAGAAAAAAGGCGACGTATTAAAATTTTATAGAGAAATGAATGAAGATGATAGAAAAATATTAAAAAACTTGATTGAATTTCTAAAGCAAGTGAACTGGGACCTTTCTTGTTGGTTTAAACATCACTATGTTCACAAGTTACAAACAAATTGGAGACGGCATTGGCGTCACATGGTCATGCCTCACTTGAATTGGAAACTTGGTCGAGTCATATCTGTTAGTAATGAACAATGCCAAATGTGTGGGCACAAAGGCCTAGCAGAGCATCACGAAATCTTTCATCCTAAACACCAAGTTTCTGCAAAGTTTTTGCAATTATCACCAGAAGAACAAAATGAGGAAGAACCTATCGAAGATACGACAAAGAAAAATGAGAAAATTCCAGTATCTGTTGAGCTTAAGCGTAAACGTTCTATTTGGGTCGGATCTGAATGTGTTCGAGTTGTTCAGATGACCAAAAAAGAGCATGATGAATGGATGATTAAAAATAAAATATTAGATAAACGAAAAGACAAAGAAGAAAAATATGCCTTGGAATATCAGCTTGAACAGGCAGAAAAAGAGTTAAAATTAAAAGAGACAGAAAAAAGAAGGAAGAAAAAACAATAATCATTACTGATAAAAAAATCGATAAAGAAATTGTTTCTCATGATCTCTTGCATTCTTTTAGAAACTTTCACAAACTATGAGAAGGGTTAACTCAATAAAGTGAAATTAAATGCGATATCGACTCATTATATGGGTAATGTTTTTTCTAAATTGTCTGCAATGCTTCGCTGAACCTGCAAACCCCAAAGCCTACCTAGAAATGCTATTTGAAAAAAAGGGGGGATATATTATTCCTTCCGAAGAAGTTGATCAAATTCGAAAAGAAGGTGGACACGAGCAATACGGAGAAATTCCTTACGATAGCGCAGCTCACTTACTTGATGACTTGCAACTATCCCGACAAGATGTTTTTTATGATCTGGGCTCCGGTACGGGCAAATTAGTGTTGCAAGTTTATATGACAACCCCAGTTAAACGAAGCGTCGGAATTGAATTATCGCCTACACGTTGGGCGATTGCAGAAATAGCCCGCAAACAAGCCGCTGCAGATGAACACGTCATCCTGGGGCGAGATTTGAATTTTCTCAATCAATCCATCCAAAAAACAGCACTTACGGACGCGACGGTTTGTTTTATTTCTGGGCTCACCTTTCCCCCGGATCTAATAAAATCTGTCATGGACCGCTTAAGCACTCTTGATCATGATGTTAAAGTCATTAGTGTTATGAACTTGCCTCCCCATGATCGTTTTCGTCTGATTAAGACTTATAATTTAGCCATGTCTTGGGCGCCAGAGGGTGTTGATGTTTGCCTTTATCAAGTTACACCAGCACAACAATCCGACCCTGCCCTCAAGAAACAAAATAAAAAGAAAAAAAGGAAACGAGAGCTCATTGAAGATTAAGGGAGAATAGATTTTATCAAGATGCTCGAAAAAAATGTGCAACGATAATCGTAACCCTATTGAAAACTTTCTTCTTTATTCTTCTCTTATAAAACTATTATGATCCTTGAATATAGAAGGAACATTCATAAATGTCAGAAAAAAACATACAGCCCGTTCGCGGTACACATGACTTGATAGGCGAAGAATATCTTAAGCATCAATGGATTCGAGATGTTTCTTATGCAAACGCCCAAAAATTTGGTTATGAGCGCATAGCCACACCCATATTTGAATATACATCCGTCTTTAAACGAACACTCGGAGAAACGACCGACATTGTTGGCAAAGAAATGTATACATTTGATAATCGGGGAAATGAAAGTATCACACTCCGTCCAGAAGGAACGGCGAGTGTAGCTCGTGCGGTCATCTCCAATGGCCTTACTCAATCGATGCCTTTAAAAATGGTCTATGATGGTCCCATGATGCGCTATGAGCGGCCTCAAAAAGGGCGTACCCGACAATTTCATCAGTTAGGTGTAGAGTGTCTCGGAATTGCTGACCCTTTCGTTGATGCGGAAACAATTGCCCTGGGTGCTCAAATTCTAGATCAATTAGGTGTCTTATCTCGAACTGTATTAGAAATTAATACCATTGGTGATAGGGAAAGTCGGGATGCCTATCGACAGGCTCTGGTTAGTTACTTTAAACCTTTGAATCACCTGTTATCTCCTGATAGTCAAACACGGTTGATACACAACCCTTTGCGTATTTTAGATTCGAAAGCACCTGAAGATCAAAATCTCATCGCGGATGCCCCTCATTTTGATCAGTTCCTTACCCAACCCTCGCGTGAGATTTTTGCCCAAGTGTGCCGAGGACTAGATACTTTGGGCATTGTCTACAAACTTAATCCTCGGTTGGTTCGAGGTCTAGATTATTACTGCCACACAGCTTTTGAATTCGTTACCTCCGACTTAGGATCACAAGGAGCAATTCTTGCTGGAGGCAGATATGATGGACTCTTGGCTCAAATGGGAGGACCTGAAACTCCCGCAGTCGGTTGGGCGATGGGAATTGATCGCATTGCTTTGATGATTGACCATATTCCCCCCCAGCCTCGCCCCATTGCCGTCATTGCTGTTGGGGAGGACGTCAAAGAACCCGTATTCCAATTGGCAATGACTTTGCGCAAACAAGGAATTATCGTTGAATTTTCTTACTCAGGTAATGTCGGAAAGCGTCTCAAACGAGCCGACAAATTCAATGCTTGTGCGGCAGTTCTTCTGGGGTCAGATGAAATTTCAACCGCCAAGGCCACCGTACGTAATCTCGACACAGGAGAGCAGAATTTGGTCGCATTTGCTGACTTAAAGGATTATCTTGTGAATACTTTTAAACAATAATCAAAGGGTATAACCTGTGTCATTTTCCCTGAAGCTAGAGCGGCTCTTACAACACCACAATGAATTACGGGATGCTTTAGCCGTAAGTACCGTCAGCGACCCTCAAGAATATGCGAAACTTTCCAAAGAGTATTCGGATCTTACTCCTGTTGCTGAAGCTATTTCGTTACTCAAAAATACGGAACAAGAAATTATCAATCTTGAAACCCTTTTGTCCGACTCGACAATAGATAAAGACATGAAGGATTTAGCCTCTACGGAACTTCATGAACTCAAAGCAAAATTGCCTGAACTTGAATTATCTATTAAAATCCGTCTGCTTCCAAAAGACGCCGATGATGAACGCAATGTGATTTTGGAAGTTAGAGCTGGAACAGGGGGAGAAGAAGCCGCCCTCTTTGCAGCTGCCCTTTTACGCATGTACCAAAGATACGCCGCAAATAAGGGATGGAAATGTGAAATTCTTGATATGAGCGAAACGGGTATCGGTGGACTGAGAGAAGCCAGCGCTTCCATCACAGGAAAAGGTGTATATGCTCGCTTAAAATATGAATCAGGAGTTCATCGCGTACAACGCGTACCCGAAACCGAAGCCAGCGGTCGTATCCATACGTCTGCGGCAACAATAGCTGTTTTACCTGAAGTTGAGGACGTTGATATTCACATTGATGAAAAGGATCTTGTGATTGACGTTTACAGGGCTTCAGGTGCCGGAGGACAACACGTCAATACCACCGATAGTGCGGTTAGAATTACTCACACACCTTCTGGGATTGTGGTCACCCAACAAGACGAAAGGTCTCAACATAAAAATCGTGCTAAAGCTATGAAAATTTTGCGTGCCAGACTTTATGAGTCGGAACGAATAAAAAAAGACGCTGAACGCGCCGCAAACCGCAAAAGCCAAGTAGGTTCTGGAGATCGATCTGAGCGTATTCGAACCTACAATTTTCCCCAAGGACGCGTAAGTGATCATCGCATCAACTTAACCTTATACAAAATTCAACAAATTATGGAAGGCGAAGCCCTTGATGAAATGATTGATGCCCTTACATCAGAAGATCAAGCGGTTAAATTAGCTGAAGCAACTGAAGCTTAAAAGATTGGATTTACAAGGACAAAGCCTTAATTTTTATGGAGGCTAACCCTATAGAGTTCCTATTTTCAAATGCGATTTCTCTCTTAACGTATAAAGTCTAGAGATACAGAGTGAGGAATAGCTTGATTTATTTGTTGTACGTATGAAACTTGCATTGGTTCTTTGCGAATACCTATCGGTAAGTGTCTATTTGCATTCTCACCCGTGGTGGCTGTCTCATCAATGATTAGCCCTTTTCCCCCGTTTGAGGGGAGATGAATTAAGGACAAATTTTTACGAGGACGTTTACCGAGTCTTTCTGCTAAGCGAGGCTCATTTTCTTTCACTTTAGCAACAACTTCAACAATTTCTGCTTCATTTTCAATGTTCTCTTCGACCAAGCTTGGTGCAGCATCACTATCCTCGAAAATTCCCTCTTGATCAAGAATGGATTCTGCCCTTGCTTCGTGTAAAATTGAAAATCCCAATACAAACAGCGTGTATTGGATCGTTTTCGTAATAGCCATCGGCCTATCTCCTCAAATCTTAATAAATTTGAGTTTAGAATATCTCTTTATGGTTAACAGAAAGTTGACGAGCTAAATCTATAGCTACATCTGAGTAAAAATTGACATTTTATAAAAAAAAGAGACCCTATTTGGATCTCTTTTCTGTAGCCTTTTAATAAATTTTAATTTAGTACCGATAGCCGGCCCCTAAAAAGAATGTATCTGCGCGATCACGGAACGACAATTGTTTTCCATTAAACATTACGGCAGATTTTGAGCCAAACTTATGGTCATACTCTAAACGGACAAAAACGTTTTTGGTTAAAGCTATATCCACCCCACCGCCGGCAAGAACACCGCTTCGCCGAATGGAGCCAGATTTTGCTCTGCCCTCATATCCAAATTTTACAAAGGGTAGATAAGTATTAATCGCATATCCAACACGAGCAGCCATAACATAATTTGTTTTATTATCTTTTATGCCAGATTTCTTTTTATTACGAAAAATTTGGTCATATCCAATGCCAACTTCCCCACCTAAATATAAACCCTCAAAAAAAACAGAACCTATACCCAAAAATCCTTTTATGCCGCCACCACTTAAAGATACATTATTGCCACCGTTGGATGTAACCTTTTCATTAGTATAATTAAATCCCCCGCCAATGTAGACACCACTAAAAGCCGGAGAGGGACTATTCGCAAGAGCAGCTCCCATGATGGCCGTGGTCATCAACGCAGTTAAAAATGCATTCTTCATAATTTCCTCACTTCTCAAAATTTGCCCAGCCAAAACTGTGCATCATCGCATTAATCTCTAAAATTATGGTTAAATCAATATTATTTCACTCATTTCCAAAATGATATTTTAAACTTGTAACTCCTAAAACACAAGGATTTTAGATAAGTTTATTTAAAATCAATTTTAATGTGAACATTGCTCAATTATACAAAGAAGCTTATAGTTAAAGATAGTTTTAAGGAAAAAAGCAAACAATGTCGCATCCCCCATCCTATTTGGAAAGTCCTCAGTCCCATCGCCGATTAGCTTACCGTTATACACCCCCGCAATCAAAAAACCTCACAGTCGTTTATCTTTATGGATTTCGCTCAGATATGAATGGGGAGAAAGTTTTCTTTCTAGAAAATTTGTGCGCTCTAGAAGGGCTAGGATTTTTAACCCTAGATTATTCTGGCCATGGCATATCTTCAGGAGAATTTGAAGAGGGAACCATCAGCCATTGGCTTCAAGACTCTCTTGACCTTATTGACTATATAACCCAAGGAAATATAATTCTCGTAGGATCCAGTATGGGTGGATGGCTCGCTCATCTGGTTGCATTACAACGCCTCAAGAGAGTTGTCGGTTTGGTTGGAATTGCTTGCGCTCCCGATTTTACGCAAGAACTTATTTGGAAAAGTATGACCCCCTCTCAAAAGACTGAGCTTATGAGGGAAGGACGAATCATTGTCGCAACAGAATATAATATACAAGGATGGACAATCACAAAGTCCCTAATTGAAGACGGACGAAAGCATCTTATTTTAGGCCAACCTATCCCCTTATCAATTCCTATACGTTATCTCCACGGCTTAAATGATGTCAGCGTCCCCCCCATATATTCTCAAAAATTACTCGACCTTGTTACAAGCGATAATGTAACATGTACTTTTATTAAATCTGGGGATCATCGTTTATCACAAGAAGATAACAAATACTTGTTAGGGACTATTTTACTCGACCTTGTTCGAAGTTCTCTCTTAAATATAGGACTTTGAGACTTTTATGTAAAACAGAGATCGCCTATAGTATGATAAACTTAAGTAACAGGATAGAAAGACACGCTTGATGTGGCATAGAGGTTAATAATTTGAGAGAGTTTGAATCTTCTTTCCCTTGCGGGTTATCTTGAGTTGTAGTTACTCATATCTCTTCTGCTGAGAGTCAATAGGAAAGGAAAAAAATGAAAATCCATTTGCATCAAGGCGACTTGCCTGACGGACTCAATTTAGGCACTTTAGTGGCCATTGACACAGAAGCCATGGGGTTACGCCCCTACCGCGACCGACTGTGCTTGGTTCAGCTGTCTGCGGGTGACGGGATTTGTCATTTGGTTCAATTTCCTAAAAATCAGTATGAAGGGGCAAAGAATTTAAAATTTTTACTTGCAGATCCAAAAGTCACGAAACTTTTTCATTTTGCCCGTTTTGATGCCATGATTCTCTTTAAATACCTTGGGGTTATGCCTACTCCCCTCTACTGCACGAAGATTGCTTCAAAGCTAACCCGAACTTTTACTGAAAAACATAGTTTGAAGGATTTATGCAAAGATCTTTTAAAAGTTGAAATTTCCAAACAGGAACAAACTTCCGACTGGGGAGCTGCAGAATTGAATCAAGATCAACTCCAATATGCCGCAACAGATGTCCTTCACCTTCATGCCCTAAAGACAAAATTAGATACTCTATTGGAACGCGAAGATAAGGTAGCGTTAGCCAAAGGATGTTTTGATTTCCTCACCCACCGTGCCATTCTCGATTTAACAGCCGGGGAAGAGTTTGATATTTTTCACCATTAATTGTTATGAAAGGGTTTCTAACTTGCAAAAAATGCTGAGAATTTCACCCCTTATTTTAAAAAAAAATAATTATTTAATACTGATGACAGCAGTTATACCGCAAAGTATTTTGCTCGTTATGATTGATTTTTCTTTAAAATTAGTGCACTAATTAACAATATACACGATATTTGCGTTAGGTTATTTCTTATGCTTAAAGCTGTTGCCAATACTCTTGCTCAACACCCTTCAATTATCGAAACAGCAAGAACAGCACTCATAACCGAAACCGCTGGTCTTCAAGCCCTTGCCGATTCGTTAAACAAAAATTTTGAAAATGCAGTCGAAATGATAAGGTCTTTGACAGGGCGCGTCATAATTAGCGGAATGGGAAAAAGTGCCCATGTCGCCCGGAAGATTGCCGCAACTCTTGCCTCAACGGGACAGCCTGCTTATTTCGTCCATCCTGGTGAAGCCAGCCACGGCGACTTAGGAATGATCACGCCTCAGGATTTAGTCATTGTTCTCTCCTATTCTGGCGAAACACAGGAACTGAGTTCTCTTATTACCTATACACGGCGATTTAATATCCCCATGATTGCGATCACGGGAAAAGAAACAGGAACATTGGCAAAAGTTGCAACCATTGTTCTCCCCTTACCCAATATACCTGAAGCTTGTCCAATGGGGCTTGCCCCAACTACTTCCACGACTATGATGATGGCTCTGGGAGATGCACTGGCTATTACTCTTCTATCTTTACGGGGTTTTTCCTCCAACGATTTTCAAGTCTTCCATCCGGGGGGGAATTTAGGCAATAGTCTAGCCCGTGTAGGAGACCGCATGCATAAGGGTGACAAACTGCCCCTCGTCAATGAGACAACTCTTATGAGCGATGTGTTGTTAGAAATGTCCGCTAAAGGGTTTGGGTGTATTGGCGTCATTAATTCTCAAGGTTCGCTAAGTGGGGTCATTACCGACGGTGACTTGCGGCGCCATATGAGACCAGACTTTCTGACTCAAAAAGCCTTAGAAGTGATGACATCTAACCCGACTGTCATTATGCCTGATATGCTCATGGCTCAAGCCTTAGCCCTCTTAAATCAAAAATCCATAACCAGTCTATTTGTTGTTGAGTCAGTAGACCAACCTTCCAAACCTTGTGGTATTATTCATATTCATGATTTCCTCAGAATGGGAGTTCTATAGACTATGGGTATGGAATTTAAAATATGACATTATATAAACGTAATTTTAAGCCGCGATTAATGTTGCAGGATATTCAGGCATTAAAGGGACGCAGTCGACTGATTGGTCGGCTCAAATATAGCCTGCCTAGCACTGCTTTTGTTGGCTTAGTGCTTTTAATTTGTTGGCCACAAGCACAAAAATGGTTTCATTCACAAAAACCAGCTCTTGTTGAATCTGCGACCCTCTCCCAAACCAATAACTCAGCAACACACCCTGAATACAAAAATTCAGATAAAAAAAATCAACCCTACACAATAACCGCAGATCATGGCCACGAATCTTCTCCCGAAGAAATCGACCTTACCAATCCTAAACTGGTTATGAACTTAAAATCTGGAGAACTCCTGACTTTAACCTCAAATTCCGGCATACTTAATAAAGTAACCAATAAGATGCATCTGCAAGGGCAGGTAAAATTAATTCATTCACAAGGTTATGCCTTGGAAACAAGTCAAGCATGGATTGATTGTCAGCACGGAAATGCTCATGGGAATCACCCTGTATGGGGCGATGGACCCGCAGGAGCTATAAAAGCCAAAGGATTTCATATTGTCGAAAAGGGTGCAAAAATTAGCTTTATTGGCGACACTGAATTGCATTTAATAGCTTGTGGGAAAAATGAGCAATGAAAATTGGCATTACACAAATTATGGGAAGTCTCCTTTTCATATCTTCGCTTGTCAATGCCTCGGCGACTTCAGGTCCGACTCAGTCCAAACAACCCAATATAAAAATATATGCCCAACAAATGGATTACGATCAATCAAAAAGCATATGTATTGCAACTGGTAATGCAATTGCCGAAAAGCTCAATGACTCAAAAGTCAAAATTTTGAAAGCAGATAAAATTACCGCACATTTTACCAAAAAAGATGCCTCTGGTTCTTTAAAAGTTTCCCTTCTCGAAGCGGAAGGAAAGGTTATTATCTTGAGTGGACCCGATCTCATTATCCAAGGCGAAAATGCCAAATATACGCCTGAGAGTGAGATTGCTGAAATCTTTCAGAATGTAAAAATAACAAATGGAGAGAATCAACTGGATGGAAGTTACGGCAAATTTAATATGAAAACAGGCCATTATTCTCTCAAAGAAGAAGGAAAACGTGTCCAAGCATTGATTCTTACAAAATCTTCTGATCAAGAAAACAAAGTTTATGTGAAAAAATAAGGTTTACGAAAGCTATATCTATGCCAACCAAACAAATTCTGCCTATCGGCTTAGTCGCAGAGAACTTAGGAAAAACTTATGGTAAAAGACCTATTTTAATGGGGGCTAGTTTTCATATCCAACGGGGAGAAGCTATTGGCTTGCTGGGTCCGAATGGAGCCGGCAAAACGACTTGCTTTTCAATCGTTACAGGACTTATTTCTCCAGATATGGGAAAAATTTGGCTAGATGGACACGATATTACTCATTTACCTATGTACCGTCGCTCTAGACTTGGGATCGGTTACTTACCTCAAGAAGCTTCTATTTTCCGCGGAATGACCGTTGAGCAGAATATTCGTGCTGTTCTAGAACTTACAGATCCTTCCCAAGAACATCGAGAGCTTGCCATTGATGCTTTGCTGGACGAATTTTCCATAAGCCACTTGAGACAATCTCCTGCAGCTTCTTTATCCGGCGGGGAACGCCGCCGGGTGGAAATTGCGCGAGCCCTCGCCACTTCTCCTCATTTTTTGTTATTAGATGAGCCATTAGCGGGAATCGACCCTCTTGCCATGAATGAAATTCGGGAATTAATTTTTCACTTAAAAGTTCGGGGAATTGGTGTCTTAATTACGGATCACAACGTTCGAGAAACTCTTGATATTGTTGATCGAGCCTATATTTTACATAATGGTCAAGTTTTGATGGAAGGGACACCTGAAGAAATAATTTCTCATCAAGATGTTCGACGCGTTTACCTAGGAGAAAGATTTAGTCTTTAAGATGATAGATAGAGTGTTGTCAGTATCGAAGACGTTTGCTACTGTCATTGAATATCAATGTAAAGGGAATAACTCATGAAAATATCGACTTCTGGAAAGCATATTGAAGTTGGCGAAAGCCTAAAGTCTCATATTGAAACAGCTCTTAAAGGTATTGTCACGCGACAATTGGGGGATGTTTTGGAAGCTCAAGTTGTTGTTTCTAAAGATAATTATCAATTTTCAACAGATATTTCTGTTCATGTGAGTCGCCACTTTACGGTGCGAGCCCATGCTCAAGATACAGATCCTTACAGAAGTTGTGACCTGGCGCTTGAAAAAATGGAAGCGAGAATTCACCGTTACAAAACACGTTTAAGAGATCAAAAACGGACTCGAGAAGAGGAAATCCTTCTTCCCGCTCAACAATATGTCATTAATACAGAAGAAGAAGATAAAGGCGAAGATACACCCCTCATCATTGCAGAAATGAGCCATGACATCCAAACGTTAAGTGTTGGAGAAGCCGTCATGCGTATGGATCTTAGCGAATCTCCCGTTATGATGTTCAAAAACAAGAAATCGGGGGATTTTAATGTCGTTTATCGCAGAACGGACGGACATATCGGATGGATTGATCCCTCTATTACTCAGAAATAGCTTCCGTATCGAAGGGTCGTATTCATGCTCGGTCGAGGAGCCTCGAATAAGGCAAAAGTCTTTTGAAATTGACGTCAAAATTTCTGACGGACTAGCTTTTTGACCCTTCCCAGAAATCACGCATCTTGGTAAAAAAACCTGCTGATTGTGGGCTCGTGGATTCTTGCTTGCTATCGGATTCAAATTCTTTTAAAAGCTCTTGTTGCCGTTTTGTTAAATTCATAGGTGTTTCAACATTAACTTCTACATACATATCTCCCCGTGAACCACTTCTGCGGAAAACATTCATTCCTTTGCCACGGAGACGAAATTGATGACCGGCTTGAGTTCCTGCGGGAATTTTAAGTTTTGTACGCGTACCATCAATGGTTGGGACTTCAATTTCTCCCCCTAAGGCCGCTACTGTCATAATGATAGGCACTCGACAATGAATATCAGCCCCATTCCTTTGAAAGAAGCGATGAGGGCGGATGCTGACAAAAACATAAAGGTCGCCCGGCTCACCGCCTCTCATACCAGCTTCACCAGCAGCTGAAACACGTATTCGTGTACCATCTTCAACGCCGGCTGGAATTTTCACATCAAGGGTTTTCTCTCGTCGCGACCGACCCGTTCCTTGACATATTTTGCAAGGTTTCTCTATGGTTTGGCCGATTCCTTGACAGGTATGGCAAGGTCGTTCAATGGTGAAAAAACCTTGCTGTGTTCTAACTTTTCCCCGCCCCTGGCAAGTGCTACATGTTATAGGAGCAACGCCCCCCTCACCGCCGGTTCCATGGCAAGAATCACAAGAAACAGCTGTCATATATTTTACGCGCGGATTCGTTCCGCTGAAGGCTTCTTCTAAGGTAATTTCAGCATTGTAGCGAATATCAGATCCACGCAAATTTACTTCTGATGACCGGCGCCCCCCGCCCATACCCGCAAACATTTCATCAATAATGTCAGAAAAATCAAAACCAAATCCACCAGCCCCAGGATGTCCTCCCCCCCCAGCACCATTTTCAAAAGCCTGATGACCAAACCGATCATAGGCTGCACGCTTTTGATCATCTCTTAAAACGTCATAAGCCTCTGAAATTTCTTTAAATTTCGCTTCAGCTTCTTTGTTATTGGGATTGCGGTCTGGGTGATATTTCATCGCAAGTTTGCGATAGGCCTTTTTCATTTCATCTTCGGTAGATGTGCGGCTCACACCCAATAATTCATAATAATCTTTTTTATCTTTTGCCATTAAACGTCTTCATTCATTCTTCAATAGGGAACAGGAGTCATAAGATAAATAATAGGTTCCTCGGAGGCCACTTACAAATTAATTTTTCCTGTAAAGTCAAAATGTTTTCCAAGGAATCACTGAATCATCAACAACACCTTGGAAAACAAACTTATACTTTATACAGATTTTTTCTTTTCTTTTTCTTCTTCAACATCTTCAAATTCAGCATCGACTACAGTTCCTTCTCCCGTATCTGCCGGGGCAGATTCACCCTCAACGTTAGCCTCTTTGGACTGCATGTCCTTATACATAGCCTCACCCAATTTCATTGATGTCGTCGCTAAACTTTGAGTTTTTGCTTGAATTTCCGCCACATCTTCACCTTCTAAAGTTGATTTCAAAGCGGCCAAATCTGCTTCTATTGCTGTCTTTTCTTCAGCAGTAACTTTATCTCCATGTTCAGACAAAGATTTTTCTGTAGAGTGTATCAGCGCTTCCCCCTGGTTTTTGGCTTCAACAAGTTCACGACGTCGCTTGTCGCTATCTGCGTTGGCTTCTGCTTCTTTAACCATCTTTTCAATATCAGCTTCGGATAGCCCACCTGAGGCCTGGATTCGAATTTGTTGCTCTTTTCCTGTTGCCTTATCTTTAGCGTGAACTTGGACAATTCCGTTAGCATCAATATCAAATGTCACTTCAATTTGAGGTACACCTCGCGGCGCAGAAGGTAAACCAACCAAATCAAATTGTCCTAACATCTTATTATCCGCAGCCATTTCTCGTTCTCCTTGGAAAACGCGGATTGTGACAGCCGTTTGGTTATCATCAGCTGTGGAAAAAGTTTGGCTTTTACGGGTAGGGATGGTTGTGTTGCGCTCAATCAAACGTGTAAAGACCCCCCCTAACGTTTCAATACCTAGAGAAAGAGGTGTAACATCAAGTAACAAGACATCTTTAACATCCCCTTGCAATACAGCACCTTGAATAGCTGCACCAATAGCAACAACTTCATCAGGATTCACGCCACGATGAGGTTCCCGACCAAAAATGGATTTAACGATTTCCATGACTTTGGGCATACGAGTCATACCACCAACCAAAATTACTTCTTCAATTTTATCAGCTGTTAAGCCTGCATCCTTTAAGGCTGCCTTGCAAGGTGCAACTGTCCGTTCAATCAAATCCGCAACTAATGATTCTAATTTTGCTCGTGTTAACTTCACATTTAAATGCTTTGGCCCTGCCGTGTCAGCCGAAATAAAGGGAAGATTTATTTCCGTTTGCATCGAAGAAGAAAGCTCAATTTTTGCCTTTTCTGCCGCTTCCTTTAATCTTTGAAGAGCAAGCTTATCTTGTCGTAGATCAATGCCTTGTTCTTTCTTAAACTCATCCGCAATAAAATCCATGATACGCGCATCGAAATCTTCACCACCTAAGAAAGTATCACCATTGGTTGCTTTTACTTCAAAAACACCGTCTCCAATTTCAAGAATGGAAACGTCAAAAGTACCGCCTCCTAAGTCATAAACAGCAACGATACCACTGCCCTTTTTCTCAAGGCCATAGGCTAAGGCTGCAGCTGTTGGTTCGTTAATAATACGTAAAACTTCCAACCCCGCAATGCGGCCAGCATCTTTCGTTGCTTGACGTTGGGAGTCGTTAAAATAAGCAGGTACAGTTATAACAGCTTGCGTAACTGTTTCTCCCAAATGGGCCTCAGCGGTTTCTTTCATTTTTTGAAGAATGAGGGCACTAATTTGACTGGGGCTGAATTTTTCGCCCCTACCTTCCACCCATGCATCTCCATTTTCACCCTTAATAATTTTATAAGGAACAAGATCCATATCCTTTTTGGTAATGGGGTCGTCAAAACGACGTCCAATAAGACGCTTAATTGCAAAGAGAGTATTTTCAGGGTTGGTTACCGCTTGTCGTTTCGCCGCTTGGCCAACGAGACGATCGCCATTTTCACCAAAAGCAACCATAGATGGGGTTGTGCGCGTACCTTCCGCATTTTCAATGACGCGTGCATTTTTGCCTTCCATAACCGCAACACAGGAGTTCGTTGTACCCAAGTCAATGCCAATTACTTTTGCCATTTTGTATTCTCCTTAAAAATTATTATCCAAAAAATTAGCAGCATTATCGTTAGTCTGCTAATAATATAATCTAAACATCCGAAAAAATCAAGTTTGGTGTCAAAACTTGGCGGGTATATATAATTATCTCTTTCCAAGTCCTTTGGTCAATTGATGACCTTAACAAAAAAATATTATTTTTACTTTGTTTTTGATACCCCAACCATAGCTGGCCGCAAAAGTCTATCATGCATCATATATCCAACTTGCAAAACCTGGACAATGGTTCCTGCACTCACACTGTCATCCTCAACTTCAAACATAGCTTGATGCATATTTGCATCAAATTTTTCTTTTAAAGGATCAATTTTTTTTATACCGTGTCGCTCAAACGTCGATAATAAAGAATTTTCCGTTAATTCTATCCCTTCAACTAGGGGCTTTATTGAGTCAGGTAATGCTTCAAGTGTTGAAATACTTTCCAAAGCGCGCCTTAAATTATCTGCAACAGTCAACATGTCTCGACCAAAGTTAGTACTGGCATATTTTAAAGCCTCTTCGCGATCTTTTTGAGCACGACGACGCAAATTCTCCGTCTCAGCCATAGCCCTCAACCACTGATCTTTTAATGTAGCAAGCTCAGTTTCTAGAGTCAAAGATGGCTTAGTTTCTGCTTGAGGTCCGTCCAGCCCCTCAATTTCAGATCCTTCTTTCTTATCACTATCCATTTTTTCTAGATTCTGCTCCAACTCATTGTCAGAGACATTCACAGTAGTATTATTATCCATTCCTAAGCTCCTTCTTTAAATCACGATACATTATATACTATCTACCTAGGACGAAACGAGATAAATTGCAAGCACTAGAAAATCAAGTTTTTTCAATAGTGCTGAAAAGATATCGGCTTAAAAGTCACACTTATAAAAATAAATTTTATATATAATTTTAGGGACTTGATTGTCATTTTGTCGCACCCTATAGTATACCAATAATTAACTATTAATTAGTAAATGTATGAGATTTATATTGATGAAAGACAATACACCAGAAGAGGAGACTTTATGCCCTTAGAAGTGCTTGAAAACTACCGACCTTCGGATGACGAGCCATTCATGAGCTCTCAACAAATTGAGTATTTCCGCCATCGCTTAATGACTTGGCGTGAACAGTTACTTCAAGAATCAAGTGAAACAATTACACATTTACAAGAAGAACCCCAAGTAGAGGCCGATCTTATAGATTGTGCAGCCAATGAAACCGACCGTACTATTGAATTGCGTGCCCGTGACCGTGAAAGAAAACTCATTAATAAAATTGAAGATGCTTTACGACGTATTGAAGAGGGATCCTATGGATATTGTGACGAAACAGGTGAACCTATAGGAGTAAAGCGTCTTGAAGCTCGCCCCATTGCAACCTTAACCTTAGAAGCCCAAGAACGTCATGAGCGCTTAGAGCGCCTTCAACGGCGTGATTAATTGACTTCTAATAAATTGCAATTGTTACCTCCCTAAAATAGCTTGCCATATTTCAGCCCCTTTTTCTTAAAAGGGGTCAAGCTTTACAGTATGACGAAATAGTTTTGCAATATTTCTTTCCACTGTTTTATTTTGGCCACACCAAAATTTTTGCTCGGTTTTAAAAATTTATAGTATTTATTTTTAGAGGAAATTTTATATTATTTTGAGCTTGGCGGCTTTCTAGCGTGAGAAATGGCCTTAGTTTTTATATAATTGTGTACTCACATCCCGCATAACTTCCCCCTAAATGATGGGGAGAATTTCTTAAAATCTCAAAAATTTCTCCCCTCATTAAAAGTAATTTCTAGCATAAATAGGGGGAAAAATAATAGAATGTAAAATTTTAGAAGATTTAATTTAAAAATGCGTATAAGCTTTAAGAGTAGTAACCATTGATTCATTAAAGGAGAATACAAGTGTATAGTTCTTTTTCAAAATATTTTGCAGAAATGATCGGTACTTTATTGTTAGTGCTTATTGGTGCAGGTAGCGCCGTCCTTGCGGGAAGCGAAATTGGTGTATTAGGAGTTGCCCTGGCATTTGGCTTAACTCTCATGGCTCTCACTTACGCAATTGGTCCTGTGTCTGGTTGTCACGTGAATCCAGCCGTAACAGTTGGATTAGCTTTACGCAAGCGTTTCGATACAAAATTAATTCTCCCATACGTCTTCTTTCAGCTAGTTGGTGGAATTATTGGAGGATATATCCTTTATATTATTGCTTCTGGCCATACAGGTTTCATTGCAGATGCTTTCGCAGCTAATGGTTATGGTGATCACTCACCAAATCATTACAGTATTCTTGCTTGCGGCATAGCTGAAGCAACCTTAACAGCCCTCCTTGTATTTGTAACGCTGGCCACAATAAGTTCTGGCTTTGCAAAAGGCTTTGGCGGTATTGCAATTGGTGTAACCTTTGTCATTATATACTTAATTGCTATCCCGCTTACAAATGGATCAGCTAATTTTGCACGCAGCCTGGGTGTTGCAGCATTCGCAGATAAGTGGGCAATTCAACAATTAGGATTATTTGCTTTAACAAGTATTATTGGGGCCATGTTGGGAGCTTTCACCCACTACCTCATTTATAGTAACGAGAAATAAAAGATAAAAGATCTACAAAAAAGGGGCACTGATGTGCCCCTTAATTTTTGTCTCAAAAAATATCTGCCATTTCCCACCTCACACCACCTTATAGACAACGGGTGAATTTTATGAAGAAGAATCCTGCAATTTTTTATGACGCTCCATTTGCCACTTCGTCCAAGAGATATAACCATACCCCTGAGGGGCATTAACATATTCGTAAAAGAGTTTAATGAATTCAAATCGAAACTGCTCATCCGGATGTTTACGAGATTTCAAATGATTCGAAAGACGACGCACATCAAGTGAACCCAGGTGAACTTGACGATCGATGATAGCATTTAAGGGCAATTTAGGATTGCGAATTATATCGTACATTATCATAAAAGTTGAGGTTCTCCCTCTGCCTGCATGACAATGAATATATAATCTGGTTTGTAAGGGTAAACGGGCAACCACACTCAAAAATTGGTCGACATCCTTATCTTCAGGGCGCATGTGGTCCGTAACCGGTATACGCACATAATGAGCTCCAGCGGCCCTCACAACCTGCTCTTCTGTTTGAAGAATAGTGATTTTATATTCATGATCAGAAATAGCTTGGATATGGCCCGCTTTATCTTTGTGATCAATTCGTTTTAAAGAAATTCTTTGTCCCAACTGTAAAGTCGCAAGGCGCTCTTTTTCCATAGAAAGAACAAGAGAAACAGGGTTGCCTTGGGTCCACCAAGCATTCTTTGCATACCAAGTAAAGGCATCACCATTAATGAATGCGTGAGGCTCTTCCCTTAAATCCACAACAACAATTTGGTTGGGAGATACGCCCAAACTTTGCATGTAATTTAAATAGGTAGAGAATTGAGAAACGGAGAATTGAGCGCTACCAGATAAGTTAAGGTCTGACAAACCCGTCGTCGTAAAAGTTTGAGGGATAGTATCCCAACTTGATCGAAACCGATAAGGAAACTCCTTCTTACCATGGGGATGCAAAACCAGTGTCCAAAGGGGAAGTTTTATTGTAGGAAGGGAAAGTTGATTACCGTGCGTTGTGGTCAATGAAATCATAAAGCCAACAACCACCCCAATGTACCTCACAAATTTATTCCCCTTCAACGGACTGGAATAAACGATTCATATCGTCTCGCTGTCCTTTTGTATATCCAGCATCTTCCTTCGGGGAAGACTGGGGCCTTAAGCGAGAGAGTTCATCCACAGTCTTTTGTCTATCTTGCGTTCCCCTCTGGCCCAATCCTTGGGGATAAGGAGATGGAACTTGACTCCCTCCTTGTTGAAAATCTGGGGCATAGGGTGGCTGGCTTTGTGTCTGTACGAGCGGAGTACCTGATGAGGGGGGCTGGGGATGAATAACAACCATTCCCGATTGAGTGGGAACTTGGGGTTGAGCCATAACTTCATGTTGATGCGTGCCGCCATTAAAAGGTCCTTGAGGTTGGGCATTATGGGTAGTCGAAGGGAGTGCAGTTGGGGGATAGGAAGATGAGTGTGAGTGTTGTCCCGCAGCCATTCCGCTCTCACTGGCTGGTCCACCCGGGGTGGGATTGCCTACAATTAGTTGGCTCATTAAACTATTTTTAATGCCCTCTGCCGGTAAAGCATGTTTCAAATTTTCTTGAGCTTTAGCATTAACATGCTCTTCTACTTTTAAAGCTTGCTCAAGAATCAGATTACGCAGAGATGTTGGAAGAAAGTCTAAAACAATATCTCCCCCGCGTCGAACCATAGGAATAAAACGAGCGGATTGTATTGTTGGCGATTGAGTTTGTCGGGGTGAAAAAGTACTAAAAATAAGCTCAGTAGCACTGATAAATACAACACCCCTTAACATTCCGAACCCAAAACCAAGGGAGTGATCTACACCTCGAAATGAACTTTCGTGAATGTACCCAGCAATAATATTAGCAACGATACTCAAAATAATTAAAGCAATAATAAATATAGAAAAAAGGGCAACACCATCCACCATCATAGGATTTGCAATGTAAGGTTGGACGATTGCTCGACCTAAAGGTAAAAGCAAATAGGATAAGCTAATAGCGCCTCCCCAGCTAAATAAACTTAAGACTTCTTTCGTAAATCCTCGCAATGCTCCAATTAAAGCTGAAACAAAAAAAACTGCGAGAATGGCAATATCTAAACCACTCATTTTCGTTGATAACTCCAAAATGGCATTTTAAAATGCTAAAGATTTTGCCTTATTATGGGGTATTTTTGGCAAAAAGTCCAATAGTTCAATCAAATACTTCATGACATGAATTGTTTCAATTCCCCCCTTACTGGATTTGCCTTTTTGTTGTGTTGGGAGAGCACAATAGGCACGAATGAATCCCAATTTTGCTGCTTCCTTCAATCGGTTCTCTGCCTGAGCAACCGCACGAACTTCCCCAGCAAGCCCAATTTCTCCAAAGAAAACACTTTGTGGCGGGAGGGGGATATTAACCAACGCAGAAACCAATGCAGCAGCAACGGCTAAATCAGCAGCAGGTTCAGATATCTTGAGACCACCCGCTACATTCAGATAGACATCCTTATTGCCAAAAGTCAAACCACACCGCGATTCAAGTACAGCCAAAATCATAGACAAACGACCTGAGTCCCACCCCACTGCGGTCCGACGCGGTGAAGCCAAATAAGTGGGCGCAACCAACGCTTGAATTTCAGACAAAATGGGGCGTGTTCCTTCAATACCGGCAAAGATAGCTGATCCGCTAACCTCTTGATTATGATCATTTAAAAATAGCGCTGAAGGATTAGGCACCTCACTAAGTCCTCGGTCTGTCATTTCAAATACGCCGATTTCATCAGTTGCACCATAACGATTTTTTACAGACCTAAGGATGCGGTAATGATAATTTCGCTCCCCCTCAAAATACAAAACCGTATCGACCATATGTTCCAAAACACGAGGTCCCGCTAATACCCCTTCTTTCGTAACGTGTCCTACCAAAACAACAATTATATTGCGCTTCTTAGCGGCAACAATAAGTTCATGGGCACAGGCGCGAACTTGAGAAACAGTGCCAGGCGCTGATTCTATGGCATCGATAGCCATCGTTTGAATAGAGTCAATGACGACCAATTCAATATTTCCAAGTTCATCCAGAGCTTTCAAAATATCGGTCACATTGGTGGCAGATGCCAAATGGAGTTGTGATCCCCCTTCTACTCCTAGCCGTTGAGCTCTCAGACGAACTTGAGCGACAGCTTCTTCCCCAGAAATATAAGCGCAAGGTACCTGACGAGCCAAAGCGGCAACAACTTGGAGCAATAAGGTAGATTTTCCAATGCCAGGATCTCCCCCCACCAGCAAAACAGAGCCCGGTACCACACCACCACCGCAAACTCGATCAAATTCGGCAATTTGAGTTACTTTTCGAGGTTCTACCGGAGACTCACCAACAATTCCTACAAATTCAACGGAAGAAGGACGGTTCGAGCTGAGCTTCTTTTCTACCTGCTCTTCGACCAGCCGATTCCAGGCGCCACATCCCTCACATTTGCCTCCCCATTTCGAATGCCAAGTTCCACAATCTTGGCAAACAAATCGCACCGTTGTTTTGGCCATTGGCCGCTCCTTTTTCTATTTTTTATTGACTTTTCTCTTCCAAGAATTTGTCTCTCTAACCGACTCTTATATTTACCTTAATAAGGCTTGCAAAAACTTTATATTAATAAAATAAGATGCTGAACTTTCCTTAAAATCTATTTGACGTTGTTTAAGTTTTTCCTCGTAAGTAAATTGTAAATTTTCAATAATATTCATTTTCTCTTGCACCTCTGAAGCGCGTAATTCTTTTATAGTTTCCTCATAAATTGCCCGCCGGGAAGATGGAACTTGATTTTCACTCGCAGTAGAACTCTCAAAAGATGATAGTGTGAGGGTTTCTTTTTTAAAACGGCTAACAACATCCACCCATCGTATGCCACCTTCCTTGTAAAAAGAACCAAATCCTATATAAAGTGTATCTTCCAGATTTTCTTGCTCCTCAGAAGAAATGAGCCCATGGTCTCCCCGCAGAAATCCATAAGGGTGAAGTGTTGCATAGTCTTCTATATTAGGTATATAGCCAAAGTGTCCCGTGATTCCACACTTATAGAGGGAGTCATTTTCTTGGGTTGTCAACCGAATAAAAGGATTTAATACTTTGCTACCACATAGATGTAATCTTCTTGTCTCACCCTTTTTTGCAAATTCGTTCAGCGAAAGTTCGGCCTCGAATTGTTTAGTCAACTCATCAAAAACTATATCGCCTAATAACCTTCGCATACATTCTAGAAAAACAATCCGTTGGGCAATCCGACAATCAAATTGTCCTCCCGATGTCAAAAGAGAGCGTATTGCCTTCGAAGCGGGCACATCTTTTTTCTTTATAAAATCAACTTGAGAGTCGCCAAAAGGGCAGTAAACAATCCAGTGTTCAGATTCTGTACTAAATTGAAGGTTTCGAGATTGTTGCGGATACCCAATTTTAGGATAGTTATTTAAGTGTTGATAGACTTCTGCCCCATTTTTAGCGACCCAATTATTCAAATCCGTTTGATTGCCCCTCTCGATATCAAAGCCATTTGTAACAGAGGGGAGGCCCTCACTTTCTTTTTGTAATCTTTCATCTGCTCCCAAAATGGAACTTGAGCCAAAAATTATTGTTATCAAGCACAACAATAAAATTAAAAAATTTTTCATCATAATTTTCACTTTAATCAATATATTGAGTTAGACAATGTTAAGGGGGCCCTTAAAGGTTGCCTAGAGTTACTGAAGGTAAAGGCAAGCTCAATTGATTTTTAACATTCTCGATTCTTCCTCACAATTGTTTTCTAGATCAGCACTTAATTCCTTGCTGTTTTTACACTTCATAAACTTCTCTTCACTCTTAACCCCTCATGACTTGAACTTTTGCAAGCATTTAGGTATTGGTTAAAAGAGGACTTATGAAAAAATTAATACAGGATAATGCTCATGCACGCAATTAAACTTAAAGACGGAACTTCACGCCAGTACGAAGCAATCGTCACTGGCTCAGAAATTGCGGCATCTATTTCTGCTCGCCTTGCCAAAGAAGCTGTTGCCGTACGCATCAATGGCGTTTTAAAAGATTTAACTTTACCTGTTCCGGCAGACTCCACCGTTGAAATTGTGACCCGTAGTGAAGAAGATGGTCTTGAATTGTTGCGTCATGATGCAGCCCATGTTCTCGCCGAGGCCGTGAAAGAACTTTATCCTGAAACTCAAATTACAATTGGCCCCGCCATTACGAATGGGTTTTATTATGATTTTTTTCGTGAAAAACCCTTCACACCTGACGATTTGATTAAGATTGATGAACGAATGCGCCAAATTGTGGACCGAGATGAAGCGATTACACGAGAAGAATGGGATCGCTCAACAGCTATTCAATTTTTTAAAGATCATGGCGAATCTTTTAAAGCAGAACTCATTGAAAGCATACCTGGCGAAGAACCCTTAAGTTTTTACCGTCAAGGCAATTTTGTTGATTTATGTCGTGGCCCCCATCTTCCCTCCACAGGTAAACTGGGCAAAGCATTTAAACTCATGAAATTAGCCGGTGCTTATTGGCGCGGAGATCACAATAACCCAGTGTTACAACGCGTTTACGGAACAGCTTGGGCTACTGAGCAGCAATTAAAAGATTATCTCCATATGTTAGAAGAGGCTGAAAAGCGCGATCATCGTCGCCTCGGAACTGACCTTGATCTGTTTCATATCCAAGAAGAGGCAGTAGGCAGCGTTTTCTGGCATCCCAAAGGATGGACACTTTATAGAGGTTTAGAATCATATATGCGTAGTCGACTCGAATCGAACAGTTATGTGGAAGTCAAAACGCCTCAACTATTAGATCGCTCCTTATGGGAAGCATCCGGTCACTGGGAAAAATTTCGAGAAGGTATGTTCACTGTTGACTCAGAAGATAAAGTCTTGGCTATCAAACCCATGAGCTGTCCCGGCCACGTCCAAATATTCAAACAAGGTATTAAAAGTTATCGCGATTTACCTTTACGCATGGCTGAATTTGGCTCATGTCATCGCAATGAACCTTCCGGATCATTGCATGGCTTAATGCGCGTAAGAGCTTTCGTCCAGGATGATGCTCATATATTTTGCACACCCGAACAAATTGTGTCAGAAACAAAATCATTCTGCGATTTGTTAAAAAGTATTTATAAAGACCTTGGTTTTACAGACGTTAAAGTCCGCTTTTCTGACCGGCCAGAAAAAAGAGCGGGAAGTGATTCTCTCTGGAATTTAGCGGAACAAGCACTTATAGAAGCCTCTACTGCTGCAGGACTTGAATATACTTTAAACCCAGGTGAAGGGGCGTTCTATGGTCCCAAACTCGAATTCGTGTTACGAGACGCCATAGGACGTGATTGGCAATGCGGAACACTTCAAGTTGACTATGTTCTCCCTGAAAGACTTGACGCCTGGTATGTAGCAGAAGATGGTAAGAAGCATCGCCCCGTCATGCTTCATCGGGCTATATTGGGAACTTTTGAGCGTTTCTTGGGCGTTTTCATTGAACACTGTGGCGGAAAATTCCCCTTCTGGCTGACGCCTGTTCAAGTAACGGTCGCTACCATTACCTCTGACGCAAACGATTACGCCCACCGCCTTTGCCAAACATTGAAGGAAAATGGCATTCGTGCTGAACTGGATTTGCGAAACGAGAAGATTAGCTATAAAATTCGTGAGCTTTCCTTACAAAAAATTCCCGTTATTCTTGTCATTGGAAATCGAGAGGCTGAAAATGAGACCGTAGCAGTTCGTCGATTGGGTGGTGAATCTCAAGAAGTTTTGCCTTTCTCACAAGTCCTTGAAACACTTATAAAAGAAGCAAAAGTGCCCTCCTAGACTTCCGTTATCGAAGATACGTGTTGGGAATTTGACAATTTATTGATTTTTAAGACCTTATCACAATTTAACCCGATCCTCTAGAGGCCCCATAGGCTTACCAGGTTCAAGATCCTTTCCGGTAGGTGTAAAAGGGATTCGACTTCTTTCCCCTGCAACTAAGTGCCCTTCTTGTTGTTGATAAGCTAAAGTGCGCCAATTCCCGTATAACCGGGTTAAATAAGGCTCCGGTAATTTAGGTCCCCATATTTCAATCGCACCAAATCGATATTTGGCTAAAGGCAATAATTCACTTTCAAGTATAAATACAGGCCATCTTTCCTGTGCACCTAAACTATAATAGATATTTTTCCCATCATGCATAGATGTTAGAAAAACATCACAACACACATTGTGCAGGCGATCTTGCTTATTTTCCACAAGGAGAATTTTAAATCCAAAATAGGCTTCATCAATCTCATATCCTAATTTTTTAAATTCAGGAATGAGCTGCTGAAAGCGAAATCCGTCTTCAAACCGAATTCTTATATCCAAATCTCCATCCCAAGGGATAATACCCTGGTGACGAATAGCACCCAATAGCGTTCCCCCATCCGCCCAATACAAAATATGATGCTTGTCAAAGAGCTCATGCACATCTTTCATTAATTGATACAATTTCAATATGCTATCGCCTTTCGTTCGCTCAACCTGATAAATCGCTTTGTAAAGGGAGCTATTCATTAGAGGTTGAGAAATCCAGTCATGGCTATGGCTATTGCGAAAAAAGTTAATAATGTGGTCTTTCATAAAAATATAAGGAATGAATATTAAATTGAGGATTAACGATAAACGAAAGAAGGCCTTTAAAAGCCAGCTTGGAGGTTTTCTCATAATCTTTCTCCCCAATTTATGCATCTACATCTATAAAAAGGATACGCAATATGGGAAGTTTTGACCAGGGGAACGAAAATTCCCCTTTATTATCATTTTTCAGAGTATTAAATCCTTTCCCCTTGCGTTTTAGGGCAAAATTGAGTAACGTTCGCAAATGTTATACGTCCCCTTCGTCTAGAGGCCTAGGACATCGCCCTCTCACGGCGGCAACACGGGTTCGAATCCCGTAGGGGACGCCAACTCTCTTTCCTTTTTAAAAAACAATTCATACGTATTAACTCTTGTGAATTTTGGGCTTTCCACATTTTTTCCTACTTTTTGCATAAAAATTCTGTTATAATAGAGTTGTATGTTGCTTTAGAAGTTCCAAGTCCTGACTTAGACCTCTTTAAGCGGCCTGTTAATAGTACTTAAAGGAGTCTTGTTAGGTGAGTAAAAAATTATATGTTAGCAATTTGGCTTTTGCCATGTCCGATTCAACTTTAGAAGAGTTGTTTGGGTCCGTTGGCCAAGTTGTATCCGCAAAAGTTATCACAGATCGTGATACAGGACGCAGTAAAGGTTTCGGATTCGTTGAAATGTCAACAGATCAAGAAGCTACCGACGCAATTGAAAAATTGAACGGTACTGAAGTTTTGGGACGTGCAATTGGCGTTTCTGAAGCTCGTCCACAACAACCACGTGAAAATCGTGGCTTTGGTGGCGGCGGTGGAAATGGTGGACGCGGTGGTGCTGGTGGACGCAATTCCTCTGGCGGCGGATATAGCCGTTCAAATTTCTAATATTTAGAAGTTCATTTAAGAATTTGAAAAGAGACTGGTTTTCCGGTCTCTTTTTTTATGACTATCTCCGTTTGCAACCTCTAATATGAGAAAACACCGCATATTATGAATTCTCGCAAAATAAAATTCTCAAAAACAATATTGTTTTGAGCTTTTAGGGCCGATTAAAATAAATTACTTATAGATAAGAAGGATTAATGAGATGCAAAAAAACAATGAACGCTTAAACGAGATTAAACTCGTGGGGATAACCACAAGAACAAATAATGCTCATCTCTTTAAGGCGGATCCGGAAACGAATAAGGTTGCCGCTACTGTGCAAAAATATTTTCATCAAGGCTTAGCCCAAAATATTCTTCACCGAAAGAGGCCTGGCACAACTTACTGTGCTTATACAGAATACGAATCTGACCTCAATGGTGATTTCACTTACTTTATTGGAGAGGAAGTGGTTTCATTTGATAATGTGCCGGAAGGATTTAAGACTTTAATCATTCCTTCCCAAGATTATCTAAAAT
Organism: Alphaproteobacteria bacterium; assembly: GCA_016870095.1. Lineage (NCBI taxonomy): Bacteria > Pseudomonadati > Pseudomonadota > Alphaproteobacteria > Alphaproteobacteria bacterium. Next base: position 90,570 of record VGCI01000001.1, on the reverse strand, counting down.
TGACCAACAGCCCAGGGCCGATGCCAGACGTATGTATTAATAGCTGGAAAAATGTTTGGCAAATGAGTCCTCAAGAACTAGGCGGTCAACGGGCCTACCAAACAGATTTTGAGCTTTATGACGAAAGAGCCTCTGACCATCAAAATGTAATCTTGGACCTTTACATTGGTCTTAAGCCTTAAGGGTAATGAAGATAAATTTACTCGTGAAGATTCTCTTGAATAATCAGCACACTTTAGGCCATAAATAGGCAGGTAATCTTTATATTAAGAATAATTGATAAAATTTTAAGGAAAAAAAATGACCGAAGTCAGATCACAAACAGGGTTAATGTCTGGTAAGCGCGGCTTGATTATGGGACTTGCCAATGATCATTCTTTAGCTTGGGGTATTGCAAAGAATTTAGCTGCGCACGGAGCCGAGATCGCTTTTACCTTCCAATCTGAAGCTTTAGAAAAACGTGTCCGCCCTTTAGCCCAATCTTTAAATTTTGATTTCTTAATCCCTTGTGATGTCAGTACCGAAGGCGATATTGCTCGCACATTCTCAACCATAAAAGAGAAATGGGGTAAGATTGATTTTGTCGTTCACGCTATTGCCTTTGCAGACAAAGAAGAATTAAAAGGGAAGTACGCTGAAACTTCACGCAGAAACTTCTTAAACTCTCTCGATATATCTTGTTATTCCTTTACCGAAACATGTCGTGAAGCTGCTAATTTAATGACCGACGGGGGCGCATTACTCACCTTAACTTATCATGGTGCTCAGCGTGTTATGCCTCATTACAATGTCATGGGCGTTGCTAAAGCCGCCCTTGAAGCGAGTGTGCGTTATTTAGCCGTTGATTTAGGAGGACAAAACATTCGGGTCAATGCCATTTCTGCCGGTCCTGTTAAAACACTCGCCTCATCAGGTATTGGCGATTTTCGATATATATTGCAATGGAATCAATACAATTCCCCCCTAAAACGTAACACAACGTTAGATGACGTAGGAGGTGCAAGCGTGTATCTCCTCAGTTCTCTTTCCAGCGGTGTAACCGGCGAGATTCACTATGTCGACAGTGGGTATCATGTTGTGGGTATGAAAGCTGTCGATGCTCCAGATATCTCTACGGTTTAATACGAAATGAGGGAAAAAGCAGTTTTCCCTGCTTTTTAAGCATATATTTAATAGATATTTAAGATTTTTAAAGATAAGGTCTATTTAATAGGTATGTTATTACCCCCCAGGAGTAGTCTATGCGGCGTTTTATATTTGGTCTTTTTGCAACTTTAGGTGCTTTTACTTTTCTTCTGATTTTGGGGTTGTCTTGGAGCTTTTATCAGTTAAGTTCCCCTTCTCTTTCCTTTGCTTCGAGCAGTCCTAATCAAGTCATATCCTTAACCCTTGGGGAGCAAAGCCTTGATGAGCAGCCTAAAAATAAAGGACTTATTTCCCTTATCAAAGGACAATCAGTTTCTCTCCATACGATTGTTTCGGGCATCAATCATGCGGCTCAAAACTCAAATGTACAAGGTATTTTTCTTAAAATTGAAGGGAACGCCTTACGAATTGCAACCATTCAAGAGCTACGTGATGCTCTAAAAGCGTTCAAAACCACAGGCAAATTTGTTTATACCTATACAGATAGTTTTGGGGAACTATCTAATGCAACGGGAGCATACTATCTCGCTGCAGCTTCATCAAAAATCTGGGTTATGCCTATTGGGAGTTTTAATTTCAACGGTTTAATTGCGGAAATTCCTTTCGCAAAAAAGATACTCGAGGATTATAAAATTATTCCTCAAATGGGTCGTCGTGAAGAATATAAGGGTATGGTTGAATCTTACACAGAATCCGATTTCACTCCTCCTTACAGACAAAACATGCAACGGCTACTTGATAGCATCACCACACAAATTATCAATGACGTTGCGGCTGATCGTAATTTAAAAGCTGAAGAGGTTCGTAAATTACTCAATACAGCTCCTCATACACTCCCCAATGCTCTCGCTGCCAAAATGATTGATGAGATTGGCTACAAAGACCAAGTAAAAAATGAAATTGAAAAGCAAGTGGGCAGCAAACCTACTTACGTTGAGTTTGAAGTTTATTCCAACACCATAAAACAACCGTCTCAAGGAGACCAGATCGCTATAATTTATGCAGAAGGAACTATTTCGAAAAATAAAATGGCTCATAATCCCTTGTCAGATGACAGTGTGATGGATGCAGTTGAAATTGCCAAGACTATCAGAGAAGCTGGAAAAAATAAGAATATTAAAGCTGTTATTTTGCGAATAGATTCCGGTGGTGGGTTTCCTATTGCTTGCGAGCTCATTGCTCGAGAAGTAGAACTTCTAAAGTCTGTTAAGCCTGTAATTGTTTCTATGTCAAATTATGCAGCCTCAGGGGGATATTGGATAGCCTGCAATGCTCGTAAGATTGTCGCGCAACCCGCAACCACGACAGGGTCGATTGGTGTCTATGCAGGGAAAATTGTCACCCAAGCTTTTTGGGATCATTACGGCATTCACTGGGGGAAAATTCACACAGGAGATAATGCAGCAATCTGGTCAACGGGAAAGGAATTTTCAGTAGAAGGTCGCCAAAAATTTAATGGTTATCTCGATCAAATTTATGCAGTTTTCCAAGAAAAAGTTGCGAAAGGTCGCAATCTATCTGTCGAAAAAGTTCATCAAATTGCCAAAGGACAAGTATGGACAGGTATCGAAGCCAAAGAAAATGGCCTTGTAGATGAGTTGGGCGGTGTTATGAAGGCCATAGAAATTGCCAAGAAAGAAGCCGGAATTGCTCCTCAAGGCCCCGTTCATTTACGCCACTTACCTGAATCCAAGTCTTTGTTCGAAACTGTATTCGAGCGCAATCAAAGCAGCGAAGCAACGTTATTGGCACAATTTCCAGCTCTTCGTAGTTTTTTGCAGTACGTTAACGGGTTATTACTACCTGGACGGGTTGAACTCAAAGTTGATCCTTTAACCCCACAGTAGATATTTTATTGATATTATGTTATCAATACTTTTAAGAAATTTTTATAGAGTCATGATTGATGGCAATAACACGATCGAGTATGCTTCCTCTTGGGACTCTGGCTCATGATTTTGAACTTACCAATACAATTACGGGACAGCCATTGTCCCTACAAGCCTTAAAGTCTCCTAGGGGGACAGTAATCATGTTTATTTGCAATCATTGTCCTTTTGTCAAACACGTCCTCCCCCAAATATTAAAGATAGCCCATGAGTATGGAGAAAAAGGAATTTCATTTGTTGCGATTAGTGCAAATGATCCCATAGCTTATCCGGAAGATGCGCCGCAACAGATGACAGAAAGGGCAAAAGCTCATGATTTCTCCTTCCCTTACCTTTTCGATGAAACACAAAATGTTGCAAAAGCCTATCAGGCTGTGTGTACACCAGATTTCTTTGTATTTGATGGCGCACTGCGCTGCGTATACCGCGGACAACTGGATGACTCTAGTCCAAATAAGGACAGGGCGTATCTGACCGGCTTAACGCTGCGCAAGGCCCTTGACTGTCTTATAAGCGGTGATCCAATTGACCCAGATCAAAAACCCAGTATGGGTTGTAATATTAAGTGGAAAGAATAAGGAATTACTCTATATCATTGAGATAAAGGGTTAACATGGGATTTTGCTCTAATCTCACTTTTCAGGGTAATATAATAATATGAGCTTATTTCAACAAAAATCTTGACATAAACCGCTAATACCGATAGACAAAATAGATAAGCGGTTAACATCGATATAATGTTAAGCACTATCTATTGTCTTTATTTTTTGGGAAAGTGACCCCATGTTTGCAGTAATAAAAACCGGCGGTAAACAATATACTGTCCATGTAAATGATGTTCTTTGGGTTGAAAAGCTAGACGCTGAGCCAGGCGCAGCTGTTAATCTAGAGGAAGTTCTAATGATTAGTGATGGAAAAGCCGTAACCGTTGGAAATCCCACAGTTACTGGCGCAAAAGTTCAAGCCACTGTCGTAGAACAAATGCGGGATCGTAAGGTGATCATTTTTAAGAAAAAGCGTCGGCACAACTATCGCCGCAAAAAAGGTCATCGTCAGCATCTAACCGTTTTGAAGATTGAAAAAATTGTAGCCGGTAAATAATACCGGATCTACACGAAGGAGATAAGTTATGGCACAAAAAAAAGGTGGTGGTAGCACAAGTAACGGCCGCGACTCAGAAGGTCGGCGACTCGGTGTTAAGAAGTTTGGTCAAGAACATGTTTTGGCTGGTAATATTATCGTTCGTCAACGAGGAACAAAGTTTCACGCTGGCAAGAATGTAGGTATGGGTAAAGACCACACCCTATTTTCTCTCATTGAAGGTTTTGTCGAATTTAAACGTGGACAAAAGAACCGTTCAATTATCAATGTTCTTCCTAGCTCCACTGTTCATTAAATAAGCCCCATATTCGCGCCATTCTTAAAATTTCAGTTCTAAATTGATACTAAGTTTGGCGTGAATGTGGTTCGAAAAACTTCTTTATATTCCTCTTTAACTCCTTCATTATATTTATTTCTATTAGCAACCTCATTGGTAATGACGTACAATTTTGGGCCGCCTAGCCACTACAAAATTCACTATTTCGTGAATTTTTGAACATAAAAAAACCGGAGATAACTCCGGTTTTTTTATAATATATATCTGTCACATCATTTTATTTAATTTTGGTTTCTTTAAATAAGACATGCTTACGAACAACAGGATCATATTTACGAAACTCAAACTTCTCAGGCTTTTTACGCGGATTCTTTTTCGCGACATAGAAAAAACCTGTATCTGCTGTACTGAGCATTTTGATTGCAATTGTTGCTGCTTTTGCCATAACTTAAACTCCTCTAATATGTAGATGGGGAATCCATACCCCAATACACCAATAATTAACGCTTGGAGAACTGGAAGCGACGACGCGCTTTGCGTTGACCATATTTTTTCCGCTCAACAACACGACTATCGCGTGTCAAGAAACCACTATGCTTAAGAACAGGGCGCAAGTCTGGTTCAAAATATGTCAAAGCCTTGCTAATTCCATGTCGAACAGCTCCTGCTTGACCTGACAAACCACCGCCAATAACTGTACACCAAACGTCAAACAATCCCGAACGATTTGCAACTTCTAAAGGCTGCGCAATCATCATTTGAAGAACGGGGCGTGCAAAATACTGAGTGCTGCCTTTACCATTAACAATAATTTGACCTTTACCTGGCTTAATCCACACACGGGCAATAGCATTCTTTCGCTTGCCGGTTGCATATGAACGCCCTTGGGAATCGATTTTAGGTAAAACTGGCTCACTATCTGTTGCAGCCGCTGGGGATGCACTTTGTGAAGCTTTACTTGTGGGTGTCGCTGTATCTTTTACAGCAGACTTTAAATCTTCTAAAGCAATTTTGTCGCGTGCCACGGTTATATACTCCTTTTATTCTTTGAATTCAGGGACGCAACATCCAAAACTTCTGGGTTTTGGCCTGCATGTGGATGGGTTGTACCAGCATAAACTTTTAAATTACTCATAATTTGGCGCCCTAAGGGACCTCGAGGAATCATGCGTTCAACCGCTTTTTCAATAACACGTTCCGGGTGTTTACCTTCAAGTATGGCACCAACAGCGCGTTCCTTAATTCCCCCAGGATAGCCTGTATGCCAGTAGAATTTTTTAGCTTCAAGCTTATTTCCTGTAAGTTTTACTTTTTCTGCGTTAACAATAACAATATTGTCGCCACAATCTACGTGTGGTGTATATTCTGGTTTGTTTTTGCCACGTAAAATGTTGGCAACAACTACAGCAAGGCGCCCGAGAATGAGATCTTGGGCATCAATAAGATGCCATTTCTTTTTTACATCTGCGGGTTTTATAGAAAATGTTTTCATTTGTATTCTATCCATAATTAAAAGACCATATTTTATGGTTCTAGAGCATTTATTGACTCACGTCAAGCTCAAATCCTTTAGTTTATAAGTCTTTAATCGTAATGGTATTATAATACCATGACGATTTAATTTATAACTTTAGATTTTTTCAATACTATTTTGTGAAATAATTATTAGTTGGTAGCTTACTTTTAATTCAATAAAAAAAGGCAACCCACTAATAAATGGAAGTTGCCTTTTTGAGATAGCTTTTCTTTATAAAAATGTTTAAAGAAAAATTTTAACCTTTAACCAACTTTTTTCTCGTCGACTTTTTTGTCAACAGCTTTTTTGTCATCGGCTTTTTTGTCATCAGCCTTTTTGTCGCTCTTCAAGTCATGCTTTGCAAGAAATTCAGCAACTTTCTTTTCAGCATCATCTTTTGCGAAAGCATACTTTTCGACCAATAAGCCAGTCAACTCACGTGCTGAACCTTTCAATTTTTGCCAATCGTCATCTGTAACTTTACCCCATTCTTTTTGAACTTGGCCCTTTAATTGTTCCCAACGACCTTTTTCAATAAGATCCATATTCTCAGCAGAAACTTTTTCATCTTTTTTTGCCGCATCATTTGCACAGACAACACCACTAAGAGCACAGGCAGCAACCAAAGCTAATGCTGAAGTTCCCAATATCCAATTCATTTTTTTCATTTTTTTCTCCTTAAAATATTTGTAGATAAAAACACGCTCGATTATCAGTACCATCGAGCCTAACATAAGCGGTCGCTTATTCCTTTTCAAGTTATAATCGTCCTGTTAAAAGCAATACGAGAATAATTATGATGAGAATTCCAGCACCCCCACTGGGAAAGTACCCCCAAGACTGGCTATGGGGCCACTTTGGAAAAGCGCCAACCAAAATCAGGATGAGAACAACTAATAAAACTGTGTGCATCTCCATTATCCTTACGTTGTAAGATTGATTTTCAAATTTTTGTTCTACAATTTCAGTATACCTAATCTAAAGGAAACTGAATTATTTTTGCATGGTAATGTTTTAACCGCAAGGCCCTTAAGAAAGGGTCAGCTTGTTAGGACTATCTCAGCAGTCAAATAAAGAAAAGATTTTTTTCGAGTCAAATTGAGAGTCCCGCTCTTGTTTAGTGCGGGACTTCAGGGTTCGTGCTTAATTTTACGATCCGCGACGTAAGAACGCAGGGATTTCTAACATATCTAATTCATCATGAGAATCTTGTTCTGCAACCTTTGCTATTTCTGGTTGAGGTTGGAGAGTTTTTGCCCGAGAAACACCCGTAAATCTTTCAAACAATGACGTTGGACGTCGTCGTTTTTCTGCATCACCTGCATCTAGCGAAGCAATTTCATCTTCCATAGCTAATGAGGGAGTTGATTGGGGCGCCTCTGGTTCTGAAGTCTCTAATTTTGGTGATGAATCTTTAGCTTGAAAAAGATCAGGAGTTGTCTCAAATCCAAAAAGTTCATTTGATTCTTCTGAAGCCGTTTGCGACTCTGTCGGTAAATCAGAAAAAGAATCTTGGGGTGCTGTTGTTTGAATATCATCTTTTAAATTGGTTTCATCCCCGCCACTCAATGAAACAACTTCAGGGGCTTCTGTCTTTTGAATATTGGGCCCATAATAAACACTATTAGGAGATACAGGTTCTCGTGAAGAGGCTGCAGCCGCCATATTAATAGGACGTGCCATAACGGGAGATGAAGTATTAAGCGAGGAAGAATGTGCGGATTGAAGCCCTCCAATTCCCGTTGCCACAACAGAAACACGAATTGTTCCATTGAGTTTTTCATCAAACGTCGATCCAAAAATAATATTGGCTTCCGGATCAACTTCATCTCGAATACGGTTTGCCGCTTCGTCAACTTCATACAAAGTCATATCATAACCGCCAGTAATATTTATAAGAACGCCTTTAGCACCTTTCATAGAAACATCATCCAATAATGGATTTGATATTGCTGCTTCAGCAGCGTCGAGAGCACGACGATCCCCTTCGGCTTCCCCAGTACCCATCATTGCTTTACCCATTTCCGCCATAACAGCTCGAATGTCAGCAAAGTCCAAGTTAATCAATCCAGGCATCATCATCAAATCTGTAACACCCCGAACACCTGAATATAAAACATCATCTGCCATTTTAAAAGCATCAGCAAAAGTAGTTCTTTCATTGGCAATCCGGAATAGATTTTGATTGGGAATAATGATTAGCGTGTCGACATATTGTTGTAATTCTTCAATACCACGTTCAGCAGTACGAGACCGATGTGTTCCTTCAAAATGGAAAGGCTTTGTCACCACACCTACGGTTAAAATGCCTTCTTCCCGAGCCGCGCGCGCGATAACAGGCGCTGCACCAGTACCGGTTCCTCCGCCCATACCCGCGGTAATGAAAACCATGTTACTTCCCCGCAAGTGTCGAATAATATCCTCTTGCGATTCCTCAGCTGAAGCACGCCCCACATCAGGCTTAGATCCAGCACCCAGTCCTTGAGTAACGTGAAGTCCTAATTGAATTTTATGTGAGGGCTCAACTAAAGACCCACTCAATGCTTGAGCATCTGTGTTGGCAACAACAAATTCTACGCCCTCTAATTTGGCGCGTATCATATTGCAAACTGCATTTCCACCCGCTCCTCCGACACCAATGACTGTAATGCGGGGTTTTAATTCTAAATTTTCGTTGAGCATAGTTAATTCCTTTATTTTTTAAACGAGTGAAAACTTAATAAAATGTTAATCGGAATTCAAAAGAATATCCACCATAATTTTTGCAGACTCATCCTAAATTTATACTCTTTACAGCCTAAAGGATGAATACACGTTGACTCTATACGGTTGATAAGATGTTTACTTTGAAAGTCCCTAAATATCTACAAGATTTTGTTTAAAAATATTCTTCAAATTCAACACTATTTCATGAGACTTTCACCCTCTTTGCGAGAAGGCAGAATGATACTCATCTCTCTGTAACCTTGAAGAACGATTTTGACTCTCGCTCAAGCTCAGTCTTAAAAAACGCATGTTGGTAGCTAGAAATTTTCGCGAAGCCAAGTAGTTGCACGTTGTAATACATTCATATGCGTAGGCTCCATTTGAAGTGTGTTTTGCGAGCCCGCATAATCCCGCCATGCATACTGCAATAAACCAGCACAAGTCGCAAACATCGGATTTGTTGCAAAATCGCTAGCTCCAATAACACCATTTGGCTGTCCTTGACGAACGGGGCGATTCCACAAATTCGATGCCATTTCTCTTATGCCAGGAAGTTGACTCCCCCCCCCTGTCAAAATAATTCGCTGACAGACAAGGCGGTCCATTCCCGTGGCCGCTAACTTATTCCATATGAGCTCCAGAGTTTCTTCGACACGTGCACGCACAATGTGGGTTAACATTGATTTTGAGATTTGATTTGCTTGGGGATCCCGATTTTCTCCCAATTGCGGAACGGCAATATTTTCACGTTCATCAGATGAAGAAAGAATGACTGTACCGTACAGTGTCTTTAGACGTTCTGCTTGAACAAGAGGAGTTGATACTCCACGCGCAATGTCACTTGTAACGTGAGCTCCGCCAAGGGCAAGACTATCTACATGTATTAATGTCCCATCAAGAAATGATGCAATGGTTGTTGTCCCCCCACCCATGTCAATAACGGTAGCACCTAGTGTGAGTTCGTCATCAACCAAGGTAGATAATCCTGAAGCATAAGGAGTTACAATAAAACTTGTCACATCCAAATGACAACGCCCAATGCAATTTTGATAGTTACGAATGAGGGCTTTAGGGGCTGTAACGAGGTAAATCGTAACACTCAACTGGCTCCCAACCATTCCTCGAGGATCGTGAATACCATGTGTATTATCAATTGAATAACTTATGGGAAGTGCGTGGATAATTTGTTGGTCTTCTGAAATTTGGGCATTTCGGCCAAACGTTAATAGACGGCGAATATGCGTTTCATCTACGGTTTGATTTACAATACTTAAATGAGATTCAAAAGTTTGCGATCGCACACTCGACGCCGGCAAATTGACACAAACACCAGAAATTGTTTGACCCGCCATTTGTTCGGCAGAATGAACGGCATTAAGAATGGCATCTTCTAAAGCTTCCAGATCCACAATAAGACCACTCTTTATGCCTCGTGAAGATTGGTGTCCTACACCAATAAGCCGTAAAACCTCTCCCCCTTTTTCATGGGGACGATTTTCTACCTTTGCAATGGCACAGCAAACTTTGCTGGTACCTATATCTAGAGCTGCAAAGATGTCTTGCCTATTTTTAATAGTTTTGGTTGTAAAAATATTCATAATCGTAGTTTAACGAATTTATTCTTGTTTGTCTTGTTGAATTAGGTTTCTTTGCCTCTACCTTTTAAACGCACAGCTGCAGAGGGTGATAAACGCATGACAATTTGATTTTTCACACGCAAATCTATGACAGAAACCTCTTTTGAATTAACCTTTTTTTGCTTAATTAATAAAGATAATCTAACGAGGGCTTCTTCCACTTTTATTTCCGGTAATTTAATTTGCAACGTACGATCCAAGTGTAAATCCCACCTCCGTCCGCCTACACGCACCAATGCCGTCATTCTTTTTTGGATATCCGGAAATTTTTCTAATAAATGCAAAACGTGGGTTGCATGAACAGGCGCATCTCCTCCTACAATGATGGGTAACTTGTCAAATCCCTGAAGATTGTCACTGCTAATAATGACACCTTGCTCATCCACCAAGTAGTGTTTTTGTTGATGTTGCCATAAAGCAACCGGCTGCCGCTCACTTAATTGAATAAAGATAATGCCTGGCAACTGGCGCTTCACCGTTGCTTGACGTATCCAAGATAATTCTTCTAAATCTTTTTTGATTTGGTATGGATCATAGGATAATAAAGGATTTCCCCGACGAACATCGACAACTTTCAAAATTTTCTCGATGGGGGCATTTTTGCGACCTTCTACCAAAACATCAGAAACGCTAAAACCCATTTTCCCGGATGCTGCAACCATAGAATGAGAAATATAATTACCAAATTTTTGCGGGTATTCCGCCCACCATAAAGCGATAGGAATGATAAGTACAAAAAATGAGAATATCGCAATTTTTGCCAAAGGATTGAACCATAAACGGCGCATGGTTGTTTCGACCCGCCAGGAGGGGGAGCCTCTTTTTTGTATAGGCCCTCGAGCACGAGATCGGGAAGGTTTCACTTTTAATGCGCGCATAATTTTTGATCACATTGAGCTTGATCCAGCATCCAGGATATTAGTTCATTAAAGGTAATCCCTTCATGAGCAACAATTTCGGGAAGTAAAGATAATGGTGACATACCAGGTTGGGTATTTAATTCAAGCAAATAAAATTCATCTTGAGCTTCATCATACATGAAGTCTGAACGAGAGACACTTCGACACCCTAAAACTTGATGAGCCCTTAATCCCAATTTCATTACTCTATCATATGCACTTGAGGACAAGGGAGCTGGCATAAGATGTTCTGCTCTTCCTGCTGTATATTTTGCCGTATAATCATAGAAACTTTCTCGGGGTCGAATTTCAATGGCACCGATCGCTCGAGTTCCCATAATGCCAACTTGAATTTCTCGCCCCTGAATAAATTTTTCAACGAGAATGGTTTCTCCAAAACTCCATTCCTTTTGGAATTTTTTAAAATCTTCTTCTGAACGAATAATATAAACGCCCCGGCTAGATCCTTCATTGATGGGTTTAATCACATAGGGCATTGGCATCGGATGCGCCGCATCAATATCTGCCTTAAAACATACTTTCCACGAAGGAACTGCTATTCCTTCTTGCTCAAAAACTCGACGTGATAAAACTTTATTCATGGCAATTGCTGAAGCATCGACACCCGAGTGTGTGTAGGGCACACCTAAAATCTCAAGAAGACCTTGGACAGAACCATCTTCTCCCCCCACCCCGTGTAAAGCGTTAAAAACAATATCTGGTTTGGGCGTTAAAGCTGTCGTTAGTTGAGTCAAATCACGTGTCACATCAATGGCGATCACGTCATGGCCTAACTCTCTCAAAGCATTGCCCACAAGTTTGCCTGAGTTCAATGAAACTTCCCTTTCCGAAGACCATCCCCCCATCAATACTGCCACACGCTTCTTTGTCATTACATGCCTCTTTGTCATAAAATTATTAAATGACACAATTCAAAACTATCGTTGTGCACTCAACCTGAATTCTCATTTTTTCCAGGACTTATCTTTCTAAGTTTTTAAGGACAGGAGCGTCCCATTCTTACAATTTCCCATTCTAGAGAAACGCCACTATTTTCTTGAACCCGGCGTTTCACCTCTTCTGCGAGCAATTCTAAATCATTTGCCGTCGCTTGGTCTAGATTTAACAAAAAATTACAGTGTTTTTCTGAAACTTGAGCGTCTCCAATCTTTAATCCACGACATCCTGCAGCATCAATCAACTCCCAGGCTTTTTGATTAAGGGGGTTTTTAAAAGTGCTTCCGCCTGTTCGCCCGCGAGTCGGTTGAGTGGCCTCACGTTGCTTCAAAATGGCATCAAGATTCGCACTAATCTGCGCAACATCTTTATCTCGATTTCCTTTTAAAACGGCTCCTGTCACAATCCACCCTTCGGGAAGATTTGTATGCCGATAGGTCATTTGCAAATCGTCCGGTGTTAAACGATGTCGTCCCCCTTGGGGGTCTAAAACATGTGCATAAACAAGAATATCTTTCGTTTCCTGACCATATGCACCCGCATTCATTGTTACAGCACCTCCAATGGTGCCCGGAATACCAACTAGAAACTCCAGGTTCCCTAGGCCACTGTTGCGACATGTTAAGGCAACAGTCCGATCAAAACTCCCCGCCCCTACGTGAACGAGATCATTTTCAACACGAATTTCATTAAATCCTCGCCCCAAACGAATGACGATACCTGAAATTCCTCCCTGTCGCACCAAAAGGTTTGAGCCAGCCCCTACAATAGCAACAGGAACATCGTCAGGTTTGTGAGCCAAAAAATCGGCAAGATCAGCTTCATCCGCAGGACGAAAAATCACATCTGCCGGCCCTCCCACTCGAAACCAAGTTTGATCTGCTAATCGGGAGCCAAACAAATAACGCCCCCGAACCGTCGGGAGATGGTCCTGCCAATTTGTCATTGCTGTGCCAATTTTAAAGAATTTTTCAAACCCTCAAGCTGTTCTGGAAGAGCAGCTGCCCATTGAGTGATATTCCCTGCCCCTAAACACAAAATCATATCTCCATCTCGAGGTCCACCTGGGAACAAAGAATAGGCTAAAGAAGCAAGATCTTGGGAATCGGTCAACTCATGAGCTTGATACCCAGTAGAGGCTTTAATGGCTTCAATTAAATGAGGAGTTGTTGCTCCTTCAATAGGTGCTTCACCTGCTCCATAAACCGGCGCAATAATGAGAGCATCAACACCTTCAAAGCAGGTCGCAAAGTCTGAGAAAAAATGATGGAGGCGACTATAACGGTGAGGTTGCGCAACAGCAATAATACGCCCCTTCGTTGCTTGACGGGCTGCCGACAAGACTGTTTTAATTTCGACCGGATGATGAGCATAATCATCAATGACCGTAATACCAGCCCCTACACCCATCTTTGTAAATCGCCGTTTCACTCCCGCAAAGCCCGCAAAAGCTTTGATAATTACCCCATCTTCGAGACCCAATTCTTGAGCAAGGGCAACAGCAGCCAAAGAATTCTGCACATTATGCTGACCCATCATTGGGAGGAAAAGATCTTTAATTTTACGAGGAAGAACAGAAACAGTTTCTTTTGCTAAGGTGCGATGAGCCAAAGCTGCCGGCGTAGCAATCTCCACATCAAACGTGGTTCCTTCCGGACTTTGGCGCATATTGACGGCGCGAACATTTGCGTCTTCACTAAAGCCATAAGTCATTATACGTCGGTCAGATAATTGAGGAAGAATAGCTCGAACTTCGGGATGATCAATACACATAATACCCAATCCGTAAAAAGGGATGCGTTCCACAAAGTCTACGAAAGCTTTCTTTAAATGATCGAAGCTGGCATAAAAATCCATATGTTCTGGATCAATATTTGTCACAACCGCAATTGTGGCTGGCAATCGCGTAAAGCTGCCATCTGATTCATCCGCCTCCACAATAATCCACTCCCCTTTTCCAAGACGAGCATTGGTTTGATAGGCATTAATAATGCCTCCGTTCACCACTGTTGCATCCAGAAGAGCTGCGTCGAATAAAGCTGCCATTAAGGAAGTTGTTGTGGTTTTGCCGTGCGTGCCAGAGATGGCAACCGAAAGCTTAAAACGCATGAGTTCCGCCAACATTTCTGCACGACGAATGACCGGAATTCTCTGATCCCGAGCTGCTTGCAGCTCAATATTTGCTGATTTAATGTCTGAGGAAACAACGACAACTTGAGCCCCTTGAACATTAGATGCCGCGTGGCCAATGGTGATCACCACACCTTTTTGTCGCAATCGAAGAATATTGGCATTTTCAGCAATATCACTTCCGCGAACCTCATAACCCAAATTAAATAGAACTTCAGCGATACCGCTCATGCCGATACCCCCAATGCCAATAAAATGAATAATTTTGACCGTATGGGGAGGAATGCGCATGAGAGAGTAACAGCCTTTTAATATAAGATAAAATACCTAATTATTTGGTAGCAAATTTTCTACCATTTGCGCAAGCTTTTCCGCAGCATTCGGCTGACTAAAGTTATGCATATTTTTAGCCATAATTTTAAGAATATTTCCATTGTTCATAGATTTCATAAGAATTTCTTGCAACTTTTGAGGCATAAAGTCCCGTTCCAAAATGACCCACGCTGCTTGGTTTTCACTCAGGCTGATTGCATTGGCTTGTTGATGATTATCCATAGCATAAGGATAAGGAACTAGGATAGCCGGGCGCCCCGCTACCATCAATTCTGCAACTGTGGAGGCCCCTGCCCGCCCAATGACAAGATGCGCTTCTTTTAGTTTCTGATCAACATCATCAAAAAAGGAGCTGACATGAACACTCAAACCAAATTGCTGGTACGCTTCTTTTGTTTGCTCAACCAATTCTTTGCGACATTGTTGATATACCGTCAACCGCTTACGCATTTCTTCTGGTAAATTGCGTAAAGCCTTGGGAATGACGGTTGAAAAAATACGGGCTCCTTGACTCCCCCCCAAAATAAACAAACAAAAAGGTTCTTGGGCTTCGGAGGGTTTATAAATTTCATCTTGAATAGCAATAATAGACTTTCTTACCGGATTTCCTGTGTAAATAACTTTATCGCGGAATGGTTCAGAATATTTTACCTTTTCAAAAGAAATTCCTAGCCGCCTGACAAACCGTGCCAGAAGCCGATTGGCACGTCCCAATATAGCATTTTGTTCATGTAAAGCTGTGGGAATTCGCAAAATCGTCGCCGCGAGAATGGCTGGAATTGAAGGATATCCGCCAAATCCCACAACAGCAGCTGGTCGGCGGAAAATCATATATCCTAAAGCCACTAAAAAGCTCAGAACCAGATTTGTCAAAAGGATAAAGATACTCAAGCGCGACCCCTCTCGCCCCCGCCAAATTGGCAAGGAGATAACACGACCAATGCCTGGAGCTTTTTGAAATACATGGCCACGATGATCCGTCATAATAATGACCTGGTATCCCCGTGTGCTTAAAACTTCTGAGAGACTCAAAGCTGGAAAAACATGTCCCCCCGTTCCGCCGGAGGAGAGAATGATTGTTTTGCTCATGAAATATTCCCTATGACCATTGTGTTTCTTATTTTAAGGAGGCATTCGTATAGCGTCAAGGAAGAGAGCAGATAAATTATTTTAAAATAGAGAATTTTTGAAACAACTTGACGGGTTGTAAGACAAATCGCTAAAATTGAGAAACTCACAACTCTTTGGAGAGATAAATCATGAAACGCCTTCCTTTATTCCTACTTTTATTTTCTGTCCTCCTAACAAAATCTTTTTTGGGAATGGAAGATTCAAAAATTGTAGATCCGGATGAAATTAGCATAGCCGGTTTAAAACGTGAACATGTCATTCTGGCTCTTTGGAATAATGCTACAGGAAAAAGAGAACATAAAGATAATATACAGTTTCTCTTAACGACTAGTTTGCGATTGCCAACCATAGAGGATGCACGCGCATATGGGGAGCATTGTGGAGGATACTTCTTTGGTCGAAAAATAGTACCCGATTTTAAGGGGGAAAATTATTGTGGTTATGTTTATAACCGCGATCATGGACCTAATAAAGCGCATCAAGTTATAGATGCTTTGAGAAAATGTTCTTTAGAAGGCCCCCTGACTGAAAAAAGAATATTTGCTGTTGTCATTCCTGAGAATCCTGCAGTGGATGAGGCTGAAAAAGAGCGTATGAATACCTTGCTGAACAGCGGTAAACAGGAAGAATTTTTAGCAATGTACCAAACACGAAGAATTCGACAAGATGCAGAGGTAATTTCTTTATTGAAAAGTATAGTGGTATCAGACCCTGATAAAAAAGAAGAAATTGATCAAATTTGCAATGGAGCAGTTCTGAATAGTCTTCGTACACACGCAGTATCAGCATCATCTACTAATACTGAGAACAATGAGCCAACACCAAAAGCAACAACATCTGCAAGTCCAGCATCCAATAATTTACCGTCTCAAACAAAACCCACTAAGCCATCAAAATCCTCCTCATCAACACAGAGAGAACCTGAAAATGCTCCTGTCTTTTCAGCTGAGACGGAAAAAAGTATGAAAGCAGGGCTTCAACGTATGTTTGATGGAAGTAATTCTAGACCCAGGTAAAAAATAGGTAACTTCATCTGCCTTATAAATTTCCTGCAAAATTACGGCAACATAGCTTTAATGCAACTAATTTGCCCATCAGTATAGCTAGTAACTAAAAGATGAAGTTATAACCTTTAGGAGATAAAAATCATGAAACGCCTTTCTATATTCTTAATATTATTTTCACTATTTTTAACAAAATCTTTTTTAGCAATTGAAACCAATAAAAATGAAGATGCAAACAAAATTAGTATTGCCGGATTAAAAAAGGAACATGTTATTTTAGCCCTTTGGAACAGTGCAACAGGAACGAATGCAGCCCAATTAAGCCTCGCATATTTAATAACAAATGTCCACAGTCGCCCAACTGAACAAGCGGCACAAGAATTTGCGAATTCTCAATTTGGACATGACTATTTTGTGGGACGAAAAGTCCCACCTAATTTTAAAGGCGATGAATATGATTGTGCCGATTATAATCGAGATCATGGGCCTAACAGAGCTCAAAAAATCATAGAAGCCTTGAAAAATTGTTCTTTGGAAGGCCCCCTTACCCCAGAAAAAATATTTACTATTTTTGTACCCTTAGACCAAAAATATAATAAAGAAGAAGAGGACCTTATGCATAAATTATTGAAAGAGGGTAAAAGTAGGGAAGCGTTTGCTATGTTGGAAGCGCGTACGATTCGACTCGATGCAGAAGTAGCAGGTCAGGTAGGAAGCTCTCAAAATGCAAATAGCACTCCGGATCAGATAAAAAGCATCACTGAGTTCACTCGCGGGATGATGCAACTCCATGTTTTTAAGAAGAGTTCTCCCACGGCTCCTAAAAGTACTGCTGCTACTGCTACTGCTACTGCTACTGCTGCTACTGCTACTGCTACTACCTCACCCTCAACCCAACCTTCAAATGAAGAAAAACAAGTACCCAGTAGCTCACCTTCTCCAGTAGGGAGCAGTGAATCATCAGCGTCCACACAGGCTCAATCATCAGGTACGTCGATTTTTTCGCGTGAGACAGAGCAGGAAATGGCCAAAGGCCTTCGAAGAATGTTTGGAGGCGAATCCACAACAAGGCGTTAAGATAAGATGTCATTGCAACCTTACTTATAAATTTTCAGCTGACCCGTGACGCCGTCTTGTTAAGGCAAGGACCATACCCATCGACATCGCGAGTGCCAATAGAGATGACCCCCCATAACTAATGAACGGCATCGTCATTCCTTTGGTTGGAATAATGTGTAATGTCGAAGACATGTTAACAAGAGCTTGACTTCCAAATTGAATAATAAGACCACATACAGCCAACACAACAAAAAGGCTATTTTCGTGCATGATTCTCAAGAAACAACGAGCCACGATAAAAGCAAACAACCCAACAATAATTGTACAAAATATAAGGCCAAATTCTTCTCCAGCTACAGCAAAAACGAAGTCAGCATGAGCATCAGGAATATATTTTTTTACCGTCCCCTCCCCAGGACCCCGTCCCAAAAGTCCTCCATTCATAAAGGCTTCTAAAGACTGGTGAACTTGATAAAGATCGTGCTTAGGATCACCGGTTGAGGGATCCAAAAATTGATCAATACGTCTGGCAACGTGAGGGAAGAAAAAATAAGCCCCGATTAATCCAAAAACGCCCAAAGCAGCGACAAGACCCATCCAGAACAAAGGCATACCCGCGATGAAAAGTTGACCAATCCAGGAAGCGGTGGTTACAACGGTCATTCCCAAATCCGGTTGCAACATAAGAAGTAAGACAAAAAGCCCAAGTAAACTACAAGATATCAACATTCCTGGAAATTTAGGATTACGATACCGTTCTGTCAGCATCCAGGCCACCAAAACAGAAAATGCTGGTTTAACAAATTCAGAAGCTTGAATAGAGAAGTTTCCAAAATTGATCCACCGCCGAGCTCCCTTAATTTCCATCCCATTAGTGATCGTAAATACCAGAAGACCTATCCCCACTAAATAAACAAGTGTTGCCAGTCGACGGGTTTGCCGAGGAGTCATAAGTGACGTCCCAATGAGAACAAAAAATGTGGGAATAATCATAATAACATGACGCTTTACGAAATAAAAACCCCCCAGATTTAAGCGATCGGCCACCGGCGGGCTTGCGGCAAAACTTAAGAGAATTCCAATGCCCATCAATATGGTTACGGCTCCTAAGCTCCATCGATCAACTGTCCACCACCACCGACCCAAAATACTCGTGTCGCGCCTTGAGAATGTGTACTTCCTTGCCTTTAGGGTAGAGGCTTCCGCTAGAAGAGGAATATCCGTGAGATCTTTCGGTTCAACAGGGGACTGACTCACCCCTTTTTGCCGACGTTTCCACCCCAAATTTTGACTCATAAGCGCTTTTTTAAACATACATTAAGCCTCCAAGGACTGAACGAGCTGACAAAATACTTTCCCTCTGTGCTCAAAATCTTCAAATTGGTCAAAACTAGCGCAAGCGGGAGACAACAATATGACTGAATTTTCAAAAGAATCACTTAAAGCTAAGCGATAAGAATCCGCTACAGCTTGCTCCAATGTTCCCGACTTCGTAAACGGCACCTGATGCTCTAACGTGTTTGCAAATCTATCTTGGGCATCACCAATTAAGAATGTATGCACAATTTTTGGGAAATAGGGCGATAAAGAATCAATACCTTCTTCCTTGGCTTTTCCCCCCGCAATCCAATAAATTCTATCAAACGACGCAAGAGCTTTAGCGGTTGCATCAGCATTCGTTCCTTTACTATCGTTTACAAAGGCAATACCCTTTATTGTCCGAACAAATTCTTGGCGGTGAGCTAGACCAGGAAAGGTTTTAATGGCTTGGCTGATTTCAGAATTTTCAAGCCCTAATGCACAACAAACCCCATAAGCAATGGCAACATTTTGGAAATTATGTCTCCCCTTCAGCGTGGGAAGGGATTCAAGATCTAGCACTTGTTGACCTCGGTCCACTAACCACCCATCTTCAACATAAATGCCTCCTTCAAGGGATTGATTGATGGAGATTGGGGTGACACTTATCAGACCTGAAATCTCTCGCCATACAGATTTAGAATAATCATCATCAACCCCAATGATGGCGGTTTGAGAGTCCCCTCTTGTTTTAAACAACTTCTTCTTGGCTTCAATGTAATTTTCAAGAGAACCATGACGGTCTAGATGATCTGGGGAGATATTCAACCACGCTGCTATATGTAAATCTAGAGAGTCACTTAAATCGAGTTGGTATGAAGATAATTCAAGAACATAAGTTTGGGCCTCAGGTAGGGCTAACATTGGTGTTCCAATATTCCCACCCACTTGGCAATCTACTCCACACTCTTTAAGAACGTGACCAATTAAAGCCGTTGTTGTCGACTTGCCATTCGTACCCGTAATGCCTACAAAAGTGGCGCTTGGATGGGCAAGCCGAAACAAATCTCCATCGCCGATAATAGGTATATTATGGGTACGAGCTTCTGCCGTAATAGAGTGAGGTGTTGGTTTCCATAACGGAACACCAGGACTTTGAACAAGCGCTGATACTTCACCCCAGGGAATAGGTGTGGCGAGAGCTTCGCCCCCTAATGCTACGGCTTCGGCTACTTTGGTCGAATCATCATCTGTAACAAGGGCAATAGCACCCCTTGCTTTCAACCATTTTACCGCTGAAAGACCCGAACGAGCTAAACCCAATACGACGTATGTCTTACCGGCGACAGGAAACCAAGTACTCACAACCACAAACTACTTTCTCCAAAGTATTTCATTAATGACAGAAAATGGCGCTTTCGCATTGTCAGAAAAAAATTCTGATCGTGCTTTTACCGCAATTTCAATGTCGACAAACCAATGAGGGCTAGGATGCTAGCAATGATCCAAAATCTCACCACAACAGTTGGTTCTGGCCAACCTTTCTTTTCAAAGTGATGATGGATAGGAGCCATCAAGAAAATCCGCTTTTTTGTTAATTTATAATAACCAACTTGCAATATAACAGATACGGCTTCAATAACAAACAATCCACCGATAATCGTCAAGACCAGCTCATGCTTAGTAATAACACTGATAACTCCCAGAGACCCTCCCGCAGCAAGTGACCCCGTATCTCCCATAAAAACCTTCGCTGGGGGCGCATTAAACCATAAGAATCCAAGGCCAGAACCAATTAGCCCTCCCCCAAAAACGGCTATTTCTCCCGCATGAGGCACATAGTGCAACTGCAAATAATTAGCAAAAAAAGCATTGCCGACAAGGTAGGATATTAAACAGAAGCAAGCCATTGCAATCATGACAGGCACAATGGCGAGGCCATCTAATCCATCGGTTAAATTCACAGCATTAGAAGCTCCCACCATCACAAACATTGAAAAAACATAGAAAAATAAACCCAAATGAATTAAATAATCTTTAAAAATGGGAACGGCAACAGCCCCTGCCAAACTCTCATTGGACAGCTGAACAATAAAATAAGTTGCAATGCCAGAAATAAGAAGTTGGCCCAGTATCTTTCGTTGAGCGGATAATCCCTTACTACTCTGTCGTGTAAGCTTTAAATAGTCATCTCGCGCCCCCAACACCCCGAAACCGAGAGTTACAGCTAAAACAATCCATACATACGCATTGGATAGATCAGCCCATAAGAGTGTACTTAAAGTCAAAGCCAACAAAATCAGGCTTCCCCCCATCGTTGGCGTTCCCTTTTTCGTAACCAAGTGAGTTTCAGGTCCGTCCTCCCTTATGGGTTGACCTTTACCTTGCTTACTTTTTAACCAGTTAATAACGGGCTGACCCAACCAAAAACTTATGATTAAGGCTGTTAAAATTGCCCCGCCGGTACGAAATGTTAAATACCTAAAAAGGTTAAAAAAACCAATTTCTCCAGCGTGGGGAAATAGAAAATAATATAGCATACTTTAGCCCCCAGC
This sequence comes from Alphaproteobacteria bacterium, assembly GCA_016870095.1. NCBI lineage: Bacteria > Pseudomonadati > Pseudomonadota > Alphaproteobacteria > Alphaproteobacteria bacterium. Next base: position 68,931 of record VGCI01000001.1, on the reverse strand, counting down.
CTCTGCTTAGAGATTTTTTTGTAAAATGAGTCTATCAACGATTTTGCTCACCCGACTTCCTTTTGACCCTTTTACAAAAAGGATGTCTCCAGGTTGCACAGCCTTGATCACAATATCGGCTAACTTTTCCGAATTTGATGCATACCCCCCAGCCTTTTCAGGGGGAATATATTCCTTAAAGGCCGCTTCAATAATTGGCCCGCCGGATGCAAAAACCAAATCAATCGGATGAGATAAAACTGTACTCATCAACTTCTGATGTTGATCTTCGGCTTGATCTCCAAGCTCCAACATCTCGCCCAAAACAACCAGACGGCGCCCTTGGGAGAAAACAGGAATTTTTGCGAGCACCGATAACCCCGCCTGCATTGAGGCTAAATTTGCATTATAAGCATCATCTATTAGCAAAAACTCACCACCCGGAATGGTAATGGAGTGATATTCACCCCTTCCTTGTATAAGAGGAAGTGTCTCCAATCGTTGAATGAGCTGACTCTGATCTAACCCTAAAGCCTCTCCTATGGCAAGCGCTATCAAACTGTTCATGGCCACATGCTCTCCAGCCTGAGGCAGCGTATATGTAACCTGTTGTCCCCCCATTTTCGCGGTCACAATCCCTTTTAATCCTGTAGCATCCGGAAAGTAATCCACCAGACGAACTGTGGCTTTTTCTGATTTGCCAAACCCCACAAGTTGAGACGTCCCATATTGACTAATTCGATCGAAGATAATATCGAATTCAGGAACATCCAAATTGATAATTGCTAAATTTGGAGCCGTAGCTGCCGAAAAAATGTCTGCTTTTTCTTGTGCTATAATCTGACGTGATTGCATATATCCTATATGAGCATCAGTGATAGCTGTAATAACACCAATATGCGGGCAAACAAGAGAGGCAAGCGGAGCAATTTCCCCCGGATGATTCATCCCAATTTCAAATATTCCATACTGACTATCCCGTGGCATTGTCGCCAAACTGAGCGGAACACCCCAATGATTGTTATAGCTGGCGGGAGAGGCAAATGTTTTCCCTTCACTTTGCAAGACATGCCGTAAAAGTTCTTTTGTGCTCGTTTTTCCAACGCTTCCCGTCACAGCAACGATCGTTGCACGGGTCCGTTGCCTCGCAAATGCCCCCAAGAGAGTGAGGGCTTTTAAAGTATCTGAAACAATAATCTGGGGAGCATTGGCACTTGCATTAATCTTATGATCTACAATTGCTGCAACAGCACCTTTTTCAAAAGCTTGATTCACAAATTGATGGCCATCATGAGCATCTCCCTTAATGGCTAAATAAATATCCCCGGGCTTTAGAGTGCGCGTATCAATTGAGAGACCGGTCGCACTCCACATCAAAGGTTCATTGGGAAGAGAAAGCGCCAGGGCAATTTCCTGATTTGTCCAGAGCTCTATACCTCGCGAACCCATTAGACCTTTAATCCTTCTTTTAAAATAGCTTGAACTTCTGTGCGGTCATCAAAAGGAATAATTCTATCGCCAATAATTTGACCTTGTTCATGCCCCTTACCAGCAATCAACAAAACGTCGTGTGGTTGCATTGTATGCATAGCCGTTCGCATAGCTTGGCGACGATCTCCAATTTCTTGCGCACGAGGACAATTCACCAAAATCTGCGCTCGAATAAAGGCAGGATCTTCATCACGCGGGTTATCGTCTGTAACATATATGTCATCTGCTAATTTTTGCGCAATCTCACCCATCAAAGCTCGTTTACTTGCATCGCGATTCCCACCACAACCAAAAACAACTTTTAATCGACCGTCATTGGCTACATGCTTACGTAATGCCTCTAAAGCTCGACTCAAAGCATCTGGTGTATGGGCATAGTCAATGAATATAGAACTACCCTGGTAAGTCTTTCCTACCAATTCCATTCGGCCGGGCGCACTACATAAGTAAGGCAGAGCTTCAACAATTTTTGAAGCCGGCGCCCCACAAGCAAGAACCAAACCAACTGCGCACAGAACATTTTCAACTTGGAAAGCGCCAACCAAATTTAAGGTAAGCCCAGCCCAAGTTTTGTCTTGAATTGTTAAATCAAATCGGATTTGATCTGAGGTAAGGTGTATATTCTGCGCCCTTAAATCAGCAGGTTGCTCCACTCCATAACTGAGGATTTTCTGTCCCCGCCCTAAAATCATGGCTTTTAACGATGAAAAATAGGGGGAATCCATATTGAGAATGGCCATTTTATCTGGGGGTAAAACATCCATGAATAATTTTGCTTTTGCTTCAAAATAAGCTTCCATCGTCTCATGATAATCTAAGTGATCTTGGCTTAAATTCGTAAAAGCAGCTGCAGATAATTTAACGTCATGAAGTCTGTATTGATCCAGTCCATGACTCGAAGCTTCAAATACACAGTGAGTAATGTTAGATTGAGCAAGTGAATCGAGATTTTGATGAAGAGATAATGCATCTGGAGTGGTTAATTTTGTCGAAACAAGATCACTCTTCAATTTGGCTTGATAAGAAAGATCAACTCCCAAAGTTCCTAAACTCACAGCAGAGAATCCCAACTTTTGCCATATTTGGCGCACGAAAGTCACTACTGAACTTTTTCCATTTGTACCCGTAACTGCCACAATGACTTCAGGCTGCTTAGGATATAGTAAGGAAGCAGCTTGAGTTAAAGCCTTGCGTGATGAAGTCACACTCAAAATGGGTACAGGCACTTTACCTTGCATTGCCTCAGCAACATCTGATTCCGCAATTAGGGCTATTGCCCCCGCTTTTACTGCATCCAAAACATGGGTTTTGGCTTGATCACAAGGAATAACGACAAATACATCTCCCTTTTTGACGAGACGCGAATCTTGAGATAGTCCTGTAAAGGGAAGAGTGCCAATATTTAGGAACTGTTTATCAATCACGCCTTGCCCGATATGGTGCACAAGGTCATTCAGTATCATGAATATCATCTTCCTGAACGTGATTTACGGGTGTTAAATTCATTTGAGGTGCCATCGTCTCTCCTGCCTCTCCATCCATAACTGGGACAACGCCCAATAATGGTGCCATTCGGGCGATTATGCGCCCCCCAGTTGGAGCCGCATTCCATCCCCCAGTTGCATAACCATGGGTTTTTATTGTTGGTTTTGGATTATCCAAAAACAATAAGACAATATACTGTGGATCACTTTTTGGGAAGACCCCAATAAAGGAAGTCAACTTTGCCTTGTCCGCATACCCACGCCCAGCCATTTTATGAGCTGATCCAGTCTTTCCCATAACCTCATAGCCTGGCACATTTGCCGTTTTTGCTGTTCCTTCTGTGACAACCATACGCATGAGGTCTCGTAAGGTGCGGGACGTCTGTGAAGACACAATACGTATTGGCTCAGGCATAGATGCAGGATCTCTTTTCAAGAGGGTTGCCGGTCTCAGCCACCCATCGTTAACAATTCCAGCCACCGCAACCATAGATTGCAAGGGGCTTGCCGTAATCCCATACCCATAAGCTACAGTCATTGTTGTGACAGGGCGCCATATTTTTGGCACAAGAGGAGATCCAATTTCTGGAAGTTCTAGAGTCGGCGCCTTTAATAAACCAAATCTATCTAAATATTGTTTTTGAACGGCGCCGCCAAATTGTAAGGCCATTTTAGCGGAACCAATATTCGAAGAATGGATAAAGACTTCCCGGACATCTAGAACGCGCTTTTTACCTTTAAAATCTGTAATTTGAAAACGACCCACACGAATGGGCAATGTTGCATCATAAAGACTTTTTAAAGAAGCCGTTCCTGTTTCAAGAGCGATGGCCGTATTAAATATTTTAAATATTGAGCCGGACTCGTAAGTTCCCAAAGTATTGCGGTTAAAATTGGCTCCAATTTGATTTTGATTCGGCAAATTTGGATCATAATCAGGCAATGAAACCATTGAAAGAATTTCACCTGTCTTAATTTCCATAACCATCGCGCTGCCGCCTTCAGCTTCAAACTCATGGACTGCCTTAGAAAGCTCATCGTGGACAATATGTTGAACACGCATATCTATCGATAACATCATTGGATCTTGAGTGCCCGTCAAGCGGCCATCAAAATACTTTTCAATTCCTGCAAGTCCATTGTTGTCAATACCGCAATATCCAAGAACGTGAGATACAAGAGCTCCATAGGGGTAAACACGTCTCTCATCCCGTTGCAAATAAATTCCCGGAATCCCAAGTTGATTAATGGACTGCTGAAGTTTAGGGGGAATATGGCGGACAACCCAAACAAAGCCTTTTCTACCAGAAGAAAGTTTTCTTAAAACACTCTTATAGTCAAGTTCTGGAATAAGGCCAGATAATTTGGCTGCGGCTTCTTCTGCATTGATAATAACCTTAGGATTTGCATAAACGGAAGCGGTAACTAAATGCGTTGCTAAGATTTCCCCATTCCGATCTAAAATGTCAGCGCGCGCTCCTGCCGTTGCAGCAGCGACACCAAGTCGGGGGGTATCACTTTCCGGAGATATCCAAAGTGAGCGGATCACCATAACATCTGCTAATCTGACAAATATAAGTAAAAAAACCACACAAAAGGCGGCTCCTGCAACTAATGATCGATTTTTTGCTGTTTCGAGGACGTTACGATCTCTCATAACTTGGTGCCAGAGTCCTAAGTGCTTTGACAAGACACGTAAAGGTTCGGCCATGAAATGTTTCATGCACGCCCCCTAGTCATTTAAGGCTACCAAAGTTGCATCAGAAACAAGGGCTTCAACCAATTGATCCATAGCCCCACGATCATAACCAGCTATACCCACTGAATCTGCGCCAGTAACTTCCTGCAAGGAAACCAATTGAGATCCTTTAATAGGCGATATTGTTAAATGTCGCTCACATAAATCTTGTAGTCGGCGGGGATCATTTAAATAGGCCCATTCTGCCTTTAAGACATGAATTGATTCATTTGTTTCGCGAATTGTTTTGCGAATTCGATTATGGTCTTTCTCGAGATTCATTACTTGATATTTCAACTGGAAAAGACCCAATCCTACACCTGCTGTTATGGCAACAAAAAGTAAAGTCGGACGCCGCATTATTCGTCCCCTTTATTTTGATTAAGGGGGGAATTCAAAGGCACAAAGCGAATCGCCGTACGTAAGCGGGCAGACCGTGCCCGCGGATTCAAGCGGACTTCTTCCTCACTCGCCACAACACCTTTTGCACTCACACCGTTACCTTGCACAAAAGTTCCTGCAGCTGTTTTACTATCAACCAAATCAGGTACGTATCGAGAATTTTGATTGCTGTGTTTACTGCCCCTACTTTGACGCGTTTTTAAAAATTGTTTAACCAATCGGTCTTCTAAGGAATGGAACGTAACAACGACCAAACGGCCGCCCGACATCAAACATTCTTCAGCAATTTTCAAACCTGCATCTATCTCAATTAACTCATTATTTACATAAATACGCAAGGCTTGAAATGTTAAAGTTGCTGGATTTTGCCCATCTTTTTTCCCCTTAACAACTGACTTCACTATGGCAACTAACTGATTTGTTGTCCGAATAGGCTCTTCTTGACGCATGGCGACAATTTTTCGCGCAATGGCTCGTGATTTTTTTTCTTCACCATAACGATAAATTATGTCCGCCAATTCCTGCTCGGAATACGTGTTTACAACATCTGCTGCACTGATACCCTCATTGGACATTCGCATATCTAATGGGCCATCAAATCGGAATGAAAAACCCCGTTCGGCCGTATCTATCTGATCGGAAGAAACACCTAAATCAAAGACAAAGCCATCAACCTTTGACAGCCCAATGCTGTTCAACAATTCCTTTAATTGACTGAAGGTTCCTTCTAAAATTTGGAAACGATCAGGGTATTCCTTTTTCATTTCCTGGGCCCGTTGTATTGCCGCAGGATCTCGATCCAAAGCGACAACGCGACAATTAGCCGCCGCCAATATGGCCCGACTGTAACCACCGCCACCAAAAGTGGCGTCCACATAAATTTCATTTTTTTGAGGGCAAAGAGCTTCTAACATTTCAGGTAAGAGAACGGGAATATGGCTCATGATGCTTTTTCCTCTAAAGTCAAACGCACACCCGGGCCTTCTCTCTTTAAACGATCTCGGGCATCATCTTGTATTTTTTGGAAAACAGTTGGAGACCATAATTGAAAAGTTGCTCCCCTACCAACAAAAGCAACTTGATCCGTTAAATTCGCAAATTTTAAAAAATCCTCTGGGATGCTGACTCGCCCTTCACTGTCGAAAGACAAAAGATGCGAGTCTGCAAAAATTGCAGATACCAGATCATCTTGAGCATCAGAAAATAAATCCAGACGATCAATACTGTTGCTAAGGCGTTGCATGCGATCCACACCACATCCCTCTAATGCCGGATGTTTTAAAGATCTAAACACTACAATTCCTGAAAAAGAAGGATCATTTTGTGGGTTAGTTTGACTGGGAATTAGGGATGTCCGGAAAGATGCTGGCACAGATACTCTTCCCTTTTTATCGATCTTATTTACAAATGTAGATAAAAATAGCGCCATGTGATCACAAACCCCTCTCTTATGGGATACCATGGGATGACATGGGAGTCAATGGGATTTTGCAAAAACGCATTGATTTATTTAAAATTATTTTAACAATATTGTATTAAAAATCTTTCCTTTTAAAAGTTGTTAACATTCAGATGGTTATCAAATGCAATCTTCCCCTCGCTCTCAACTCGAAAACAAGATAGAATAAATATAAATGATCAAGGAGCATTTCAATGAGTATATCTATTTTTTTTAGAACTTGGCTGTACGGTCGCAAGGTTGGCGAAGATGCCCAAGGAAACAGATACTATGAAGACAAAAGAAAAATGCGCTACGAAAAACCGCGCCGCTGGGTTATGTACAAAGGAACTGCCGAAGCGACGAAAATCCCATCTCAATGGCATGGATGGTTACACTTTACAACGGAAATTCCTTCTCAATCTTATACTCCTTATCCTTGGCAAAAAGAACATCTTCCCAACCTGACGGGAACCGCCCAAGCGCACAAACCAAAAGGCTTGAAAGGACTAGAGGTAAGAAAAATTTATGAGCCGTGGATTCCGAAATAACCCCGCAGACAATAAAACTTTTTTAAATATTACTTTTACAAATATAAATTTTCTTAACTATCAAATTGCCGCTAAAAATCATAAAAAATAAAGAAGTCAGAGTGAGGGCTCATTTTTACTTCAATTATTCAATAATTGGATCTCCCCCTAAAGATTGTATCATCTTACAAACATCCTGAGTCGCTTTTTGAATTGAATCGACATCAATGCCTCGCATCACTAGACTGACACCCAATTTCCCCAATTTAAAGTAAGGGTAGCTTCCAATTTCAACTTCTGGATACCGACCTTGCAAAAGTGCCAACTCATCAGCGATAACTCCTTCTGAGAATGAACAATTCACTGTTGCAAATTGAATGGGCTTACCCCCCGTTAAGCGTCCGATTAAACTTTCGAACATCCCTTGCATGACACTTGGCACACCTGCAAGAACAAAGACATTCTCTATCTGAAAAGCAGGTGCTTTACTAATGGGATTGTCAATTAAGGTTGCCCCGATGGGAATTAATGCCATACGCCGCCGTGCATCATTCAAAAATTCACCATAATAGTCACGCAAAAGAGACAATGCACGAGGGTTTTCCTCAAGAGACACATGAAATGCTTCAGCAAGACTTGCGGCCGTAATATCATCGTGGGTATAACCAATTCCCCCGGTCGTAAAAACATACGTATGGGATGACGCCAATTCGCGAACAGAAGAAATAATCTGCGACCTTCCATCTGGAATGACGCGCGCTTGATTCAAACGAATGCCGATATCACCTAAGCGTTTGGCTAAATATTGAATATTTGCGTCCTGGGTACGGCCCGACAAAATCTCATTTCCAATAACCAAAATAGCTGCAGTCGTTGTCATGATATCTTGCCCCAAAGTCCGTTATTTGTTATGGAAATACCATACTTTTTATTCGGATGACAATCATAATGCACTTTCCTAACCCCCCCCTACCGGGCCATCTCATCAAGAGATATAAACGGTTTTTAGCAGATATATCACTAGATTCTGGTGAAATTGTTACCGCTCACTGCGCCAACCCGGGTGCGCTATTAGGGGGAACGACGCCCGGTTTACGTGTATGGGCATCTTATAATCCGTCTCCAAATCGTCAACTTAGTTATGATTGGCAGATTGTAGAAATGGACAATACAATGGTAGGGGTCAATACGAGTCTACCCAACAAAATTGCAGAAGAAGCCATTCTTGCCGAGAAAATTACTGAGCTTACAGGGTATGACACTCTTAAAAGAGAGGTAAAATATGGAAATAATTCCCGTATCGATATTCTCCTCAGCAGCCCAGAAAAACCCCCTTGTTATGTAGAAGTTAAAAATGTTCACTTAAAGCGAGAGAACGGAGCTGAATTTCCAGATTCTGTCACAACCCGAGGAGCCAAACATTTAAGAGAACTAGAAGATATAGCAGCTCTAGGTGCTCGTGCGGTCATGCTTTATATCATTCAACGCGACGACTGTAGCCATTTCTCTTTTGCCGCAGATATTGATCCCATCTATGCAGCGTGCGCTGCCAATGCATTCACGCACGGGGTAGAAGCGTATGCCTATGTCTGTAACGTGAATCAATCAGGTATTTTTCTTCATAAATCCGTTCCCATCATCATGAAATAAGATTTCTGATATTTTATATACTGAAAGTATTCTTGAAACCTTTTCAAATACCTCTAAAACTTGTACCCCATACGTAACCCTATTGAATAAAGAACAGGGCGCACAGTAAAATTTGAAACTGCTGGTGATGTGGCTATAGGCAGAGAAACATCATTTGTTTGACTGCGAAATCGAATAAGTTTCACATCTAGTCCTACAAGAAAATGATTCCAGTGTTTTTCAAGGCCAAGACCGAACAAAAGGCCATTAAACCCCTTGGTTCGATTCACCAGAGTCGGTGATACAGCTGCCCTTGCATCAAAGGCTAAAACACGTTTGGTTAGAAAAAAACTTCGATCAATACCAAATGAAAAAGAGGCTAGATAATTTTTGCAAAAGAAAAAGCCTGTGCGCAGTTGTCCCCCAAAAAACAATTTTCTCTGAAAATCAGTTGAATAGACTCGACTGTTTGTCGTCGTAGAGTCTGGACGCGTGTCAACGAGGCTCGACAAGGCACTTCCTCGACCTACATAAAATTCGGGTCCCATGTAGATGGGCAAAGGATTTAACCGCCACATCATGCCTCCCATAAATGATACTGTGCCACTATTCTCAAGAATTCTTCGGTTCAAGCTATAGCTTGTTGTAACTTTTCCCCCTGCTACCGTTTCTGTTAAACCTTCTGTCCGTCGACCCGTCAGTCTTTCTATACCCCCCACCATGCCCACATAATATATAGAGGGACAATGTATTTGAGATGACGACCCTTCAGATGAGGAATCTGCAGACGTTTTTCCCGTTAAGAGGGGACAAACTAACAAGATCAAAAAAAGAAGATTTAATTTGCGATTCATACATTCACCCCTATTAAATTAAAATTTTACTAAAACAATATATTTATAAGTGTATGAATGAATGCCCGGCATGTAAAGGGGGACTCATATAGATTGCCTTTACGAACTGCGTATATAATCATTGCACCATTCTACCGAAGGAAGAATAAACCCAAGATTACGAATCCTTACGTATTTTTACATGTCTCCCGTTATTGACTAAAAAATCTGTCATTAACTTTTTGTTGAGAGAAATGTCCTATCCTAAGAAAACTAGGCTATCTCATAGCAGTTTATTTGGAAAAAACGATAAGGTGGACTTAATGCATATGGATTGCGAACGACTCACAAATGCCACACTCATTGCTTCTGGAAAAGGGGGCGTTGGTAAAACGTGGTTTTCCATTAATCTTGCACATGCTCTAGGCGGTCAAAGCAAACGGGTATTACTTTTTGACGGAGATCTTGGATTGTCAAATGTCGATATTCAATTGGGGCTTAAGCCAGAATGGGACATTGGCAGTGTATTAAAGCGAAAATGTTCATTCGAAGATGCCATTTTGAACTATAAGCCAACTGAAGATTTTCACAATCATCTAGATATTATAGCTGGGAAAGCTGTTGAAGGGGCATTTACGAGCGTCTCTAAAGCGGGAATTCTAAAATTGAAGGACTCTCTAACGGTTATTTCTCCAAAATATGATCATATGATTATGGACTTAAGCGCAGGTCTCGATCAGATTATTCAAGAGTTTTCAACATTTGCTCAGCAGTGTCTCGTCATCGTTACAGATGAGCCTATGTCAATGTCTGACGCCTTTGCGTTTATAAAGGTCTCGAATCAGCGCAATCCTGACTTACCTATTCATATTGTCGTAAATAAAGCTGACTCAGATGCGCACGGCAAACAAACTTACACCACGCTATTACAAGCCTGTAAGCATTTTCTGAAAACAACACCCTCTCTTGTTGGAATCATTCATCGGGATCCCTGCGTTCCCGACAGCATTCTTCAAAAAGCCTTAACAAGCACAACTCATCCCAATAGCAGAGTAGCTCAAGACATCAAAAAAATAGCCCTTGAGTTAGTTCGGATAAATCAAAATAAAGTGAAAAATTAAGTCAAAGAGGTAGCTTAGGATAAATTTCCAAGCTACCTCAAAAAGATTTAGTAATTATCAGGGATAACGCGACTGTTACCACCACCGTGATTCAAAACATCCTTACTGCTATTAATGACCATAACTCTTTGTCCAGCACGCATGACAGGGTCAGCACCTTGGCGCATAGTTACAATGTCCCCCCGATCCAGTTTAATTTGATATTCCATACCTTCTTGATCTGTCAATTTTTGACCAATCATGTGACCCGCAACGCCCCCCAAAGCTGCCCCACCCAAAGCAGCAAGAACCCTACCTCTGCCACCGCCAATCTGGGAACCTAAAACACCACCCCCAACAGCACCTAAGCCAGCACCTGTGCCAGGCTGATTATCCATATCTTGTCTGGAAGCGGAGATTGTGACCGGGCGAGCAGCAATGATGACACCACGTAGGGTTTCACTCATTTCTCCAACACCTTGAACAGAAATGTTGTTAGCACCAATTCGTGGCGCACATCCGGATACGGCAAGACCGCTCACAATCACGGAAGAAATGATCAAAGATGTTGTTGCAGAATTTAAAAGTTGTTTTTTCATAATTTTATCCCAAGTTTAATTAAGTAGAAATATTTTGTGTGATAATTCACATCATACACGCGCATTATATAGCAAACTAAACTACTGAGAAACACTTCTTTTTTTAATAAAATCTGTAAGAAAGCAAGAGAGGATAATTTTAAAATGTAGGTTGTTTTCTGTTTTAAGGAATATTTGGTGAGTCTTTACACAAAAAAGCTACCCCTATTGGAGTAGCTTTTTTATGACAACAATCACTTTTAAAAAGTTTTTTTAGTCTGGATTGCTGATTTTATCTACAGCTTCGTAAGCGAGCTCAAATGGTATACTCATTTTTTCCGCTAAGAGCGTTGCAACAGTTTTCATATTATTCAATTCATCTATGTTAAGAGGTGTAATTTTATTATTTGGAAATTTTGTGTTATGAGCCTCAAGGAGGAGAGGCATGTGACCACAAGCATCTTGGTAAATCACTTCTAAGCTTATAGGCGCTGGCACGATTGCTTGAGGCGCAGCTACTGGAATAACCACTTTACTCTCAGCCTTCACAAAATGTTTTTCCCCAGAGTTTGATGCATTGAGACTCGGCATTTGTAACGAATCGGTATCATCGTAATCAGGATCTACACGAGAAGAAACGTAAGGAATATAGGGTATGTCAGCAGCAATACCGTCGTCATCATCATAATTGGGATCTACACGAGAAGAAATGTAAGGAATATAGGGTATGTCAGCAGCAATACCGTCATCATCGTCATTATTTATAACATTAGGAATAATTCGTGGGGCTATTGGGGACTTTGGGGCTTCTGGCTGTTGAGTGGCCTCAGCCGCCTTTTTATTTACCCATTCCGTATGAAGCCTTATATATTCTTTAATTTGCGATGACAATTCTTCGGGAGTTAAAGAAGGCTCAAGATAGATACTTTTAAAGGATTCAGACTGTTCTCCCAATCCATAATGGTGATTATTGCGTATTTGGCCCTGAATATCATTCCCCTCAAGAATTTCCTCCATAGCTTTTGAGGATTGCATTGCTGCAAAAATACTAATTAACACTAAATACTTCTTCATTCTACATCTCCAACGTTTTATATTATAAAAAGTTTATTTATTTTTATTTGTAAGTTATATGTAGTAATGAAAATTAAAATTACAATAAATATTTATAAGATTATTTTAAAATAAAAATATAATACTATTTTATGGCAAATAATATTATAAATTACTGATAACAACTCATGACAATCAAGCAAATATATTGAAAAATGCAAAGGAATGATGTAATAAACTACAGAAATAGGGACAACAAACTCTTTATTCGCCTGTTTTATTTTTAATCTGAGACAGAAGATCTCCCGCCCTCACATAAGCTTTAGGATTGCTTTTCAGCATTTCCTTCGCCCTTTTGGCTTGAGTTGTTGCAACCCGGTAATTTTCTTGCAGATAAGCTTCTTCAGCCAAAGCAAGACTCGCTTCGCCTAATCGATTGATTTTGCCATATGCCGTTGCAAGTAATCGCCAAGCCATTGGATACTCCCCGGGATATTTTTGTGTCAAAGGACCTAGAAGTTTTATGGCCTCTTCAGATCCGGGGATAGATTTGCGCTCTATAAAGGCGTGAGCAAGCAAAATTTTGATCAATGGGCTATGAGGTCTTAAAGAAAGCGCTTTTTGAAGAGCAGGAACAGATTTATCGACTTCTCCTGTCTCAAACAAGATTTGACCCTTTAATTCATAAAAATATGGATCTTTAGGATAATCTTCCACCAACTTATCAATAGCTGACAAAGCTAGACCAAAATCCCCTAAACGATAATGAGCAATCGCCCGAGCATATCGTGCGGGTAGGGAATTATCTTTATAGACTCCCATCGCTCTTGAAGGATCCAAAAAAGCCATCATCTTGGCTTTTATTCTTTGAAATTTGGATTCAATGGCGAGAGGGATTGCCCGTGTTTGGTGTGTGCATTTCCTCATATAGGATTGAATGCTTTCAAGGCGATCCGGGGTTACGGGGTGCGTTGTTGTGTACGGATCCACTTTTGTGGATGAACCGTAAATTTTCTCCACTTTTTCGAGAAACATAGACAAACCATCTGCTGGCCAGCCTAATTTTTCAAGGTAGGAAAGACCCGCTTGATCGGCCGCAGCCTCTTGTGTGCGAGAAAATTTGAGCATACTTCGATCAAGAACGTGGGCACTTCCAGCCATGGCGGCCGCTAAGGGTTCAGAACTTCCACTTGCTAATGCCAAAGCCCCTCCCAAAATAACCGCAGCCGCCGCAGGAACCATAGCGTGATCAAAGCCTGAATCCATGCGAGAGACGTGGCCCCCGGCAATGTGTCCGACTTCGTGCGCCATTACCCCTAAGAACTGATCCGCATTGTCACATTTCATTAAAAATTCGGAAAATATATAAATATGCCCCCCAAGAGAGGCCGCAGCATTCACTTCAGAATTAACAATTACAAAAATTCGCGGTTGATATTTCTTTAAACCAGCCACAGTAAAAATTTTTTGAATCCACTCTTTAAAAGCATCATCCGTTTCATCATCAAGAAGCAAACTCCCTTGTTTAAATAACGGGCCAGCCAAAGAAGGAGAAATAAGCGAAGCCAATGTTAAGAAAAGGAGGCTTATCACAATCTTGGCCTTCACCTTGAGTCCAAGCCTTAAAGGGAAATTCAAGAGAGGGGAATTAAGTCTTGTTTGTAAATCCTGAATCGCCATGGTGCTATTCTCCTCGCAATGACTCAACAACAAAACTCAAAATATTGTTAAGACTTAATTTTAAGACTCCAACAATCGTTTCCACCATCGACCATGAGGATTCTTTTTTGAGGTCGCTTCTGCGCCTTCGGGCAAAGATGTCACCGGTATAGAGATATCTTTTGATTCAAATTTTGGTGCTTTATTACTCTTTGAAACTTGAGTTGTCGACCGAACAGGAGTTGCCGCTATTTTTTCGGCTGCCATATCTCCAGTAGGCGATGCTGAAGATATATTCCCATTTTCAGTCCCACCAGGAGATGAAGAGCGCTGGTTATTACGACGGCCCCTTCGACGACGTCGACGAGGATTTTCCGTATTTACACCTTCCTTTGCAACTCCATCCTCTTTTCCACTACCACTCTCTTCTGGAAGAGGGGGTCGTCCAGGAGATTGTTGGGACTGTGATTGATGGGTTGATCCACTAATTTCTGTAACAATTTGCTCTTCAATTGTCGCAGAAATTTTTTCAGCCTGACCTTGAGATGATTGGCTTTCCCCGGATTGCTCACCCTGACTATGATCCCTATTACGCTCATGATCTCTGCGTTTAGAAAACGGGCGACGTCTCCGGCGGCGACGGTTATTCCCTTCGCCCTGTTGCGCGTGCTGCGGAGCTCGCTTCTCTTCATTACTTGAATCTTTTGAAGCACTTTGAGGCTGTTCATCTTCTTCGTCATCAATAGGTTGTGGTAACGGCAGAGGCTGTAACTGAGGCAAATTTAAGGGAACTTTTCTTTCCTCTAAACTTTCAATTCGAAAATCTGGAGAAATAATAGTATCGTCGCGAGCAATGATAACATGCATTTGATAGCGATTTTCTATGACCATTAGAGAAGAACGCTTCTGATTCAAAAGATACAAGTCAACACCCGTCGGCACCGTCACGACAATTTCTGAGCTGCGGCCTTCAATTCCTTCATTCTCAATAGCCCGCAAAACAAGCAGAGACATTGACTCTACAGAACGAACCACCCCAGAACCTCGACAATGATTACACACAGAAGTGTTTGTTTCCATCAAACTGGGTCGTAGCCGCTGACGACTCATCTCTAAGAGTCCAAATTGACTAATATGACCAATTTGAATTCGAGCACGATCTCGTGACGTAGCATCCTTCAAACGTTTTTCAACCGCATGAATATGTTTTTGATCGCTCATATCGATAAAATCAATGACGATTAGACCAGCCAAATCACGTAGACGCATCTGACGGGCAATTTCATCTGCTGCTTCAAGATTTGTCTTTAGGGCCGTTTCATCTATATGACGCTCTCGGGTTGATCTTCCGGAGTTTACATCTATCGAAACCAAAGCTTCTGTCGGATTAATAACAATTGAACCTCCCGAAGGAAGTTTTGCCGTTGGATTCATCATAGCATCGATTTGTTCTTCAACTTTATGACGATGAAAAAGAGGGATAGAATCCTTATAGGGTTGAACTTTCTTCGTATGACTTGGGATTAAAGCCTTCATAAAGCCTTTAGCGGCCTTGTAAGCTTCATCTCCTTCAACCAATATTTGATCAATATCCCGATTATAAACGTCTCTGACAGATCGTTTAATTAAGTCACCTTCCGCATAAATTAATGCTGGAGCTGATGCTTGAAGGGTTGTTTCGCGAATTTCTTCCCATAAACGTAATAGATAGTCAAAATCACGACGAATTTCGAGCTTGTTGCGTTCTTGACCGGCGGTACGAACAATTAAGCTCATTCCTTCCGGAATCTCAAGTTCCTTTAAGATATCTCTTAAGCGACGTCTATCCGAACTATCACTAATCTTACGCGAGATTCCGCCCCCACGATGCCCTGCATTTGGCATTAAGACGCAATATCGCCCTGGAAGACTTAAGTATGTAGTCAAAGCGGCCCCTTTATTACCGCGCTCTTCCTTTACAACCTGGATTAGCATAATTTGACGGCGTTTGATGACTTCTTGGATTTTATAATGATAGTTTCGAGGACGACGTGGAAGCTCATCCTCATCCACCAAATCAATACCCGAATCGCTAGAATCATCAGCAGCGACGGATGTAACTTCTGCATCTTCAGAGGGAGTTCCCACATTTTCTGCAAGAACACCAGGCTCGGCTTCTTTCGATTTAGATTTTTTAGATTTTCTTTTTCCCGTTTTGGGTTCAGTTGTCACAACTACTTCGGCGGGCTTTTCTTCACTTTCAGGAACAGAACGATCAGAAACAGGGATGCGAAAATAATCAGGATGAATTTCACCAAAAGGCAAAAAACCGTGACGGTTCCCTCCAAATTCAACAAATGCGGCTTGCAAAGAGGGCTCAATTCGAACCACTTTAGCGAGGTAGATGTTTCCTTTAATTTGTCGTTTTGTCGATGTCTCCGAATCGAATTCTTCTAACCGGTTGCCATCAACAATCGCAACTCGGACTTCTTCGTCGTGAGTTGCATCAATAAGCATTTTTTTAGCCATAAGGCAATATTCTCCATAACAGCCCATTTTAAGCTAAAGCTAACACAGCGCTTGAAATTTGAGCGCAAAAGTGTTGAAAGCTTCTCTTTCAGGGGTTCATTAATATTGGGATGAGATAGCAAGAAAGCCGGGTCATAGCCTTGCTTCTTGCGCGCGAAAAGACCAGCAACGATAATAGGTGCGTCAAATTTTTCAGTCGACATATATGTCACCACTACGAATCCAGTCATAAATTTATTCATCTTCACACACAACTTTAACCTTAAACTCCCCTTATAACCAAGCAAAAAAAGAGAGGGCATTAAAGATATGATGCATATTCAAGTAAAAAAAGTGATTATTTCCAAAATAAGATAGGCAAATTTAATTTCATGACATAAAAAAAGAATTTAAATATTTAAAGGACCAAATTTCTCAATAAGCTTAAGTTTTTGCGGCTGCGTTATCCGCAAAGTTAAAGAAATAATTTCTTCAGCATCTTGTCGATCAACAATAATACCTTGACGATAGCACCAAGCCAGCATTTCGCCTTGCGAACTCGCTATTTGGATATTTACAAGAGTACCCTTTTCCTGAAGCTTTTCATCGATGCGAGATAAGAGAGAGGCCAAACCCTGACCAGCAAGTGCGGAAATAGCCACTATTTTGTTATCTCTTTTCGACCGATGCTCAAGATTTTCCCTATCTTGGGCGGTTAATAAATCGATTTTATTACAAACTTCTAATAGAATGCCACTTTCCAGAGGATGGGTTATCCCTAATTCTTCAAGCACGTCATAAACATCTGTCATTTGGGCTTGCGTATCAGCATGAGCAATATCGCGCACATGAAGAATCAGATCAGCTGCACAGACTTCTTCAAGTGTTGCCCTAAATGCAGCAATCAATTGTGTCGGCAAGTCAGAAATAAAACCAACCGTGTCTGACAAAATAATCTGACGACCACTGGGCAATTTAACTTGACGCATCGTCGGATCAAGAGTCGCAAAAAGAAGATTTTCAGCAAAGACATCCGCACGGGTCATCAAATTAAACAAGGTAGATTTGCCCGCATTTGTATATCCCACAAGCGCCACAACGGGGTAAGGAACGCGAATTCGAGCCGAACGATGAAGGGCACGCGTTCGCTTTGTTTGAGAAAGTCCCTTTTTAATTTTTATGATGCGCTCATCAATCAGTCGACGATCAAGTTCTAATTGGGATTCACCGGGACCCCCAATAAAACCAAATCCACCCCGTTGTCTCTCCAAGTGTGTCCACGACCGAACGAGACGACTTCGTTGATAGTTTAAAGCAGCAAGTTCAACCTGAAGAGATCCTTCAGCGGTTCGAGCCCGATCACCAAATATTTCAATAATTAGGCCTGTGCGATCAATGACTTTACAACCCCATGCTTTTTCTAAATTTCTTTGTTGAATGGGAGTCAATGCATTATCCATGACGATGAGACTTATATCCAAAGCCTGAATCAGCCCCCCTAACGCTTCCACATTTCCCTTACCCAATAAGGTGGCGGGAACAATTTTTTGAAGTTGGATAACTTGAGAGTGAACAATGGTTAAGTCAATGGCTTGAGCAAGACCTACCGCTTCTTCTAGTCGCCCTTCTAGACTTCGTCCTCTAGATGCTGCCGACTTACTTTCTGTCACTGATCGGGTACGAAAAGAGACGTGGATAACTCCAGTCCGTGCAGGGGAAGAGGAGGTCGAAGACGTATCAACCAAACAGGTTAGTTCCCGTCATCTTCTTCACCAAACTCTTCTTGTCCTTCCGTAGCTGCAGATCCAGCAGAAGCTTCGAATAATTGAATAGGCCCTTGTGGCATAACTGTTGAGATGGCGTGCTTGTAAACAAGTTGAGAATGACCATCCCGGCGTAACAGCATCGAAAAACTGTCAAACCAAGTCACAACCCCTTGTAATTTAACACCATTAACCAGAAAAACTGTCAGAGGTGTTTTATTTTTACGCACATGATTGAGAAATACATCTTGAACATTTACAGGCTTATCACTGGCCACAGGACTACACTCCCTCTTTTTCTTAAAATTTTATTCTAATTAATGAATAGTACGAATTTACCAAAAGACCAAGAGGAGAAATTACATTTTTGTAAATATTTTTTTCAATTCGGCACAATTTTCAAAAGAAACAATGCCCGAGGATGTTGGTTTAAATCGATTACCAATCGCTACAGGTTGACAACCGGCTGCAAGGGCACTGTCCCAATCAACGGGAGCATCCCCAATCATCCATACATTCTGACCTACAGGAATATCCAGGTTTGATAAGGCTAACAATACAGGATCAGCTGCTGGCTTATCCCGCAAAGCATCACCAGCGCCGACTAAAGCCCCAAAATAGTGTTGCCAATCCAAATGATGAACTTCTTTGCGTAAAAAACGACTACTTTTGTTACTCACAACACCCATTGGAATACCCTTTTGGGTAATCATCTCTAGTAATTCCTTAGCATCGGGTAATGGATTCAAGCCTTGAAGATTATCTTCCTCCACAATTTTGTAAAAGAATTTTTGGGCATCTTGAGCTCGAGCCCCAAAGAGTTTGGGAAAAGCTTCCCGCCCAGACTGCTGAATATTTGCCTGCGCATATTCTTCAGACCAGGGTTCCAATCCAAATGCAAGTAAAGTATCATTTATGGCATAAAAAATGGTTTTCCACGTATCAACGAGTGTGTTATCCCAATCAAACAAAACAGCAACCGGCGCACTAGCGTGCTGAAAGAAGAATGGTTCACTGGATTTATCAGAACTTTGGCGTTTACCAGGAGCATCATTTGCCTGAAGCTGAGAAGAGATCACCATGATGAAATTCCTTATCTATTCAACTCAATATTCCCATTTATACAAATATTGTAAACAGGAATGTGCTCATAAAATTAAGACACTTAAAATTATTATATACGCATCCATGCGAATTTTACAGTCACTCTAATTTGAAACTTTAAGGAAAATGCTCGTAAGGGGTAATTTTAGCCTATAATTCTCCTGGTTTTCAGGTAAAATATAATTATAAGATAGCGTTTTACAAAGATATTAGGCGCGAAATTAAGGATATGTGAAATGTCAACTGCCGCAGAGCGTTTGAAAAATCTTCGAGAATACCTTACTGAGAGAGGGGGAGACGGATTTATTATTCCCCGTACAGATGCCTATCAAGGCGAGTATGTCGCCCCCTGCGACGAGCGCTTGGCTTGGCTCACAGGGTTTACTGGGTCAGCAGGTATGGCCATTGTCCTTAAAGATAAAGCGGCCATTTTTGTGGATGGACGATATACATTACAAGCCAAAAACCAAGTTGATGCGGAATTTTATGAGATTTGCTCTCTTGAGAACTTTCCTCCTTGTGCGTGGGCGAAAAAAAATCTTCAAACGGGGCAAAAAATTTTTTACGATCCCTGGCTTCATACTCTCAATGACAAAATTCGAGCCCAAGATGTTTGTGATACGGTCGGAGCATCATTCGTACCCATTACTGAAAATGTTATTGATAAACTTTGGGTGGACCGACCTTCTTTACCCTCTTCACCAGTACAAATTCATGATTTGATATATGCGGGTATTCCCGCTAGTGAGAAACGTCAACTTGTAGCCAAAACCCTCAAAGAAAAGCGTGCAAATGCTACGTTAATAACCGCTCCAGACTCCATTGCATGGTTATTAAATATTCGGGGAAATGATATTCCTCATACTCCTATTGTCCAAGCATTTGCAATGGTTTGGGAAGATACGCGTGTAGATTTATTTCTTAATCCTTCAAAAGTTTCACCAGAAATTAAAAGTTATTTAGGAGAAGATGTGCAAATCAAAGATGTAGCTTCTTTAGAAAATTGGCTTCATAATCTTAAAGATAAAACCATTCTCATCGACCCAGCTTCAACACCCCTAACACTTCTGCATAAGCTCGAAGCGTGTCATCTCCTGCATAGTCTAGATCCCTGCACACTGCCTAAAGCTATTAAAAATCCCATTGAAGCGCAAGGTGCTCGTCAGGCCCACATACAAGATGGCGTTGCCGTCACCCGATTTCTAGCTTGGCTTTTTACAACGGCTCAGACCGAAGACCTTAATGAGGCAAACGCAGCGGAAAAACTTTTAAGCTTTCGCCAACAAAATTCGTTGTTTACAGGTACAAGCTTCGACACCATTTCTGGTGTGGGGCCAAATGGAGCTATTGTCCATTACCGAGTCACTCCTGACAGTAATCGTCAATTTGATTTGAACACAATTTATTTGGTTGATTCAGGTGGGCAATATCTTAATGGCACGACAGATATAACGCGTACTGTCGCCATCGGCACGCCAACACTTGAACAAAAAGATCGCTTTACACGTGTTTTGAAAGGCCATATTGCCATTGCCAGTTCTCTTTTTCCTGTTGGCACCACAGGATCTCAGCTTGACCCCCTCGCCAGACATGCCCTTTGGCAGGCGGGATTAGATTATGACCATGGTACAGGCCACGGTGTGGGGAGTTTTTTAAGTGTTCATGAGGGACCCCACCGCATTAGCAAAGCTCCCTCTTCTATTGCATTGAAACCAGGGATGATTGTTTCAAATGAACCCGGCTACTATAAAACCAACGAATACGGTATTCGCATTGAAAGCTTGGTTATCGTGGTCGAAAAGGGCATTCCGAGCCAAGGCGAACGAGCTCTTTTAGGTTTTGAGACATTAACCCAAGCCCCCATTGACACCAATTTGGTTGATATCGCCCTTCTCACCGCCCAAGAACGCGATTGGCTTAATGAATATCACGCCACCGTACGCACCACTCTTCTACCCTACTTGGAAGGTAACGATGCGCAGTGGCTGGAAAAAGCAACACAAGAAATTTAGATCCTCCCCTAAAATAAACAAAACTCAAATTAAGAAGCGTTTACTTCATCTGAATCGTCACCGTATCTGAATTCCCTAGGGCATCGACAACGCTTAATTCAAAAAAACCAATTTTTGTCGGATGCCAAAGAGCAATTTGCTGGGTATTTCGCCCCGGAAGAGGGACTTCATTTATAGGTGTGGGCTCTCCATTTACCAAAAGGAGAAACGGTGATTTTCCACCCATAATTGTTATGGGAATGGGCACGAATGTCGAAAGATCGCTACTTTTCTTTTGCAACGTATAAGCTGTGTCCGTTTGAGGAGAAAGCAATTGCACTCTGGAGGGCATTGTATCTTTAGCAAATGCAGTAGATTGCAAAATCTTATTATTAGGTCCCCTTCGAACATGACGGAACCATCGCAAAGCTTCCGGCAGTTCAGGCCCCCTAACGGACAAAACACCTGATGGGGGCGTAACAGAGGTAATTTCCGTATTCGATTGCAGAATGGTGTTGAATATTTTTAAAAGAATGGGCGCCGCTGTTTTCCGCCCCAATTGATTAGGGCTGGGACTGCCATCCGCTCTCCCCGTCCAGACACCGGCCGTATATCCTTGTTCACCACCAATATACCCTATACACAAAGCATCTCGCGCACCATAAGATGTACCTGTTTTAAAAGCAACCGGCGTCTTTTCTGTCACAAACCAATCTACCAAACCGTTTGGTGCCGGGGCATCTTCAAGAATGCGGGTGACGTACCAACTGCTCGCCGGTTGAACAAGGGAAAAGGATTTCGGCATGTCTTTACGCGGCACAATAGTGGGGGCAATGTACTGCCCTCCATTTGCTAAGGCTGCATACAAAGCAACAAGATCATAGAGTCGAATGCCTACTCCCCCCAACGCAATGGGCAAACTAGGAATACGATCCTTGGAAGAAAATGATAATGTAATACCACATTGGGTTAGCCAATTCACAAATCGACCCGGACCCAGACGATCCAGCAAAAGAACAACGGGAATGTTTAAAGACTGCTGGAGAGCTTCTCTTATTGTGATTTCCCCATGGAATACGTCTTTAAAATTCGTTGGCATGTAGCCATTAAAATTCATAGATACATCTTCAATGAGTGTTTCGGGATGAATAAAGTTTTCATCAAAAGCCAGAGCATATATTAAGGGTTTTAAAGCTGACCCCGGTGACCGGATGGCTTGCACCATATCCACATACCCGTTTTTATCCTCACTAAAAGAATCCGCAGAGCCTACGTATGCCACGACATGGCGTGTCTTGTTTTCAATAATGAGGGCTGCCGCTGTCTGATGAGGTTCAAAGAAAGCAATCTCAGAAAGCAGGAGAGACTCTAACGCCTTCTGCTTTTTCTTAATCAGAGTTGTACGATAAACGGATTGTGACGGGTTTTTTTGCCGCAAATTCTGCATAACATGATGCGCATATTGGGGGAAAGGAACTCTCATCGAGGGAACGGGGTCCCGAACCGCCTCCTCAACTTGCTCAAGAGTCAAAACACCCTTTTCTTCCATACGTTTTAAAACTTTATCTCTAAACTTTTTAGCCTTAGTGGGATAAATATGGGGTCGCAGGGCTGATGGAAGTTGAGGAATAACAACCAGTAACGCCATTTTTGCAGGCGTTAACTGTAAGGGCTCTTGTTGAAAGTAGGTAAGACTTGCCGCTCTCAGACCTTCTATATTGCCTCCATAAGGAGCCAAGGTCAGATAGAGAGAAAGAATCTCTTTTTTCGAATATCGAAATTCTAGCCATACAGCTTGGAGAATCTCTTCTAGTTTATAAAATATTGTGCGGGGACGGGGATTTAAAAGGCGAACCGTTTGCATGGTTAAGGTTGATCCCCCGGAAATAATTTGCCCATTCTTCATCCATTGCCATAGTGCGCGACTTAAAGCAATTGGATCCACACCCGGATGCTTATAAAAACGTTTATCTTCATAAGCTACAAGCATTTTCAAATAAGAAAGTGGAACCTGTTCCAAAGCAATTGGCAGACGCCATTTATCATCTGCTGAGAGTTGAACGCAAAGAATTTCATCAAATTGATCTAAGAGTACGGGAGAATATTTAGGAACATTGAGTTTGGGAAGACTCAAAAAAATAGCAGAGACCAAAAGGATTGGGACTGTCAAAAAAACAAAAAAACGCTTTATGGTCATGATCAATCTTTACATGATTGCCGGGTTAAAGAAAAAAATAATTTTGACGTCTTCCCAAACGTCAAAATTATTAGAAAGTTGAGACAGCTTGAACCAGTTTCGCTTAAGCTTTGGCCTTAATCTCTACTGTTCCCGCTTCCGTATTGGCCGCAATCGTTGGAATAAACATATCTTCAACTTGAAGGCCGGCGTATCGATAAATGCCGGGTGTAATTGCCCGTATACGATAAGCCAAGGTAAACGTTCTGACACCATCTGTTAATTTGAATGCCGCTATAAAGCGGTCATCTCGAGCTTCTGTTGTTAGAGTTTGTGTAAGCTCAGACCAAGGATATTTTTGAGAAGATTTTCCCTCTTGTTCCCCTGGTATGGGCGAGGTGCCAAGTCGATTGGACTCAATTTCAAATCCCGCCGGTAGCCAATCCACAGCTAACATATAATTGATCGCTTGAGGAGAGGTGTTTTGCGGCAATTCCCCCTTTAGAACAACAATTAATTGATCCCCTTGGGTAAGAGTCATCTTATTATTAAGAGTTACTTCTTGACCCCCTAACATATGGTAAGATCGTTTGATTTTAAGATTTTTTTCAAATGCCTTTGAAGCCTCTTTTGGAAACCCAAACAAAACAGAATTAACCCAAAGTGGTTTAGTACCTTTGTTAGAGAGAGTCAGCCCCTTAGAAAACATATTTTCTGTGAGAATTTGTGTAACCAGTTTACCATTTTCTACAACCTTATCATTAAGAGAAAGAATAACTTTTTCTGTTGCTCCCCCTAAACCTTGAGATGTTAAAGCATGAGATGCCCTTAACAACCACGCTTGCTCTTGCGTTGCCAGCTGATTAGACGGCTCCACAAGTTGAGCCAAAATCTTAATTTGTGATTCAGCGACATTTCCTAAATCCTTCAAGATAGGCGTCATTTTTAAGGTTTCTATTAAGGTCTTTATAAAGGCAGCTTTGTTGCGAATGAGAGTTCCGTAAGGAAGAAGGGTTGGATCACTTTCTGTGATCTCCAACATAGTCTCAAATGCCTGCTTTGATCGCCCTAAGTCGCCAATTTTAACAAGAGCTTGCCCTAATTGTGCACGACTCAAAGGATAAGTTAATTTGTCATAATAAGTATCAAAGAAATAGCGAACAGCCCCATCTTCGATGATTTCCCCTCCCGCCAAAAGAGAAAGTGCATAGGCTGCCTCAGCTAATTTTTGAGGGGAAGAATTAGAGTTTTGAGATTTCACAAAGTTACGTAAATAAACACCTGTTTTCTCAAATGTATACTCTGGCACTTTTACGCCAAGAGCTTTTGCTTGTTGCATAAAGTCGAATGCGTAGGCCGTTAACCAAACATCGGAATTCGGCTCATAGACACTCCATAAGGGGAAAGCTCCATCAATCCCTTGTTTTTCAGCCAAAATGGCAAAAACTTTAAAGAGATCTTTGTCAACATCTTTGGTCGTTTCTTCATCTATTAAAATACCCATCGATTTTTTATAAAGAAGCGCAAATCCGCGGCTAATGGTTTGTTCAACACAATTATAAGGATAGGTGGTCAATTTTTTAACGATAGCCATTACATCCCATGGAACATTATCAGAAGCTGTTAGCGTCAACGATGCCGTATTGGGTAATAAATTCTGCTTTTCCGGTATATCGAGCGTCTTTGTTTCACCAGGTTTAAGCAACAGTGTTGTTTTTACCGACGTTGCCGTCGTTGAGGGGCGTACTGTGATCTCAAAAGTTCTTGTAATAGACTCAAAACCCTCACCAGACACTGTAAAAGATACGGAACCATCACCTATACTTTTTCCTTTTAATGGAATCTGGGTATGCCAGGCTCCGTCTTTTTCAAGGGCAACAGTTTGCGTTTGTTCTTTCAGCTCAATAGATCCACTTCCTTTAATGGCCAACGTGACTGTTTTTTTTCCAAGAGACGGATTAAATAACGACAAACTCATTTGAGATGTGTCACCCACACTTAAGAAACGGGGGAACACGGGCTCACTAACGATGGGATCTCTCACAAGAAGTTGGGCGTCACCACTTCCAATGTTATTTTGGTTAAAAGCAACCACCATAAGTCGCAATGTGCCGTTAAAGTCTGGAATGTTTAAAGGAACAACCGCGTGACCTTTGGCATCAAGAGAAACGGGCCCTTGGAAAAGAGATATAATTCGGAAAGAACGCTTTGATAAAGCCGCTAAATTGCGCGCCAGAGCTCCCTCATCTCCCCCAGAACGCAATTCTCCCATTTCACCGGGAATCGCATCGAGAATTTTACCATATAGATCCCGCATTTCAACACCCAACATTCGCTTCCCTAAAAAGTAATCTTGCGGCTTTGGCGTTTTGAAATCCGTCAGCATGAGAATCCCCTCGTCTACGGCTGCAACAGTTACGAATGTCGTTGTGCCAATATTACCTGAAACCGTAATGGGCAAATCTAGTTTTTGACGCGGTTTCACTGCAGCAGGCGGTGTCAGGGAAACTTTTAAAGTACGAGGCTCTGGAGACAAACTCACCCAACTTAATCCAACGGCTCTTTTTGGGGTCAACGCATTTTGAAGCAGATCTTTCTCCTTATTTTTTAAAGGACGAAATGCAGACACCAAGACATAAGCTCCAGTGCCCCATGTCTCAGAAGCTTTCAAAGTTACATCTGTTCCTGCTTTTGAAACTTTGATATTGCGTGTTTCTAACAGAGACTGATTTGCCACAGCCAATATTGCTTCTCCATCAAAAGGGGAATCAATATGAAGTCGTATGGTTTCTCCAATACCATAATTTGGCTTATCTTGAATGACCGTCAATTTATCTGGGGTCATACTTTGGGAATTTGAAGACAAATGTCCCTTGGTAAAGCGAAAACTACTCACCGCACCGGTTTTGGGATCCTTGACTTCTAAGCGATAATATCCCCACCCTTCGATAGGCAAAGCGATTTTTGCCCCCTCTTCACTTGTCGTCGATAAGTCTCCAGCTTGAATTTGTTTGTCTTCTCGCACCGGTTTATATTCCCAACTTCTTCCTTGCTCAAAAGACCAATTGTAAAAAGTTTCTTCTGCGAAAAGCGTATAGCGAAGATTTGCTGCACTGACACGGGCCCCTTTCGGAGAAACGGTTATGATATCTATATTGGCGACTTTGTCTTGAAAATCGATGGCACCATTTTTAAAATTGCCTTTAATGCCAATCATATAAGGATAGGTTTGGACATCAAGACGGATTGTCCCTAATTGTGGTCTTCCCCCTGCGTCGCGAATAGCGGCTTGGATAATCGCTTGCAAAGGAACTGATGTCTCAATTTGCGGGCTAGCCGTTACACTGAGTTTTGCTTTCCCATTCGCATCTAAGGTTGGTAAGTCAACATCAAATCTTGAAGTTACATACTTATCATTGAGTAATCCGAATTGATAATCTGTGTACTGAGGAAAAGGATTAGGATGGCGACGAATCACAAGAGAAGCATCTCCCCTTAAACCTCCTGCCGCGCTCCCAAAGAGGTAGCGCCCCTCAACATCTATTGGTAGGGTTTTTCCAAGCACCATTAAAGGATCTGAGGATTTTAGGGTAACAAGTAATCGTGTAGGAACAAAATCCTCTACAGAAAATTGAACTTGACCAATGGGTTCGGCTTTCGGGTCTACAAATACTTGAACTGTCCATTGTCCTGCTCTGGATGAAGTTGACAACGGCATTGATAACTCATAGTACCCGTGAGCATTGCCTGTTAGTGTTTCTGTTTGCACCACGACTTCATCAGGTCGCATTAATCGAAATGTGAGAGGAGTTCCCCCAATTTCCGTAGCATTCCCATTACGAAGGAGCGTACTGATACGAACAGTCTCACCGGGACGATACACACCCCGTTCTGTATAGAGAAATGCATCCAAACGCCCGGGAACTTTTCTCCCTTCTACCCCTCGATCGCTCAAATCAAAAGCAGGGTCAGATAATTTCAGGGCAGCAAAATTTCCTTCAATTCCATAAGCATATATAAATGCAGGGCGATTTCCTCCTTTACCTTGCAAAAGAGCCATATCAAAGTGTGCAAATCCTTCCCCATTTGTTTTTTCCGAACTTAAAATTTGGTTATTGTAAGAGACAAGTTTTACCAAAATCTGACTTGAAGGAAGGGCTGTTGATAAGGATCGGACATTCACATCGAGACCCGTTGTACCTTTAAATGCTGTTAACCCTATATCTGTGACCAAAACCCACTGACTTGCACTCAAACTACTGTAATCTTCTTTGCTCGCCGCATCTTTCACAAAAATACCATAAGCTCCTGGCAATAAATCTTTCACAATCGTGTCTAAAGAAATTTGCTTGGTAATATTTTTGTTGGCCTCACCCCCTATGTCCATAGTGCCCGTATACAATAGTTCACCGTAACGATTTGTAATATCTGTCCAGGAATATGAGGAAACTTCATCTTGTAGATGACGATGAGGGCGTGCAAATCCTTCAACAAATGCATGGTCATTAACTCTTACCACTTTAACATCAATTTTTTTGACATTAACGGCTGTTAGGGGAACAAGAAGCTTATCATTTTTTTGTAAAATATAAGTTTTAGTCGGGAAATTCAGACGGGATGATTTGTCATCCACAAGAAAATTAACTTTGGAAGATTGAGTTGTTTTTTCTCCAAAACGACTAGGAATACCTTCTTTTACTAAAGCTTTATAATTTTCGCCAAATTGGATGCCACTTAAACAAACTTTTGTATTCCGAATATGAAAAGCCCCATCAATTTTAGGGCTAATTTCAAAAAAGTCTGCAGGTTTAAAACCCTCAGCAAGGGGGTGGGAAAAAGTAAAGCAAACTTGAGGGGTATTGCTATCACGATCTACTGAATGCTCTTTAAAAACAAATGGCATAAGATCGGCAAAATTGGGAAAATTTTGTCGAAGGGATTTTATGTCTGTTAAGGTTGCTAACTCAATCAAACATTTCTCTTCTGTTTCAGCATTTCTTGAGATGGCCGCATAAACAAGAAGCGCCAATGCTCGCTGAATTTTATCTTGAGATGTGAAATATACGTAGGCTGCTGCCTTTTCAGCTCGATTGGCAGCCTCATAATATCCTTGCTGATTTTCAATCGCTACCCGATAGGACGTAAGAGCGAGATCTAACCATAAATTTATATCTTGAGAATTCTGACCAATAAGTGTTTCAAGTTCTGCAATGGCAACTGCCCATTTTTTTTGAACTTTAGCATCTTTAATGCGCGATAAAATTGCGTCCTTTCCATTTCCCTTATTTGTTTTAGAGGCATTATCTCGCAAAGATTGTGCATACTCTTTAGCATTTTGTTGGTGCCATTCATAAAATGGGGACGCGTGCGCAGAACCGAGCGAAGCAACGATTAAAAATGCGTAAAGAATAAAAGAATGAAGCATCAGGAATATCCCTTAAAATAATATCTTAAAATTATCAGAGAGAAAGCACATTGATCCCTCCTAATCTTTTTACCATATTGTGGAAAAACAGAACATAGGGTTCTTGAATAAAGAAATGACTTTCTTGAAAAATAATAATTCTTACCATGTTCTAGATTCTTAACGAAGATTTAACCATCTCAAATTAAACTAAAAATAGAAGCATATTTTTTGAAGGAGAGTTCAAATGAAATTATCTTTAAAATTAGCCCCCTATTTAACAGCTTTCAGTAGCCTTTTGATTATTGAATCAACGATGGCAGATCCAAGAACTTGTCCCGTACTGAATAAAACGGAACTGAAGCAACTTTGTCGATGGAAAGCTCTATCCAAAATTCCTGGATTAAAAATTCAAGCGGGGCAAGTCACTGTAGAGGGAACAACTCTTGTGAATAAGCTTGGTACTTGTGGAGAATCTGATTCCGTTAAAGCTTTTTTTTCCAAAGACCCAAGCAAAACCTACGAAGGTGTGTTAGCAAAAAATCCCGCTGACATCAATAATTCTAACAAAGGTCTTTGCCTCTATAAAATAGATTCATTGGCTGGCAATAAGAGAGATATCGCATTTGAGGTAACTTTCCCGTCAGAAATTTCAATAGTTAAACCAACTACAGGTCCCAAAACAGTTCAAGGCGTCGATATAACGTCTAGTCCAGAAATTCAGTCAGTCAAAATTCATAAAGAAAATACTCATCAAAACCCTACGCCCCCATCCACTAGACCCGTTACACCACAAGTTGTATCTCCCGCAGGTCGACCTGTACCTCCTGCAACGAGAGCAAATCAACCCCCATTAGCGGCACCATCAGCTTTGCCGGAAACGGTGACGGAGAAACCGGGATCTAAACCACCTACGCGCAAACCACCTGCAGCACCAACTCCATCTCCAGCAGACGGAGCAAATTCGAAAACATCTCCTTCCAACGCCAACGTTAGAGGTATGGCGTTTCAAAACAAAACATTTACAAATGAAAAGAATGAACAAAAACTTCGTGATGCTGAGGGTGATTAAAAATATTTACCCCCAAAAACTAAAGAAATTGGTGTCAAAATTTTGACACCAATTTTCCTTATTATCCTTAAGCTATAAGTTTCTTCACTTACCCCCCACATCTTGAATCGGAATCTTTCCAAGGGCATGCCTATCCATTCATAATTTATATTGTTTAATTACTTAAATTAGATGATATTCAACACAGACTCTGACAATCACTTATCTCTATTAAGAAAAATGACTGAATATTTGTTAAGCATAACAAATCATTAAAAAATAAGGAGAAAAATCCATGCGACGTATGGCTTT
Organism: Alphaproteobacteria bacterium; assembly: GCA_016870095.1. NCBI lineage: Bacteria > Pseudomonadati > Pseudomonadota > Alphaproteobacteria > Alphaproteobacteria bacterium. The sequence goes on along the minus strand of VGCI01000001.1, from coordinate 38,729 downwards.
CGGCATTCTAGGGCTTTTTGGTATCATTTTGGGATTAGCTCTTATTGTTCCTCTTTTTTTAGATTTTAATGATTACAAACCTGAAATTATTGCCAAAGCCAAAGAGTCATTAGGAAGAGAAGTTACGATAAAAGGTGAAATTTCTCTTCGCATTCTGCCAACACCACAGCTCTCAATAGGACAAATAGGTATTGATAACATTTCCGGAGGAAGCCCCAAAGAGTTAATTCACGTCCAAAACTTACGTGTTGCCATCGACCTATTCCCTTTATTAAAAAAACAAATAAAAATTAAAACCATTGAACTAGATCAACCAGAAATTTTTCTTGAGAAATTGGCCAATGGCCAAGAAAATTGGATGTTTAATCTTCCCGACTCTACATCTTCATCTCCTCACTTTGAAGTGAGCCTCGATAAAGTTTTTATTCATAAGGGACATATTACTTTCCGAGATAAAGGCAAAGACACCCAAATTCATAATATTAATGTGACAGGCAAGTTGGACACCTTGCAAGGTCCCTATACCCTAAAAGGCGATTTAAGCACCTTTGGTCAATCTGTCAAAATGGAAGGAAGATTTGGCATCCTTGGGCAAGCGCAGGATGTTAACTTAAAAATTCAAGCCGGAGATTCCACACTGAATCTTGAGGGCACAACATCCCTTTCTACGCGGGACTTTAAAGGAAATATAAAAGCTTTCGCAGATCTCAAGTCGTTGAATACTGAGAGCAATCCTAAGACAGCTTCTCCCTTAACGTCTGGCCCCCTAAAAGTTGAGGGTTCTATCACAATAAATGATCAAGGCATTGATCTCCATCAAGCAAAATTTAACATAGGTTCTGCCCACCCCACGGGAAATATTAAAGTCAGCTTTAAAGAGGCATTGCAAATTCAAGGCATGTTAAAAGAACTACCAGGTCAAGGGGATTGTGCGTTTACCCTAATCCCCGCTGCTAAAGGACTATCAGGCACTTTAAAAGCAAATGCTGGCAAAATGAATGAGCTATTAGCCTGGTTAGCTATTGACACTGAAGCTCTACCCATCGAGATTTTGGGCCCTGTAACTGTTTCCACTCACTTTACTGTGGGAGAAATAATACAATTAAGCGACGCCAATCTCTCAATTCAGAATGCAAAACTTCTGGGAAGTCTAGCTTGGGATACTCGAAAAAAAGAGCCTTTTCTCGTCGTGGATTTGCAAACACCTAAGATTGAAAATATTTTTAAAATTATGGGTGCTAAAGCCCCCCAACCTCTGGGGATCAGCAAGTTGAAAGGCAATATAACGTGGAATGCTAAATCCCTTCATTTGAGCCATCTTCAAGGGCAATTAGGTCCTCACTTCAATTTTTCGGGAAATGTGGATGTGAATCACGAAGGCACTAAGCCAAAAATTAAAGCAGCTCTCCTACTTAATACCATTAACATGAGCACTTTAGTTGCGTCTCGGATGCGACAAAATTTAACATTCCCAGAAGCAAAAATATTTCTCACCTCAACCAAAAAACAAGCAGAAAAATCCCTTTGGTCTCATGACCCTATCGATTTAAGTATTTTGAACAAATTTGATGGACAGTTTGAGATTAACGCCGCCAAACTAAACCAAGGCGATTGGGTCATAATGAACCCAAAATTGTTGGCAACACTCCAGAATGGTCGCTTAGACCTTACGTCCCTTACCGGCACTGTATTTGATGGATCGTTTGTGGGTAATGGTCATGTAACATCGACCAACTCTCTAGGCCTCCAAATTGTCTTAAAAGATGCAAACTTGAAACATCTCCCTGCACAAGGGACAAGTGTTAAACTGGTCGGTGGAAAAATGTTCTTTTCGAGTGATTTCACCACCCATGGAGATAGCCTCTATGCCATGGTTCACAATTTGAGCGGCCCAGTAACTCTTTCGGCAAAAGATGGGGTTATCAATGGTTTTGATTTGCATACCCTCAGCCAACGTTTAGGTTCTCTTCAAAATCCAGCTTCACTTTTGGGGCTTTTAACAACGTCGATGGGAAAAGGTCAAACTCCCTTCTCCAGCTTTAAAGGTGATATCGTTTTTAAAGAGGGAATTGGAACAATCCAGAATATGAATTTAGTTGCTCAAGGCGGACACGGACAAGCTGCGGGTCAAATTGACCTTCCCAAATATCTGTTAAATATCCAGGCGCAATTCCGTTTAACGGATCATCCAAAAATTCCCCCCTTTCAGATGCAATTAAGCGGCTCGATTGATCATCCGTCGCGAAAATTGGATACGGGAATGTTAGAAAAATATATGATAGAAAATGTTTTTAAAGGTGTAATAGATAATTTGGGAAAAGGTAATCTTAAAGCCGGGGATCTTTTGGGGGCCCTAATTGGTGGGGGGAAGATTTTTCCCGGCATAGCCAGATAAAGTCACCATATAAAACAAGGTTTTACGCAAAAAATTAGGGATATATTTAAAGGAATTATTTAAATATTTATTCTCAAAACAGCACGGATATTTTAAGAAATCATTAACGAGATTCCCCTACTCTTTGTTAGTAGGTACATCATTGTATGAAGGTGTATCCGGGAATTACAAATAACCCGGGGAGGGTGTTCGTCATGAAAATCAAACAAGCTTTTGCAACCATCACCCAAGCGACATGGTCACAATTAAAAGCCTTAAAACGGTACATACGCTCCAAAATTATCAAACTATCTAAATTAGGTGGCTCTCTCAGCGCCTTTTCAGTTTCTTTGATTGTGGTCATTGCTTGGGCCATAACGGGCCCATATTACGATTATTCAAATACGTGGCAGCTAGTCATCAATACAGGCACAACAATTGTAACATTCCTCATGGCCTTTAGCATTCAATACTCACAAAATCGTGACACAAAACAAATCACCATGATCTTAAAGTCCTTAATGAAACAAAATAAGGCATTAAGCGATCAACTCGAATCCATCGAAAAGGAAATGGAAGAAGATTAATAAAAGGAACCGTTATTCCTTATATTTCCATAGCATTTCCCGCTTTTCGTTGCCTTTTAACGCTGAATGTGATTTAAGTATCGTATAAACAAAATCTGTGAATGCTTAGCCCTATACTTTATTGTTTTAATTTAGAAATTAATTTACCTATGACTCATTCGTCTCAAATTCAGTCAAATTTACCTCTAACAACAGATGAGGGGCCAGTTGTTATTACATTCGGTTGCCGTTTAAATACTTACGAATCTGAAGTCATGAAAGATTTAGGACGGCAGGCAGGCCTCAGTCAGTCAATTATTATTAATACGTGTGCTGTAACAGCTGAAGCAGAACGTCAAGCCAAACAAACCATTCGCCGTTTGCGCCGGGAACATCCAGACACAGAAATTATTATAACTGGATGTGCATCACAGATAAATCCATCAAGCTATGCAAATATGCCCGAAGTCAGTCGCGTCATTGGTAATGATGAAAAAATGAAACTTTCAAGTTATCTAAAAACAACTGACCATGACCGTGTTTTGGTCAATGACATTATGGCTGTACGAGAAACTGCGGGACATCTCGTTGCCGGTTTTGAGGGAAAAGCTCGTGCCTTCGTCCAAGTTCAAAATGGCTGCGATCATCGCTGTACTTTTTGCACAATTCCTTACGGCCGTGGTAATTCACGCAGCGTAGCGATTGGGGAAATTGTGGCTCAAGTCAAAACGTTGATTCAATCTGGATACCAAGAAATTGTAATGACCGGAGTGGACATAACGGCTTATGGGGCTGATTTACCGGGTTCCCCAACCTTAGGCCAAATGATTCGAAGACTCTTGGCACTCGTTCCTGAATTAAATCGTTTACGTCTTTCTTCTCTAGACCCTGTTGAAATAGATGATGAACTTTGGCAATTAATTGCACAAGAACCTCGCTTGTTACCCCATCTACACATGAGTTTGCAAGCGGGAGATGATATGATATTGAAACGCATGAAACGCCGCCATTTGCGCGCCGATGCGATTGCTTTTTGTGAAAAAGCACGCTCCTTACGACCTGATGTGGTATTTGGTGCTGATCTCATTGCTGGCTTTCCGACTGAAACAGAGGAGATGTTTGATAACACATTACGTAGTATTGTTGATTGTGGTTTAACCTATCTGCATGTCTTTCCTTACTCTTCACGTCCCGGCACACCCGCGAGTCGCATGCCCGCCGTTCCCGGCCCTATCATTAAAAAGCGAGCAGCACTGTTGCGAGAAAAAGGCAAAGAAGCTCTTTATCATTTTTACAAATCTTGCGTTAACCAAGATACCCAGCTGTTGGTTGAAACGTCAGAGAAGAAAGAATATGGCATGCGAATCCGAGGGAAAACAGATCACTTTGCTCCTATAGAACTTGAAAGCCCTATAGAATATGCCATAGGATCGGTTATAAAAGCGCATGTTGTCGAGGCCACCTCAGAAGGCTTAAAAGGAAAAATAATCGAATGACCGAATCGGTAGAGACTATTGATGAAGAAAAAAGCGGTTGGTGGTCACGTCTGAAAAAGGGACTTAAACGCTCATCTGATCGCTTAGGTGATGGCCTTAAGACAATTTTTGTGGCTCGGAAGCTCGATCAACCCACCCTTGACGAGTTAGAAGAACTGCTTATCACAAGTGATTTGGGTGTTGAAACGGCCTCTCGATTAACAACAGATCTTGGGAAACAACGCCTCAATCAAGATATCAGTTTGGACGAGATTAAAGATTTTTTGGCCAACGCCATAGAGCTTATTTTAACACCCATGGCTCAACCCCTTCTTTTAAATGACAGATTAAAACCTCATGTTATTTTGGTTGTCGGTGTGAATGGCAGCGGAAAAACAACAACAATAGGAAAATTGGCGAAGCAGTGGAAAGACCAAGGACTTTCTGTAATGATGGCTGCCGGAGATACGTTTCGAGCTGCAGCTGTTGAACAACTACAAATTTGGGGCCAAAGAATAGATGTCCCCGTTGTTTCGGGAGCCCCGGGCGCAGATGCAGCCGGCCTGGCTTATGAGGCGCTGGTTAAGGCACAAGAAGCCGATACCGATGTGCTCCTCATTGACACAGCGGGACGCCTTCAAAATAAAGCCCATTTGATGGATGAATTGAAAAAAATTCAACGTGTCTTAGGAAAAATTGATGAATCCGCCCCGCATAGCACCTTATTAATTTTAGATGGAACCACGGGACAAAATGCTCACAGCCAAGTCCAAAATTTCAAAGAAATTATTGGCTTAACGGGTCTAATCATCACAAAACTCGACGGCACTGCGCGTGGAGGGGTTGTTGTTTCGCTAGCTGAAAAATTTGGGCTTCCTATCCATGCCATTGGAGTCGGAGAATCCGCCGATGATCTTCGTGCCTTTACGAGTCGTGATTTCGCTCGTAACCTGCTAGGCCTGGAAAGTTAGCCCGTTATAATTGCAGCGATTGTAGGGTAAAATTAGGAAAGTTTTAATATAATGATTATTAGGATATGCTAAGGTCAAAGAGTAGTCTTGATTATCCAACCCATAGGTGAAAATATCTGTGAACGAAAATATGAGTGACCTAACGAAGAATTTATTTCCTGACGTAAAAGACGTTGTAGGATATATGGATGCATCTGAAGCCGTTAATGCCATTGAAGCCATTTATAACAAGAATAGTATGCTCATACGAGATGCTTTTCAGCGACTTTTGGAAGGTGAAGAAGTTCCAGAGTCTCTGTTAGCCGAAGCGACATACCCTTATGTTGGTATTCAAGTCCTTTCCAAAGATCTTAATTTAGATGCTCGACTTTCTTATGGTGTTGTTGTTGAAGCCGGTGTTTACGGGGGCACAGTTACGCGTCTGGATATTTTTAAAGAGTATTATCTCGAACAAATTCGCCTCCTTATTGAACGTCATAAAGTTCCCGTTTATGTAGGATCGAGCAACTGGCCAATTCCCCTACCCTTTGCTATGGATCACACCCCGGCTCAATTAGACCCGCGTACCTTAGATATGGGGCAATTATGGCAATTGCAAAATGGATTTGCTTTGCCAGACTTAACTCGGGTTAACGATAATATTGCCAACTGCACTTTCCGTCCGGGAGCATCGGGTATTAAACCCATCTCCATGTTTAGTGGGGAGCGAGCCGATTATTCGCTCCATCGTCTCCATCATTACACGGGAACGTCTCCGAATCATTTTCAGGGATTTGTCCTGTTAACCAACTATCAACGCTATTTGGATGAGTTTGTGGCATTTGGGATTGAGCAACTTAAAAATTCTTCGGAATATGAAGCTCTTGTTATCCCCGGGAATACCATTTATCAAAAGGGCAATTTCGATGTCACCATTCCCAAAAATCTGCCACAAATGCCGGGGTACCACTTAAAACGGAAAGATGGCATGGGCATCACGTTTATAAATATTGGTGTTGGGCCCACAAATGCCAAAACCATAACAGACCATTTGGCGGTTTTACGCCCTCATTGTTGGCTGATGTTGGGACATTGCGCAGGGCTACGCTCCACTCAAGCTTTGGGTGATTATGTCTTAGCTCACGGATATGTGCGGGAAGATAATGTTTTGAATCAGGACTTACCCACCTGGATTCCTGTTCCCCCTATAGCTGAAGTTCAAGTAGCTTTACAACAAGCTGTCGAAAATATAGCCTTGGATCGAAAAGATCTTAAAACTGGGATGCGCACCGGAACGGTTGTCTCAACTGATAATCGAAACTGGGAATTGCGATCTGATTCTCTTTATGAACGATTCCGACAAAGTCGAGCAGTTGCCCTCGATATGGAATCCGCTACTGTTGCTGCCAATGGCTACCGCTTCCGCGTACCTTATGGAACTTTGTTGTGTGTTTCCGACAAACCCATTCATGGGGAAATTAAACTACGGGGCATGGCCAACAATTTTTATAACGAACGGGTGAATCAACATCTAAAAATTGGTCTCGAAACGGTGCGTTTGTTGCGCGAGCAAGGGGTTGATCAACTTCATTCACGCAAATTGCGCGGATTTGATGAGCCCCCGTTTCGTTAACTATTCTTTGCCCCTTAAATAATTCTTAAATATTTTCATTTATTCTAAGAAATAGAATTTTCTATTTTAGGGAGTAAAAAATGATGAAAAGAAATATATTTTTGCTTATGGCTGGCCTCATGAGTTTAACATCAGGCACACAAGCAACCATTCCCGCTGAAAAATGCTCAATACTTTGTGCGACGGTTGATGCTTGCAAAGGCAGTTTCAAGAAAAACCAGTGTACAGCAGATTGTGGTTCTATACTTAAAGACTCCTTGTGTGGCGGGACTTTAAAATCAACCCCAGCATTACCCAACAATTCAAATCAAGGGAGCCTGCCCGCTTCTTCATTCCAACCCAACACGCCTTCAACATCAAAGAGACCACTCCCACCTGTTCCGAATTCCAGAAATTCTGGGGGAGCAACAATAAATTTAGGGTCACAACCTCTCCCCCTTTCATCATCAGATTCTCAAATTTCATCTGATGCTTTATTTTTAGAAAAAATTAGCAATTGGCTTCTCCTTGCTAAGAAGTCCGATTGCCAAAGGCTGATACAAGAAACTCAAACTCAATGGCTAGATAAAATCCCTCCAAAACCGGTAGGATACGGTACTCCTGAAAATGATGAATACAGTATTAGTATTGATAGTTTTGACACTAAAGCTGAGGCCGAAGATTACTTGAAATTCGTAAAAGATTTTAACGCAAATGAATTTCCAAATCAATTTCAAGATATGAAGCTATCAAAAATTCCCTTAGAATTACAATCAATTGTAAAGAATGCAAAACCTGGAACTGTAGTTAATAAAGTCATTGTTATCTCAAAAACTGATCACAACAATCCTAAAGCTAAAACAAAAAATTATAGTTATAACGTGATATTTGTTAAAGAAAAAAAGAATAATACTTACAAGACAGCTCAGGATTATAAACTCAATATAGAACAAATACATAAATCTCTTGAAGACCTGAAAGCAAGGGTTCAAAACATTGTTGGAAGAGCTAAAAATCCACAGAATTTTCCGGGTAAGAATAATGATCCTGTAAAATTATTTGAAGAAATTTTTGGAGATATTGACTTGAATAGTCGAAAAAATTGTGAAAAATACACATCCAGCATGAATGCAGAACTGTCCAAACAAAATTCTGATATTCTGGCGTATAATGCTAAAAAAAATAAACCAAACGTTTTGAAAAAAATTACTCAAAAGTTGGGAATCAATAAATAGGTCTTTCATCACGAAGAGAAGGAATTTAAATATAAATTCCTTCCTTCCAAAATAATTTCCACACTTTATTCACGATTTTCTTTTTGCTGCTTAAGGATAATGCGTCCTCTGATTAAGTCACTTAAAGTTATGGGACGTTCATTTTCTTGAACTGTCTTTTTTCTGGTCTGTAGAATCAGATTTCGAATTTTCAAGTTCGTCAATTGAGGGAAAGCATTATTAAATTTAGTATCATTCGCCTCAATAACATCAGGAATTAGTCTTTGCACCTCTTCTTCATAATTTTGTGAATCCACATTATCATCCTGATTTTTTTCATCTAGATAGGGCAACATAATCAAACTCGGATTTTCACACAAATCAAGTGTTGTGAGCTCAGATAGGGAAGGTATAACAACATCCCAATTCCCAACAAGTTCACAATTAGCAGCTTTTAAGACTTGAAGATTTTTTAAGCCCCCTAACCCTTTGAGAGTAGCAACTGGATTTCCAGAAATAATGAGTTCAAAGAGTTGAACCATATTGCCTAAGGGTGCTACTTCATTCAGTCTGTTATTAGAAATGTCTAAATATTGTAAGAAATGCGTATTAACGCCAGTGAGTGGAGGAAAATGTACTATCCGATTATGGGCAACAGAGAGCCTTTCCAACCGCCCCCAGCTCTTTTCAAGAAAAAATAATCCTCCCAAATTATTATGGTTCGCATATAGCGTTGTAAGATTTGTAAAATCAATTGCTGAGCTAGGATTGCTAAGTTTATTGTGACCTAGATCCAACGTCTTACACCAATGAAAAATTCCTTTTAATCCTTCTGTGGTTGGCCATTTTACAAGTAATTCTTCATCTGTTAAATCACTCTTTCTTAAATCAAAAGTCTCTAATTGTGGATCTGCCACACCGAACTTAATCATATTTGTCTTCGGTTTTTCCGGTTTAGTGAAGACAACAAATTCCCAAGCAGCAGGAATGTAAGTCCATGATCCTTGACTGGATGTGATTTGTCGCCAAAGATTTCGATTCGACTCCAGAAGAAACTCCATCTTTGTACATAAACCATTATAATCTTTGATCTGAGTATAATTATATGGGTGAATTATGGGGTCATCCGTTGGTTGAGGTTCATTGGGTTTTGTTAAACCATCACCATATCCAATCATAACTGGCTTCGACTTTAGATGTAATTGTCTCAGAACATCTTTATATACAGTTCTGTGAAACTCTACAGATTTAAAAGATCTAAAACTTCTAACCATTGGGTTATATTTTTTAGGCATTGCCGTCCACTTGTCTGCTAAGGAATTATCTACAAGACCTGTTTCAGCATTGACCTCATCTCTAACATCACGAATCGATTCAATAAGTTTTCTGTAATCGTCGCGCGTAGCGTCCCCAGCTTTATCATTGTCTTTCATCGGATAAAAGGGAACAACATCTCCTTTCTTGTTTGTATACATTCTCTGCCGCACCAAACGTTGAGCCTCGAGATTTGGATCATTAGATTGCCTGAGATCCGCATCCTCACAATCTCCCCAATCCGCATCTGTAATATCTAAACCATCGTAAACTTTTTGGGAAAAATTTCCTCGATCAACGCTCTCACCAAGGATCGGTTCCCCACCAGGCGTGAAGTTTTTGGGTAGGTTTCTATACTGCTCATCTAACTTTTGCATTGCAGAAGACGATGATTGAAAATTCCGCTCAAAAGGATTTACATATTTTCGAACATGTTGCAGCCAACGTTTCCACACATGTGTTCCTCTTTCGTCTCTATGAAGAGCCGCCATAACGACCCCCTTGTTCGTAGAAAGATCCCTATTCCATCTTGTCAGGGATCTAAAAGGAAATTTTTTTGACAAATTATCTATTACTGCATGTAGTGGTCCTTCTTCCTTATTTAAATTTAGCCATTCTTTCCAAGCAGCTATTCTCCAACCACCGACTCGAGCCAATATTTCTTGTTTGTAAATCCTATTTAAAAAGATTAAAGCTTCATTTTCCCGTTCAATACGATCCAATCGGTTGATCAAACTCCCCAAACTAATTTTCAAATCAAAGGGGTCTATCACAAAAGCTTTAAAAGCTGGTTTTGCACGAGCTAGAGGAGAGGATTCTTTTCGATGAAGAATGCTGGCATCCGCTGTTGCTAATGTTCCACAAGCTAATTTGTTAATTATATCATCAAGAGATAAGCTTGGGTGACGACGTTGAGCCTCGTTGGCTAAAATCTTATAGGCATTTTCAGCTTCCTCCTTTCTAGCCCTAGCACGTTGATAACTAGCCGCTACTTTTTCATCTGCCGTCATATTCCACTTACCCAAAAGGGAGCTTGAACTGGCACTTAAATCAACTTTTTCGGGAAATATTGAAAGTTTATCACTTTCTTGTTCCTTTGCTTCGAATTTTCTTTGAGCTGCTTTTAATTCTCTATGAGCCTCATTAAATTTTCCCCAAAAAGTTTGCGTATCTGTAAGCCACTGCCAAAGAATTGGATTTACAACACTTTTACCCGGTTTTGAATAATCTCTCCCATATGGCTTGTGACGGGGATCAACGATGGATTCATCCGACAAAGCATGATCTTCATAAACGCGCGTGAGAGATCTTGGAAGAGGCACTACTTCTGGTGCCCTGTAATAAATGTGGGACTCATCACCTCTTAATGAAGATAAAGATGCGGAACGCACCATATGGTCAAATCTTGCATCAGTTGACAGAGAATGCGGCTGGAATTCTTGTGAGGCAGCCGTTGGAGAAGATGCTTGCTCTTGAGTGAGCTGTGGCTGAGAATTGCTCATACTCATCTGCCCTCCGAATGCCGATACATTTGATGGGTGAGATTGGGATGAACTTGCAACGGCTCTGGAGGATGAGCTTGATGCAGCTGAGACCATAGGGTGGTCTTTTTGCCGTGAAGCAGTTAAATCTACATCATCAGGATCTACAAGTTGTATAATCGCATCGCTGGAAGAGGAAGCTTGTGGAAGGCCTTGAGAAGTTCGTCTTACATGATTCCATGTTATTGGCGCCTGAGGCGCATGAGATTCATCTGAACTATCCGCAGCTTTTGATTCTGCTAAAGACAATAAAACTGCAGTAAATAAAAGAAAATACTTAAATAATTTGTTCATGAGATACTTTACCTTTATCTATTATTTTAAATAATTTATCCTAAAGATATAAAGGTCTCAATTTTCTGTCAATAGCAGATATTCTTCAAAACCATAATGTTTCAGAACTTCACAGAACTGAATATCTTTGTCACCAACGCTCGAAATATGTCCCCAAAAGATACGGACATTTTGCCACCCTGCTTTAAAAACCCAGGAATTGATATGCTTCAGATACTGCCACTAAACATTTTCTTAAACGAAGCAGGCTCAAATTTGTTGTTTACCTAAAACTTGTAAAAGGTATAAGATAAATTTTATATTAATTTTACTGGTGACCTGGCCAAATCTGGATTTTGATGTAAATGAAATATTTCCCGTTTTTACTGTTTTTTCTTACTCCTTCGCTCTCACTCGCGGAAGATATTACTCTCCAAAAATACCAGGAACGTTTAGCAAGCGGAAAAGAGCGTTTAGCCACACTTGAAAGTGACGTTAAAGCTGAGCTTTTTACTCAAGATGACGTTCTAAATTCGACGAAAGGAAAAATTGCAGCACAATGTTCTCGACTTTCACTACCATCTTCATTTCGTAATGAGCTAGATGTCTTATTAAAAACCTTTAGTCAACCAGAAATTCTAGTTACGAGTGAACAACATTTATCTCTGATTGCTTCACGCTCGATGTCGACATCTTCTACTTCTGACCCTATGGAAAATCTAAAAAATTTAGATGGTGTCATCGATAATCTTTCGCAATTTATCGCGTTTGCTGAGACAATCACCACTTGCACGGAAACCCTAAATCTTGCCTTAAAGCAAACGGTCTGGCAAAAACACGAAGATCTCGCCCGGGAATTATCTATTAAGATTCGGAACGGCAAATTAAAGGGAAGTGATCTTAAAACACTGTATCGCCACATTAAAAATTTTCGCCAAGAAACTGAGAAAGCATTAAAAGTTTATAATAATATTAAAATTGATACCCCCTCTAAAACGGATTTGGCCGCTCGCAAAAAACTACAAATTATTTTAAAAGAAATAGTAGATTCCTTATATATATTTTATGATCAGAAAGCCGCGATATTGTGGGCAATACTTCAAAGAACGTTGCCTATTGCTGATATACCAGACTATGAGATTATTGCTTCAGAATCTTTCACAAATGATACGCACAACCCGATAGCTGATTTTCTTAAGCACGTAAATGTAGATGAAGAATTTACTATTGAAATGCCCCTACAATCGGCCGAGCCTATTCTTCCCTCTTCAGCATCAAATTCATACCTACCCAAACCTTTGCAAAAATTACTAACCTCACCAAAGCCAGCTGTTACTCAAGAAACACCTAATCTTAAAGAAAGTTTGGCAAATGACCTGGCTAGAGAATTTGCCCCCCCTCCGCAGTGGGACGAAAACAGGGAAAGATTTCGTAAAGAAATTTCTCCGTGGTTAAATGTACCTTTTATAATAAGCAACTTAAAAAAAGCTTTAGCATTTTACGCAGCTTCTAAAAAAGTATACATGGTAGGAAGCCAAGATGACGCTAACCCAACAGCTGTATTGACAATACCTGGCCAGACGGGCGAGAGATTAACACAATCATTCGCCAGAAAAATATGTAGTTTAGCGGTGAGAGGCACTTTGTGTGCGGATTTGGTTGACGGAAATAGAGAAACTTCACAAGGCGTAGAAACCGAATTTGGGAAATTTGTATTTAGAAGAAGTCTTCCCTCCTCACTTTCCCATATTGGGGAACACTTCACCCGCTATTGGCTTGAAAGTCTGCTCGGGATACCCACAGAACCACTTGTTTTTTTCACTTGCAGTCAAGTAGATTGTTTAAGACCCTTAAATACCCAAAACCTAACGCCTAATAATTTTACAGACAACTTTTTGAGCGATTCGAAAAACTGGAAAATGGCAAAAAATACGTATTTCGTGACGGCACAACGAAAACTAACGGGACAATCTTTAAGAGGTGTATTAAATACCGTGGCCACAGGTCAAGTCAGTCTTGCGGAACTTCTTGATGAGAAATCCTTAGGGGTGCATTTTCTTTTTAGCCTATTAACCAGAAATCATACGCCACTCGACAACTTTGAGCTCGTTCAAAATGGAAAATCAAGACGGTTAAAAAATGTCGGATTCAACCCCCTATTTCCAATTCCTTCCTTGACTGAGGAAAATGGTCAACCCGCTCAACATCCCAGCAATATTTTATATCTTCTTCCTTTTAGGAACACTCTTATACCCCCACAGATTAAAGAAATTTTTGTGTCTAGTGACATATATCTTGTTTTAGCAGGTGTCCTATCAGAACTTACAACGCTTCAAGGATATTATGATACCCTTATAGAACAAAATAATCTCAATCCTACTGTTAATGGAGAACAACCCAAAAAAGAACTTAACGAAGCCCGCGCCCTCGGTCTCCTGATTGGTGGACGCAAACAAGCCATTCAAATGATAATTAATAATTTTTATGCCCTTCGATCAGCTTTAGCCCCAGAAGACATTACTTATACAGCTGTACTAAAGAGCGTGTGGCCTTCTGAATTTGAATTTCACGAGCAGCATTTGAAGAAAACACAAAAAGATACAGACATTGTTCCAATGTTTTTTGAAACAATTGTTCCCATAATACTTTCCACTCTTGAAGCTAGAATTAAGGGATCAACTGATCCGCAACCAAATGATATGAATTTAGAGGATGTAGAATCTTATAGAGGGTATGCTGATCTATTTAAGGCCCACGCAATAAAATATATCGCACAAAGAAAAGATTTAACAAAAAAGAAACCAGAAAAATCTAAGAGAAGAAGTGTTTTATGGACTGAAATAACTGATTTAAGAAAAATTGTTGAGGGAAATAATCGGACAATTGAGACTTTGCGACAAGCAGAAGCTAATCAAAAAGAAACTTCAGAAATAGCAGCCCTTGCAGGGCGAAATTCAAACGCTCTTAAGGAAATTGAAGAAAAAATGAGGGAGCATGGTAACGTTATTGCTGAAATTGATTTTATTAATAATATTGCCAGTACTGATTTTAAGAAACATCCCTTAGAAAATTTTTTTGATAACGTTAAGCCCCTTTCAGATTTTAAAAAAATTCCTGGAAGTGTGTTTCAGTTTTTTATTAATTATTATAATATAGCTCGGGAAAGAGGTGCATTTGATATTAGAATAGCTCTGAAAGCCTATGAAACGGTGCCGGTTTTAGGAGGATCTGCAGGAGCGGCGAGCTCAAGTTCGAGTAATGTTGCAAGCAATGTGGCTGTTGCTTTACCCGATCATTTGCTAGCAGATATGGTCCGAGATTTAGCTGAATGTACTGAATTATCTTTAGTCTATCCCAATTTAGCATTGGCCGTAATCAATCCATTTCTCAATATGGCTTCTCCACTCCTAATCCCTTCTCAAAATCTTGTTGCTGAGGTACCAAGACCTTTAAAACTTCACGTAAGTTGGAGTAGCTTATTATTTGACGTCAGAAGTGTATTTGTCGCGCCACCGACGAACGTACTCTACTTTTTTAGGATGCGTGGACTAACGCCGGCAGATGAAAAAAGAGCTTTAGAGCGAGAACAATTAGTTAAATTTGAGACTCAGAAAACTTGTACATCGCGTGTGGGTGCACAAATAATTGAGCGTGCCTTGACGCCTAGTCAACGACAAAGGCATGCTCCCGGTTTTCTTTTGCGACAGTTATTATTTGGAAGTGAAATCAATCCAAAATGGGAAATGATTGTTGCCGCAATTGGTGATCTTTTACTTCTTCCCTCTGCAAGTAGCCTTTCCTACTCTGATAATATTTTGCAAGATCCTGGATCCATTGGACTTGTATTGGGTCCAAATAGAAATAGAGGTATTTTTAAGCTTAACCACACAACCGGTTCCCATACATTAGCAACATATAGTGAGAAGTGGGCTCCCTTACTCGCACGACCCACTTTTTTACCCTGTAAACTTCGTAAATCTATTTTAAGTATCTATATGCCGCTGCTCTCTTTGCAATGGTTAAAAGGATTAAAAGAACAGTCTCCAACTACTGAATTTGAACCTTGGTTTATGGGGGTACTTATAGAGCGTTCGGCTAAATTACAAGAATTATTAAATAGAGATTTATCCATAACGTTCAGACAAATTCTTTCAACTTTATACCCTGAACTTCAATTTTTCATAGAAACTATTGATAATCCGACTCTAAATTCAATTCCAACGAAAACAATGGAAGAAAGTACAAGCAATTTTGATTGGATGAATGAAGAAACATCTAAAGTGGGTACAAACATGGCCTCCCTTCTAAATGAATGGGATAGGTTACACGAACAAACTGCGGATGCTCCTGTCTCTATTGACCAAGCGGCAACAGAATGGTTGAAAGAAGTTGTTCCCGAAGAACTTGAACCCCAATTGTTGCAGGAAGTTTTAGAAGTAGCTTCAAAGTTTAATATCGACTTTGAGAATAATAGATTTCCCCATTGGACCAAACCTACAATTATTAGGGGACTTGCCAGGACGGCCCCTATTGCCTTAGTAGAACTTGCCGCCTCTTTGAGAATGGGTTTTCAGGTGAGACTGACACAGCAAGTAAGTGGCATCGTAGAATCTCTCACCATATCGGGAACTCGTGGGACGGACATTTTAAGAGAACTCGTCATACTCTACCCTAAGACCCAAGTGCTCACCCTTAAAGATAACAACTTAAGATCTTTAAGTCCTCTTTTATCTGGATTAAGAGCATTACCTCACTTGACAACCTTACGTATTGAGAACGAACCTTTTCATAATCCTGCCCCGGCTGTTGGCTTGCCAAAACTTCATACTTTAGAGTTATGCAATACAGGGGTGCCGTCCATGGCAATACTTGAATTTCAACGATTAATACAAACTCTTTGTACCCAGTCAATCGACAAACTTACTTCTTTAAAAAGTACAAATACGGAGAAAAATGCGGAAAGAGATCAGAAACATAAAGATATGGCTCTTCTCGATCAATTAAAATTTTTAGTAGAGGTTGTTATTGATCAACATACAACTCAAGAAACTCTGGAAGAAGTCATCTATACAATTGAATATATTGCCAGAGATCCTTTTTTCTTTACCGCTTTGACTCAAGCTGAAGGTGAATTTAAACCACGTATCCAAAACCTTAGAAAACTTATTCCTCTTTTGAGTCAACCTTATGACCCCCAAATTTCTTCTCAAAAGCTTCTTTTTGCCTATCTTCATGGGCTCCCCAGCGGCACAGTTAGAGACGCCATGACTTTGACATCTCCTATTTCATTTGAAGCCACGGATCTGCTTGAACTCAAGATTGCGGGTGTATGCCCAAACGCTAATTTTTTAAATCGTCTCCACATTTTTACCAATCTGACACATCTTTACTTATCTGGTGCTGCATTAACAAATTTTACTGATTTTCCACGAATGGTTGGTTTGCTCGTGCTCGATGTGAGTTCCAATCATATTGACTCTTTAGCGAGTCTGGTAACAGCAGAGCAACATAAGAGATTTCCAAAACTCACCACGTTAAACATTTCAAAAAATAAATTAACAAGTAGAGGATCAACATTAGAACTTTTAAGGGATCTTATTTATCTTACCGACCTTAATCTTGCAGATAATTTATTGACGGAAGTTCCCTCACTTGGGAAAAATAGTTTCCCCAATCTTATTAGTGTTGACATCCGAGATAATGATATTCCGGCACCTTTACTTGAAAAATTTAAAAATACTGATACGCGCTTTTATACGCCGCAACGTATTGTAAATGCACCACAGTAAAGGACTGAAGCAAGTATGACTATCTAATATTTAATAGAAATTTGATTAAAATTTCTTGCTCTTATTGAGTGAAATGTTTAAAAATTATAAATAACCATAAGTCCTTTTCAGATAATATAATTTTGAAAAGAAATAATATTTGTTAAAAATAATAAGGGAACAAATCTATGTTTGGGAATAAACACTTCGTTCGTTACTTCATTTATGTCTTCGCGGTTTTCTATACTTTTCATAAACCTATAAGTGCTGAGCAAACTAAAGAAATTCCAAGTCTTTATTCAAGTGATACCCTTCGGGCAAAACTTACGCCCCCTCAAAATTCTCTTGAAAGAGTACCCTTAGAATCAAATGTTTCTCAAGTAGCGAATTCATTAAATGGACTTAACCTAGATTTGCTTGAAACAGCATTTTCATCAACTTCTCGTCTTTATCTTCCCCCCCCTGTTAGAAGAGTTTGCGGGGGCGTTATAGCTGCCTTTGCTTCCGTGCTAAGCTTTCAAGCCCTTGTACCCATGGGGATGATTGGACTGGGCAAACTGGGCTTAACTTCTGAAGTGTTACCCCCGGATAGTGAAGGCACAAATGCTGTTGTCGCCTTGATGGCTTTAACCCCTCTTATCATTGGCGGGGAGGCGACCTATAAAGCCGTTTTGCGTAGACTTAAAACGCCGGCGCCTGAAGTGCTCGAAGCTCTCAAAATTGTTAATAAACGTCAATTATCAAAAATAGAAGCTTGGACATATAGTTACCCGACACAATTCGTGCAAATGCTATTTTGGTCAGCCCTTAATTTTGCACTCATTATGAACATTGAATCCCGTGTACAGGGTTGGGGGGATCCTGTTATTTGGGGAGCCGTTTTGGGAACACTCATTCTTCCTGCCGTGTGGGCGCTTTTTGTGAGTCCAAATAACAACCCCAATGAAGGCATAATGCACTTCTTTTGGAATAAAGCGGATAGAAATTCGAGAGAAAATTGCCTCGGGAAACTTTCAGCAGTTGAAGATGTTATTAAGGAAAAAGGTCTTACCTCTAGAGTCAGAGCTCTCGGAGGAAATTTTGGTGTTCTTTCCGATGAAAATGAGGGAAACGAACATAATGATGACAATGATGATAGGAAAGTAGTACAGGGTGCTCAATCTGACTGGAGCCCCATAGCTGATCCCCAGAGGGTTAAGCGCCGTTACGAAGTTATATTGGGCACTATGCAGGAAATAATTTTAAAAGATAGCATTTCATATCTTGAAAGATGGAATCGTTTTAATTCAAATTTAGCTAGTGTATTATGCCCTGTCATGCAGGCAACAGCATTCCCAGCAAGAATAATTCTTACCTATGGTCTTATGCATAAATTTGCTGCAGTTTGTGGAGGGGATGATAAAATCAATATGGGATTAGGGGCAACTACCGCTGTATTAACGGGCCTCTTTCATGTGCTAGCCGCCGCAAAGGAAAGTTCCAGCTTAAAAAGGGAAATAAATGATACGCTCCATTTATGGAAACCTCAAAAAACTTGGGGGCCTAAATCCATTGCCGGTAAAGTATTCAGCCGAATTCCCCCCTTATTAGCCAGAGGAGCTGTTGTGGTATATTTCCTCGTTCCATTTAAAGATTATTTAGAAAAAGGGATCTTAGGAGCCGAAGTTGGAATCGCGAATCCTGTTACCCAAGAAGGTTTAATCCTTCCCTTTATGATTGCCGCTATATATCCTCCCGTCGCTCAATTTATAGGTGGCGAATATGATCATATTACCAACTGGTTTGCCAGTGGCGGGCCTCTTGGCAAACGAAGAGTATTGTGGTTTCTTGACTCACACCACTACAAGGAAAATACACTGGATATTCTAGATAGAACCGAGGACTTTAGAAGAATTGTTGAAGGTCTTAATTTTGTCCATACAAGCCACGTGAATGCAGAATTAGGAGACAACGTACGTACGGGACTCTTAAAGAGTTAGATATATTTTTAAGGTTTTGGGAAGTTCTTTCGCGTCTTTAGTGGAAGAGCACACCCCCTTTCATAGAACTGTGTCTGCAGCTTCTCTATTGCTTTATTTTTTTGCTTTAGACGTTTGCTTTTTAACATTCGATGATTTTTTTCGAGCAGGAACTAATCGGGCCGGTCTCGTTTGTCTTTCAATTGAAAGATTAGGCCTCTTCTCTCTCATGAATTCAAGCAAAGCAGCCGTACAACTGGTAAAACTAACATCAAGGTTGGTGAGGGCTGGGCAACGACTGATTAACAACTTGACCCCATCGTCAGTTATTTGAAAATTTCCCTTTATACTTAAGGAAGTGAGTCCTTGGCACTTCTCTCCAAGAAATTCTAGTGACGCATCCGTCACGGCATTAAAGTCTAAATTTACCCTCAACAACCCTTTTAAACCATGGGCTAACAATCCAACACCTTTATCTGTTACTTCACTGTGATCAAGGTTTATATCCACAATTCCTGGGCAAAGCTTCGGCAAATAACCCGCTAATTCATCTGTAAAAAATGTAAAATAAACATCTAGTGCTGTTAGATCAGATCTGTTTGCAAGCAATGTGAAGATATCATCCGGCAATGTATAGGGTTCGATTTTAAGATGATGAGGATTAGTATTTTCAGATTGAATCGTGGTTGGGTTGGAGATGTCCGGTTTTGCTTCCTCTTCACTTTTTATTTTATCCACCGCATTAGCCATGATTATGGGCAAACTAGTGAGGGCAAAAATTAAGACGATAGTTTTCATATGTTAAACCCGATCCTCAGACGTATTACTTTTTTTATAGCTTGATGCGTGAAATTAGACAAATTTTATTTTAAAGAGAAACATAATTTTTCACGCAATAAAATTCTTTTAATGGCATATCCAAGAAACGAAAGACGGTGAGTCTCATGTGCTTCCCCTGACGTCTCCGGCCATTGAAATATTAAAGGAACGACAACAAGTCTCCAAAAGTCCATACGTGTGTCCTGGAAAAGGTGAAAAAGGATATTTGGCTGACCCAAAGAAAGCTTGGAAGCAGGTTTTGAAACGTGGTAATGTTCTAGACCTACATTTTTCTAATATTGTCCCATCATAAGATTTTTTGAAAAACATTAAATGACGGGGTGATTGGTTGCGGGGGCTGGATTTGAACCAACGACCTTCAGGTTATGAGCCTGACGAGCTACCGGGCTGCTCTACCCCGCGATAAGAAATAATCTGAGGAAAATCTCAAATATAGTGTTAGATTATTATTCTTAATTAAACTTTTGTGCAAGAGAAATATCAATAACACGCTTGATTTCTTTTCTCAGCCCCCTGGACGTGCTATAGACAATATGTCAAAGTCAACAAAATTATGGAGAAGACCGTTTTGACAAATCCTCGATCTGACTTGATTGAAATTGTAAGCTTTGACCAAGTGGGCCTTAAATATCCTGGGTGTCAGGTATTACAAAACTTAAGTTTTTCCTTGAAAATAGGTTCTTTTCACTTCTTAACAGGGGTAAGTGGGGCGGGGAAAACATCTCTCTTAAAACTTATCTATCGAGGCATTCTCCCAACACAAGGAACCGTAAAGGTTTTTGGTAAAGACATTAGTCGCATTGGCGCCGCTTCTATTCCTATTTTTCGGCAACGAATTGGCCTTGTATTGCAAGATTGTCAGCTTCTTCCCCATTTAAGCATTGTTGATAATGTTGCACTTGCCCTCACGATTACAGGTGTTCGACTAACGCAAGCCCGTACACAAGCTGTTGAATTACTCCAATGGGCAGGTTTGGGTAATTTGTTAAAAAGCAACCCCACAACTCTTTCTGATGGTCAAAAACAGCGCGTAGCTATAGCCCGTGCCGTGATTACACGTCCTTTAATATTGCTTGCAGATGAACCCACAGGACATTTAGATCATGAGGCAGCGACGCGCCTTGTTCATTTATTCCAAGAATTGAACCGCATTGGAACAACAATTCTTCTGGCCACCCATAGCCGGTCACTCGTTGCAGAATTTCCTTACGAAGAATTGTATTTGCACCAAGGTCAACTCATAGCGAACCAACCTTATGCACAACAACAGGCCCATCATAATTATGCGTAATACACCTTCTCAAACCATTAATGATATTCCGATTGGACAGGATGTTAGCAGTCGCTATGTGTGCTGGATTGTGGGTCTTATGGTTTTTTTATTAAGCCTCGTTTTTGTGGGTTCAATATCTCTCTCATCTTCCTTAAGTCAATGGAATCTAAGCAGCTCAGGCCGTATAACCATTGAGCTACCTCTTCATGGTGTCCAAAATCCAGAGTCACTTATTGAGACCATACTATCCACCCTACAGAGAATTCCTGGCGTTGCCAGTGTAAAGCTTGTTAACAATCAAGAGGTGTTAAAGCTTTTGCAGCCCTGGGTGGGACAAGTCAATCTCTTACAAGACTTAACTCTTCCCGCACTCATTGATGTGGATATGAAGCCAGAAATTCCCCCGAATGTTCCTGAAATAACAGCTGTGTTACGCCAATTTGCCCATGGAATACGAATTGAAGAACATAATCAATGGCAGCATATGTTCGAGAAGTTGCGCCTCTCACTTGAAATTATTGCTTATTTATTTATTAGTCTCATAGCAATTACCGTAATGGTAACCATAACACTGATTACGAGATCTTCTCTGGCGACCCATGCCAGTATTATTGATGTTCTCCGGTTGGTTGGTGCGAATAACAGTTATATCGCTGCTAAATTTCAACGGCGCGCCTTTTGGCTTGCCCTTAAAGGCGGATTGTGGGGCGTTATTATTGCTCTTCCCACGCTCTTTTTGCTAAATTGGTTGAGTCTTCATTTGGGTGTTTCTGAAGTGTTGAAACCCACATTGAGTATCCCCCTTTTATTGGCAATTTTATCTTTGCCATTTGTAGTCGGTGGCATAAGTCTTTTAGCAGCTAGACTCTCTGTTCTTCGAACTTTATCTCGTCTGGGGTAGTTATTTGCAAAAGATATTTATAAACAGTATAAAAGTTGCTTGTCTCATATTTCTTCTGTGGTTGGGGGGATTCATAGTCTTCATGTTCACGATTCCTCAACCTAAAAGTCTGAATCCTACAAAAACTGAAGCCATCGTCGTCCTCACTGGGGGTAGAGAGCGTTTGAAAACAGGATTTAATCTTTTATGTAACCAACAAGCAAAAGTCATTTTCATTTCCGGCGTCAATCGAGAGGAAACATTAAAGTCGTTGTTGAAAACAGTTGACCTCCCCGCAATGACTTGCCCCATCGATAAAGATCAACTCATTGCATCCACCCATCTAGGCTATTGGGCAAAAAATACAAAAGAAAATGCCCTAGAAACTGCAGGATGGGTGAACGAACGATCTATTTCTTCTCTACGACTTGTTACCGCAGATTATCATATGCCTCGTAGTTTAATGGAAATGATGCACCAGTTGCCTGAAATTACTATAATTCCCCATCCCGTCTTTCCTTTCGGTCAAAGTCGATTTCGCTGGTTATTTAACGAGGGTGCTTTTCTCTTAATCTTTTCAGAATATAATAAGTTTTTGTGGGGATTTACCCGTCGGCACTTTTCCGATTAGAGACTCGAAAAGACAATATTAGTAACGTAAAAGATCATTAATTGCCGTTTTACTACGGGTTTTCGCATCGACTTGTTTCACGATAACAGCACATGCCAAAGCAGGCAAAGTCGGATCTTTATTCGGAATGGTCCCTGGCACCACAACAGAATAGGGAGGGACATATCCGTAACTCAACTCCCCTGTTTGGCGATTTAAGATTTTAGTGGAAGCTCCCAGAAAGACGCCCATTGATACTACCGCCCCCTCTCCTATAATCACCCCTTCTGCTATTTCACTACGAGCACCAATAAAACAATTATCTTCAATAATCACAGGGTTTGCTTGCAAAGGTTCCAATACACCACCTATGCCAACGCCTCCTGAAATGTGGCAATTCTTCCCAATTTGGGCGCAAGATCCTATCGTAACCCATGTATCCACCATTGTTCCTTCCCCTACATACGCCCCCATGTTGACAAAACTAGGCATCAGGACGACGTTAGATCCTATGTAGGCAGAATGGCGAATAATACTTCCCGGAACACTGCGAAAACCAGCAGCTGCAAAATTTTTTTTGGTCCAGCCCTGACATTTTAAAGGCACTTTATCGTACCAGGGGGCATTTAATAGGCCTCCTTCCATGATTTCACATCCTGTCAATTTGAAGAAAAGAAGTATAGCTTTTTTAATCCATTGATGAGTTTGCCATATATCTTGTGACGTCGAATCTTTGGACGCAACTCGAAGCGTGCCCCTATCTAAAAGAGCTAAAATATGATTAACAGCTTCTTGAATTTCGCCGTGGGTTTGGGGGGTAATATTTTCTCGTTTTTCCCAAGCATCTTCAATAATGACTTGATAGTTTTGCATGAGATTTCCTTCAAATAAGAGGATGGCTACCTATGGCAAATTGTGCAATTTCTGCCCTTAATTCTGCAATCCCAATTTTTTTAGTTGTACTTGTTAAAGAGATTTTTGGAAAAGCAGCAGCATGCGTTTTAATTTTAAGCTCAATATCTTTTTGAAGATTGTGAAGTGCTGTTGGAGAAACCTTATCTGCCTTTGTTAAGACAATGCGATAGGATACAGCTGCAACATCAAGCATCCGCATCATTTCAAAATCATTTTCTTTCAGCCCATGCCGACTATCAATCAACACATAAACACGAGATAATGTCGGACGCCCCTTTAAATAGAGCTGAATAAGTTCATTCCACTGTGAAATCGCTGTCTTAGAAGCTTTTGCATAGCCATATCCAGGCATATCAACCAGGACCAAACGATTGCCCAGAGAAAAGAAATTAAGTTGCTGCGTGCGTCCGGGTGTATTTGAAACACGAGCCAGAGTTGTTCTGCCCGTTAATGCATTAATAAGACTTGATTTTCCAACATTTGAGCGTCCTGCAAAGGATACTTCTGGTTGGCCAAAATCCGGCAGATCAAGCAATGAAGGAACGCCCCTCAAGAAATTGCAATCTTGAGAAAATAACCACTGCCCCCAATCCAGGGCTTGCGGGCTAAGTTCTTCTGACATTGGCTGAGCGCTTATCTTCAAGACGCATAATAACCCACTGTTGTGCCATAGACAAAACGTTGTTCCAGGCCCAATAAATCACCAAACCAGCCGGAAAACCGGCCAAAAAGAAGGTGAGGATAAACGGCATCAACATAAATGCTTTGGCTTGCGCAGGATCAGTTGGTTGCGGATTCAGCTTTTGCTGAAGATACATCGTTAACCCCATGAGAATTGGCCAAGCACCAATCATCAACAAACTAGGGGGTGTCCAAGGAATTAGCCCAAATAAGTTGAATACAGTTGTTGGATCTGGTGCAGATAAATCACCAATCCATCCATAAAAGGGCGCATGTCGCATTTCTAAGGTTACAAACAAAACTTTGTAGAGACAGAAAAAAACCGGAGCCTGAATCAACATGGGTAAACAACCTGCTAAAGGATTAATTTTTTCACGCCGATACAAATCCATAAGTTCTTGGTTCATCCGTAATTTGTCATCTCCAAATCGTTTCTTCAGTGCCTCAATTTTAGGTTGCACTTGTTTCATATGAGACATTGAACGATAAGATTTATTAGCCAGAGGGAAGAAAACAAGCTTAAACAAAACCGTTAAAGCTAGAATTGCCAAACCAAAATTACCCAAAAGTTGGTGCAAGTATTCAAGAACATAAAACAACGGTTTTGTTAGGAAGTAAAACCATCCAAAATCAACAGCTAAATCAAATTTATCAAATCCAAGCTTGGTTTCGTAATTATCCAAAGTACGCAAAACTTTTGCACCAGCAAATAAGTGGTGTTTAGTCTCAATAGACTCACCAGGCTTTATATCCAGAATAGGCCCCTTAACAGCTGTTTGATACTGATCTTGGCCTTCAATAGTTTGGCCTTTAAAAATTGTTTTTTCTGAAGTTTTTTGATTTGGAATCAAGGCAACTAACCAATACTTGTCAGTAATTCCAATCCAACCGCCCGTTGTCGTTTCTTCAACCGTTCCTTTCTCTTTTAATTTCGCGTATGTCAGTTCTGTTAATTTGCCATTTAAAACCCCAATTGGGCCTTCATGCAAAATCATAAAACCACCAACTGGTGGTGTCTCGAGGCGATTAATTTGCGCTTTAGAACTTATGCCGACCGTTGCATCTTTTGTATTCTTAACTCGATCCATTACGGAAAACATATATTGATCATCAACGGATATCGTCCGCTCAAACTTTAGACCTTGTCCATTATCCCATTCCAAAACTACAGGAGAGTCTTGAGTGAGAACAGTTGCAGATGTTTTCCAAATGGTTTCGGAATCTGGCAGTTTTGTCCCAGCTTCCTTTGCATCCCAACCAAATTCAGCGTAATAGGCCCCTTTAGCCCCTTCTGGAGATAATAATGTAATTGGTGGGCTCGATTTTTCCACCTTCTCATGGTAGTCCAGCAATAATAAATCATCTAAAAGACATCCCTTTAAATTGATAGACCCTTTTAAGAGTTTTGTTTGGATTTTAAGCCGCGGAGCCCTTTCCAAAGCTACTTTTAGAGAGACGGGAGCTTTAATTTTAGATTCGAGTTTGCTCTCTTCCTTAGAAGAAGTTTGATTTTCGACCTTTGTCAATTCTTGTTGACGTTTAAGATTTTCATACTTTGGTCGCTCATAAAAATAATTAAAACCTAACAAAATTGCGATAGATAAGGAGAAGGCAAGTATTAAATTTTTTTGATCGCTCATAAGATATCTCTGCTTTTTATTTAATTTACGGACGCTGATTTTACATGATTTTTTGATAAATTCGTCGAAATTTCTGTTGGCACAGGGTCATATCCCCACTCGCCACTCAAGGGATGACATCGGAATAAGCGTTTTAGAGCCATCCAGCCTCCTCGACGCAACCCGTGGTGTTCAATAGCATGAATGGCATATCGAGAACAGGTCGGATCAAACCGACAACGAGGCGGAAAAAGAGGAGAAACGAGGCGACGATATCCATAAATCGTTAAAACAATAAGACGTGCTATCATAGTGATGTTAATTCCAAACGGTATAAAGCTTGATGAAAATCTCGAAGAATGTTTGAAAATGGGGCTGTTACTGTAGTGGGTCGAGCTATAATGACCAAATCTTTTCCCTCAATAGAAAAAGAGGAGCATACGGTCTCAACAACAGCTTTTAACCGCCGCCGCGCAAAATTGCGTTTTACGGCATTACCAACTTTTCGACTTGCTGTAAAGCCAACTCGCAAAGCAGGCAACTCGTGTCCGCTGCTATCTTTCAGTGAACGCTCTGCCAGCTGAACAATCATTGTTGGCATAACAACCTTTCGTTGATAAGCGGCAACTCGCAAAAAATCCGACCGCTTCTTTAAGCGCGGAGTGAGTGACATGCAAATGCCTTACTATTAGATTTTTAGGCCGATAGGCGCTTGCGCCCTTTTGCCCGACGAGCATTAATAATCCGTCGACCACCAACAGTGGCCATACGTGCACGAAAGCCATGGCGGCGTTTACGTACTAAGTTACTGGGTTGAAATGTTCTTTTCACGATAGTTTCCTCTTGAAAGTCATAGTCTATTTTTATAGGCCCCTCTTCATATAGAGTCAAGACTTTTAATATGATTTTGTCGCATGAAGGAGACTTTTAAATACTTTAATTCAATCGCAAAATTAGGCGAATCATAGATTTTCACATTATGAGTTACGGTCTAGCCACTGATTTAGAGGGAACATATAAACACTATTCTTTATCATTTTCTTGACACTTGGTGAGAAAAAGGCTAGGTAAGAAGTAAATGTATAATTTATTAGGAATTCAGTCATGAAAATCGCCAATTCACTTAAAACATTAAAGACACGTCACAAGGCCTGCAAAATTGTACGCCGCAAAGGACGTGTATATGTGATCAATAAGCAAGCTCCCCGTTTCAAGGCTCGTCAAGGTTAAATTTAAGAAATTTACCTTATCGCTTTAGAAACCCTTCAAATTTTTTGAATACCTCTCCCTAAATTTTGGGGGAGGTATTTTTTATACCTTACACATCATCTTGTTTTTTATAACTTTCTCCTGATAGTCTTGTATTAAGATAGAAATTTATCTTGAGGACAATTGTGATTAGTCATCTGCATACCTTTGATTATAGGGCTTGTGTCGTGATCCATTTGAGGATTTGTCCATGACGCTGATGCCTTTATGTTATATAGTTGGTTTATGCACACTATTGAATCCTTGTGCTTTTCCCTTAATTCCAATATTTCTCTCGAGCACCTGGCAACGTCACCGGTTAGGCCCCTTTGCTCTTATCTTTGGGTTGTTCTTTACATTTGCCACCATGGGCTTAGCGCTGACCACCTCTCACGCGGTATGGGGAATCGAAATTAAGAGTTTACGCCTTATTTCAGCTTTTCTTATCTTAGGAATTGGAACATTTTTGTCTCACCAGCCCTTGCAGACTTATATTCTCAAGCATGGTAAACCATTTGTTTTCGACATTCGCAATACGCTTTATCCCTCCCAGATAAAAAATTTCCCCTTTGAAAAATTGGGCATTAATTTTTTAATCGGCGCATTAGTTGGCTTTATTTGGCTTCCCTGTGCGGGGCCAACACTTTCCTTAACCCTTGCTCTTGCAAACCGGGGAGACCATTTCGGCCAAGCTAGTATCTTAATGTTTTTTTACACTCTTGGGGTTACAACTCCTCTCATACTGCTGTCAATTATTTCCAAAAAATACCTCAAAAAAAAGCAATTATTAAAGAAAGGTCGAACGGGGCGAAAATGGCTTGGTTACTCCCTTATCATTATCAGCTTTTTGATATTGACGGGAAGCGACAAAGCTCTTGAAACGTGGGCCGTCAGCCACACACCCCAATGGCTTCTTAAACTCACGACAAAGTATTAGAAGAGAGGCAAAAATGATTATTTTTTTAAATGGTGTTGCAACTTCAGGCAAAACTTCCATTATCCATGAACTTCAAAAACAAGCCTCATACCCCATTATGAAATTGGGCGTCGATAACTTTATCGATATGATGCCCCCTGACTACTATGGATGGGGAGAAAAAGCAAAAGAAGGAATTCAATTTGTTCGCGAGGAAGACGAAAATGGTCCGATAACAAGGGTCTATAATGGTGATTTTGGAAGAACCGTTCTTCATACCATTTCACCGGTCGTCGCCAAAATGTCTTCTCAAGAGCTTAATATTGCTGTAGATGAAGTCCTCTTTCACGACTATTATTTAAAAGAATATACAAAAGCTTTTAAAGGCCAAAAAGCTTATTGTATTGGAATTCATTTTGAGTTGGCAGAATTAATTCGTCGGGAAAACAAAAGAGGCGGGTTTAGTGTTGGCCTGGGGCGAGATCAAATCAGCAAAGTTCATGGTCCTACGCGACATTATGACCTCGAGATTGACACCACTCATACGTCTGCAGCAGATTGCGCACATCAAATATTGACTTACGTTGCCGCAACGCCCAAACCACAAGGTTTTAAAAAACTTGAAGAGGCTTTTGGGCTCCAAGAAGAAAATTCATTGCATAAAATAAAGGCTTCATAAAAAATTGAACTAAGTTGAATCAAAACTGGACAAAATCTAAGAAATATTTTCTAATGAGTATATTAGGAAATTAATGACAAACAGACACAATATTGAGAGAGCCTACTAGATCCATGCCCTATTTAAGAATTATTATCTGTTTGATTTTTTTTAATTATCTTAATGATGCTGTTGGATTGTCCCCTCGCTATACCGCCATTGTTATCGATGCGCACACAGGCCAAGTCTTAGAACAAGATGGTGCTGACAAAATTTGTCACCCCGCTTCCTTAACAAAAATGATGACTTTATATATGGTATTTGAAGCCCTAAAGTCTGGAAAATTGCAGATGAACTCTCGCGTTTATGTCTCTGCCCATGCTTCACGCCAAGCTCCGTCTAAATTAGGGTTACGCGCCGGGGAATATGTATCTGTAGAAACTATTATTAAAGGACTTGTGACAAAATCAGCAAATGACGGGGCGGCAGCTATAGGAGAACATCTGGGCGGCAGCGAAGCTAATTTTGCCATGGCGATGACACAAAAGGCCAAAAAATTAGGTATGCACAAAACTATTTTTAAGAATGCGTCAGGCCTACCAAATCCCCATCAGGTTACGACTGCACGGGATATGGCAACTCTCTCACGCGCGCTTTACTTACACTTTCCTAAAGACTACGGGCATTTTCGCTTAAAAGCGTTTAATCATCGTGGTCAAGTCCACCGCAATCACAACCACTTACTCAATAATCGTCGTGGCCTTGATGTTGATGGTATTAAAACAGGTTATGTAGCTGCTTCTGGATTTAATATATCTGTATCCGCTATTCGGAAAAGGGCTAACCATAAACCCATTAGACTTATCGCGGTTGTTTTGGGAGGCCCGAATCGCCATTGGCGGGATCGACGCGTAGCTGATCTTCTTGAAATGAATTTTGAAAAAGTTGGACTGGGAGAGAGTGTTGCAGCCCCTCATTATAGTTCAAAAGATGACGATGATGACTTTGACAATGAGGTCAACGAATTCTTAAAATCCGAACCCACTCCAAAAGTGGTTAGCAAACCTGAACTACGCCCCATTGCTATAAGCTGGCCTCCCCCTGCCCCAAAAGTTAAAGTTAATCATATGCCTCGAAAGAACGTATGGGGTGTACAGATTGGTACTTATAAATCGTTAAATGAAGCCAAAATGCGTGCAAAAAGATCTTTAGCTATTTTAAAGTCAGGGGAAGTTTCCACACCAAAAGTGACAAAGGGGAAAAAATCTTTTTATGGAGCCCGTTTGTTGGGTATTTCGAAGCAGGAAGCCGAGTCAGTTTGTAAAAAGCATGGCTCTAAAGGCGAGTGCCGCCTCCTAGCCTCTTGGTAGCTTTCCTAAAGTTCAGTCATTTTTAAAGTGAGACTTTATGATGTCTTATCAAGGGAATGAGCGTTTGATTTGCTTCGCGCATGGGGTAATGGTTTAAATTTTCAGGCATAACCCATTCCAGCCCTCCTTGGCCTTCTTTTGCGCAAGGTGTTCCCAACCATCGATTGCAATGATATCCCAACAAAATAATATGAAAATCTGGGTAAGCCATACTCACAAATGAAAATGGCTTAAAATCTTTAAGCGATACGGTGATGCCTATTTCTTCTTGTAATTCTCGGGCTAAAGCTGCTTCGGGCGTTTCCCCGACTTCCATCTTGCCCCCTGGAAACTCCCATAGAAAAGGCATGGGTTTGTCGGCAGGACGTTGAGCCAATAAAATTGCTCCCTTATCATCTTCCAAAAGAGCCCCAACAACAGTAACAATGGGTAGAGTCATAGCACATAATTTCTTTAATTATTTAAGGCTTAAACTTAAAAAACCCCCAAATACTGGGGGTTTTTTATGATTTTTAAACTTTTAAGTTTCAGACTAGCCAGCTTTTGGCGCATCTGTTTTGGGTGCGTCTGTCTTGGGTGTATCTGTCTTTGGAGCATCCTTTGCCGCATCAGCTTTTTGCTCAATGGGCTTCCCATCCATTCCAAAAGTTTCGAAAGTCGCTTTGCTTTCAAACTCTTTAATGGCTTCTTTTGCAAATTTGGAACCTACAGCCGTTTTCAACTCACCTTTCACAGCATCAAAAGCTGGAAATGTGGCTGGACGCTTGTCTTGAACTAAGACGATATTATAAGTTGTGACCTTTTTATTAGCATCAGAAGGATCTGGCATGGATATTTCTATAACATTTGAAACAATCGTTGCCTTTGCCGCATCTTTAACCTTATCTCGGAATGCTTCAGGTAATTCACCTAAGCGCACATAACCCAAGTTACCGTCGGGAATCTTGTTCATAGATTCTTTATTAGCAAACTCAGCGAATTTTGACGGCCCTGCTTTTTTGACTTCGCCTAAGAGTTTCGTTGCTTTGCTCTTATCTGTCAAAGTGATCATGCTGATATTGTATTCATCTTCCTTCGGAGCTGCTTTTTTAACTTCCTCATAAGCTTTCTTTAGCTCATCATCTGTTGCGCGCTTCTCAATTTCTTTGTCAAGAAACAGTTTTTGCAAAACACCCTTTTGGCACTCGGCAACCATTTTTTGAAACTCAGGATCATTCTTAATTCCTGCTTTTTCAGCAAAATAAGTAATGACTTGTTCTGTCCCTACACTTTTTTGAAGCAGAGGAAAAATATCTTTAAACGGCGCGTTTTGAAGTTGTGGTGGCAATAGTTTTAACTTATCCTTCACTTGGCCATAGGTAATTTGGATGGTTTTGCCATCCACAGTGATTTTTGAAACCACTGTACTATCTGCAGGCTCTGTCCCTGACGCAGCTGCAGAAGCAGTAGCCGGGGTTGAATCAGCCGCAGCGGCCAATGTCATGGGGATAGACGCTAGTAATGCTATGGAAAGCACAGCAATCCGTGTAGAAATAATTGATTTCATGTGACCGATTTCCTTGTTCTGAAAATTAAATAACACAATGGACCCATAAATAGGCTATAACCATTGAGTCTTTTATAAAATAGAATTACAATAAGCGCAAGATGTCATGTTATAGTCTATGTTTAAAGTGTCATTGATATTTTTTTCAGGATGAAACTTGAAGAGTTGAGAATAAAACTAAAAATTTAATTGAGGCTGATATGTTAGCAACGGCTTTTCGGAAATTGTTTGGCTCCGCCAACGATCGTATCGTAAAAAGACATTTTAAAACCGCAGAAAAAATCAATGAGTTAGAAGATAAAATCTCTAAACTTTCTGATCAAGAATTGCGTGGCCAAACAGACGTGTTTCGGGAACGACTTGCAAAAGGGGAATCCTTAAAAGACTTGCTTGTTGAAGCCTTTGCCACTGTTCGTGAAGCAGCGAAACGCACTTTGGGACAACGCCCATTTGATGTGCAGCTCGTAGGAGGAATGGTCTTACACGAAGGCATGATCACGGAAATGCGCACCGGTGAAGGAAAAACGCTCGTTGGAACTTTGCCGGTTTATCTGAATGCCTTGACCGGAAAAGGTGTGCACGTCGTGACCATTAACGACTATTTGGCTGAACGAGATTCAAAATGGATGGGACAAGTTTATGAATTTCTGGGATTAACTGTTGGCTGTATCGTTCATGGACTGACAGACGAAGAAAGACGCAATGCTTACGCTGCCGATGTAACCTATGGGACAAATCATGAATTTGGGTTTGATTATTTGCGGGATAACATGAAGTTTCGCTTAACCGATATGGTTCAGCGCCCCTTTAACTATGCCATTGTGGATGAAGTTGATAGCATTTTAATTGACGAAGCAAGAACACCCCTCATTATCTCAGGATCTGCGGAAGATTCTTCTGATTTATATGTCAAAATAGATAAAATCTTACCATCGCTCATTGACACCGACTATGAAAAGGATGAGAAACAACGCACCGTAACCCTAACTGAAGCTGGTGTGGAACATATTGAAAAGCTCCTTCGTGAACACGGTCTCTTGCAAGAGGGTGCCACACTTTATGATATCCACAACATTGGATTAGTCCACCATGTCAATCAAGCTTTACGGGCACACAAACTCTATACTCGTGACGTGGATTACATTGTCAAAAATGACAAAGTCATTATTATTGATGAATTTACAGGCCGTATGATGGATGGTCGTCGTTATTCTGAAGGATTACACCAAGCCTTGGAAGCTAAGGAAAAAGTAACCATAGAAATGGAAAATCAAACTTTAGCTTCTATTACCTATCAAAATTTCTTTCGTATGTACCCCAAGCTTGCGGGTATGACAGGTACGGCCATGACAGATGCGCCTGAATTTGAAGAAATTTATAAACTTCCGACAGTTGAAATTCCAACTAATTTGCCTATCCAACGTAAAGATTATGATGACGAAGTTTACCTAACAGCTAAAGAAAAATATAACGCGGTTGTAAAATTGATTCGGGAATGCCAGGATCGCAGGCAACCTGTCTTAGTGGGAACCACCAGCATTGAAAAGTCTGAGGTTTTATCAGCTCTATTAACCAAAGAAAAGATTGCTCACCAGGTTCTTAACGCTCGTTACCATGAGCAAGAAGCTCTAATCATTGCAGAAGCCGGTTATCCAGAAGCGGTCACTATTGCCACCAATATGGCAGGTCGCGGTACAGATATTAAACTGGGTGGCAATCTCGATATGCGTATAGAGCGAGAATTAAGCGACATTACTGACCCGACAGAGCGAGAAAAGAGAATCGCCGCCATTCGTAAGGAAATAACAGAGGCTCACGACATTGCTATTTCAGCAGGCGGCCTCTATGTCATTGGTACGGAGCGCCATGAAAGTCGTCGCGTTGATAACCAATTACGGGGTCGTTCGGGTCGTCAGGGAGATCCGGGAGCCTCTAAATTCTTTATTTCGCTTGAAGATGATTTAATGCGTATTTTCGGTTCAGAGCGGCTTGATGGTATGTTACGAAAGCTTGGTGTGCAAGAAGGCGAAGCTATCTCTCACTCTATGATTAGCAAAGCCTTAGCACGGGCTCAACAAAAGGTTGAGGCTCGTAACTTTGATATTCGCAAACATCTCTTAAAGTATGACGATGTCATGAACGATCAACGAAAAATAATTTACGAGCAACGTCGCGAATTGATGACGAATGAAGACACGCAAGAGCTTATTCAAGAAATGCGGTCTGAAGTTGTGGATAGCATTGTTAAAATTCATATTCCTGAAAATGCTTTATCAGAACAATGGGACCTTAACGGCCTCCAGAAGGACTGTGTGCGCATATTTGGACTGAATCTTCCTATTGAGGAGTGGGCTGGGGAAGAAGGAATAGCCGAGCCTGAATTATATGACCGCATTATGAAATCTGTTGACGTTGCCATTTCAGAAAAAGAAGAAAAATATGGCACTTCAATGATGCGATCAGCGGAACGGACTCTGCTCCTTCAGACATTGGATCGGTGCTGGAAAGAAAACCTGCTTATGCTAGATCACTTGCGTCAAGGAATCAATTTGCGCGCCTATGCACAAAGCAACCCTCTGAATGAATATAAACGAGAAGCTTTTAACTTATTTCAAGACTTGTTAGTAAGGGTTCGTGAAGAAGCAACGACACTCTTGTCTCATTTTGATCTGCAAATGGATGGTCAAGAAGACATTGACGATATTTTGGGAGAAACGGACTTCTCCCGCTATAAGGAAGAAACGCCTGACTGGATTGAGGGGAATGAAGAAATAAATGTACCGGACGGGGCACCTCAATGGGATCCCGTCACGATGGCTCCCAACGTCAACTATTCTCAAGAACCTGTGCGCACAAGGCGACCGGACGGTGATGGGAATATTGACCCCCAAGATCCTTCAACCTGGGGGCGTGTGCAAAGAAATGCGATGTGTCCTTGCGGATCTGGCCTTAAATATAAGCATTGCCACGGACAATTTGAACAAGAATAAAAATTCATTTTTGACAAATTAAGGCTTTGTTATAATTTTTAACTCTATCATTATCTTTATAAGCATGGGAGAGAGAACCATTCTCCTCCCCTGTTTTCTATTAAAATTAGCCAAGGAGACGGTCATTGCAAGAAATTAAGTCTGTTTGCGTCTTTTGTGGGTCTTCCTCCCGCGCGGAATTGGTTTATAAAGAAGCCGCCTTCGAACTGGGCATAGCCCTTGCAGGTGCTGATATGCAGCTTGTATACGGAGGAGGTCAATTAGGCCTCATGGGGCTGGTTGCAGATGGGGTCATGAACCATGGGGGTCGGGCCATTGGCTATATTACCAAAGACTTAGAGCACATTGAAGGCGGCCATGATAGTTTAAGCGAATTGCACGTTGTGGATACCATGCACACGCGCAAGTTAAACATGTCGCAAAATGCAGACGCTTTTGTCATTTTACCAGGCGGATTTGGCACTCTTGATGAACTCTTCGAAATCTTGACCTGGCGCCAACTGGAAATGCATGATAAGCCTCTCATTATTGTTAATATTGACGGATATTGGGACCCTTTAAAAACCTTAATCCACCACGTAGTCGAACATAAATTTGCGCGTCCCATGGATGAAAATTTACTGCTTTTTGTTTCTGACGTTGCAGAAGTGATTCCTCTCTTACATAAACTTCCCGTCCCTCAAGTCGATGTGACGTCGAAGTACATATAATTTACCTATTGACGCATTCACGTGCGTGGGGCACATTTATTTACAATGCGGATGGGTGGCTGAGCGGTTGAAAGCACCGGTCTTGAAAACCGGCGAGGGTGCAAGCCTTCCGTGAGTTCGAATCTCACCCCATCCGCCATTAGTTTCCTTGAGTTTTTGCAATTTTTTTCTTTGAAAATATCTCCTATAAATTCGCTTCAAAATTAAAAAATGTACCATATATGTACCATTAAAGAACATTGCGGTACTTCATGGTGTATAACCCTATATGAATCAAAAACAATTATGGTTCCCTTCATGCCAAAAAATCTTATATAATTTAAGAACTTATTTTCAGAGTTTCTTTACAAACTCTCACTCTCAAAAGTTGTAACTTTATCCTTTGACCTAACTTTCGTGTTAAGCATTAAAAGTATTAAGAAAATCGCCCTTCTTGCCCATCTGTCCACAATGGGCAGATCGATGTGGTCAAAATGGGCAGATCGATCAGCCCAATTTGGGCAGATAATAATCTATGGATTTCAGAGAATACGAACTCAGAGAATACTCTTCCTCCTCCAAACCTCCTCCTTCAGCAAAATTGGATCGCAAAAAGAGAAGAAGAGGATAAAGATGATATATTTTTAGTTAAGTTTAATTTAAATTAGCCTTTAATCTTCCAAATGATCGCCTGATGCCCTTTGGCTTCATTTTTAGGGAAAGGTAGTGTGGGTCAACTTAAAATCACCATACAACGCTTTTAAATGGCTTTGCGAAGACAATGACAGATTAGAGCCATTTGAATGAGCAGGATTTGGAAAGAAAGCTAGGTATTCAGCCAACAATTCATCAAATCTTTCACTGAGGATAAAAACACCCCAGTACAAACTCTGCAATAATACCCCTACCAACAGCTTACCAAAACCTTCAAATCAATCCCATCTAAAAACCAAAATTCCTCAAATTTTTAAGATATGTTGCTTGCAACAAAGCGTCGTTGCAAAATGCAACGTGTAAGCGCGCATTTCTCAACTTTTCGAAATGAATGATTGATGAAGTTAATTTTTTTGGTTTTTAAAACATGCATAAACTTGAAAATTCAAATGGGGGTCATAGGGGGCAGAATACAACCTATTATTATTTTATCCTTTTTGTTTGTGCGTCAAGATATTGCTTGAATTTCAAACAATGAATAAAAATTTATATTTTGTTAATTTTGTTATAACACAATGGGAATATGTTATATTTATTGTTTTTAATCGTTATTTGCCATCTTTCTTCTCCTGCACAGGCAGAAGTGAAGATAGATATTGTTTCTGCAATAAAACAATTGATGATCCCAATTGATAAAGATTATAACTTAGATCCCATAACTGTTTCAGAAACATTTGAAGGGTGTGTATTTAAGCCTTTTGAATTTAACATTTCAAATCAGAGAACCCTAGCAAACCCGCAAGATGAGAAGTATGAAGAACCATCTCATTTCAAAACTAAATGCACACTGACTCACAAAGACAAATACATTGTTGAGAAGAACCTAGCTAGAGATTATCGGATGGACATTAGCATGCACGGACCAAGCTGCTGCGTTAATATACTAGAAATAGAAGCATATTATCCTAATGACATCAAAGAGATCTTTAAAGATACACGGTTAAAATGGACATCCATACGATGCCAAACAGAGAAACACTTGGATGGATATGAAGAATGGTTTTCGGTATCTGCCCCTAAAAAGAAGAATATCTTTATAAAGCTCTCTCGGAATGCTGGGGCTAGAAGCCAATGGGAAAATCTTACTGTCTTTTGGAAAATACCAAAAAACTTACCTCAATTAGACAATGATTGGACAGATAAATGTGGAGGCTAAAGTTAACATAGTTTTTAAAAAAATATTAGAACATGGTCCTTCGAATCCAATCGTTGCGAGGACAACTCTTCAAGGTATGGAATTATTAAAATTTAGTTCTATAAATAGTGATGCTACTAAACAAGAAAAAGTTTTCAACACTCTACTAGATTTTCAAAGAAGATTACTCGTTTGTGAAGATATAAGAAAAAAGATTGAGGATGATCTTTTAGAGATTGACAAAAAGATATCTCAGAATGAGTTTAAAGATGAATTACCTCAAATTCTTCATCTCCAAACATCCTGCGAGATATTTCTGTATTTTTCAAAATTAGCGATGAGGGATTTGTCCCCCATAATTAGTTGCTTTTTTGAGTACGGTAAGTTCTCGCATAATTATAAAGTCCATGCAAGGTGGGCTGAGCGAACCTTTGGTAAAGAGGATATTTTATCAAAGTTATTGGATGAGGACCATGAGTGGATTAAGTTCATTGCAGACATGCGTAATGCTGTAGAGCATCCTGATAGTGGTGCACTTAATATAAATAATATTGATTTTCATGAAAACTGTAAGTTAACGCCACCTCAGTGGAATATCGAAGGACGCACGCCGAGCGATATTCTCAGTGATCTAGGAACAGTTATCGAGAATATGCTAACCTTCTCTGAGGATTTATTGGTTGCTTTAGTGAAAAAAACTATTATTAGTTCTTGCATTGATTTTGCTCAGATCCCTGAAGAAGAAAGAAATCATAAATCGCCTATACGCTTGAAAGCAATATTAATAAAAACATGATTTTCTATTGCTGCAATAGTCATTGGAGTATTTGATCTCCCTTAGACCTCCCCCACCAGGAGATGATAAAATGTGCACCAATCGATACACCACTTCCGCTTGAGGTAACCCATATTAATATTAGCTGTTAAGGCTATATAGAAGGGTGTTTTAAAATTACCAGCACAAATTTCAATCAAGGGTAATGATTCCTCAATGGCTTCTTTAATAACCTCACACGAATCTTTGAGGTATGAAAAGAAAGCTTCCACCCTTTGTGGCGGATAAATTGTAAAACGCCATTCGCGATCCTTTGCATTATGATTAACTGCCATGAATTCTGTATCTGCTGTTCCCGCAAGAAACTCGAACAGTTCATCATAGTTTTCAAATTGGCTAATCAGTTCACGATCTTTTGAGAGAATAATAATCACTTTCCTTCTCCTTGGTCAAACGCCCAGAAAGTCGATGAAGAAAGGGGGAATAAGAGAGCCTATTCGAGCACAGATGTCATGCAAGCTGTTGTCTTTATGAAAAGAAAACTTGCTACCTTCCAGCCCCCCAAACAAAAAAAGAGGATAGAAAAATTCCTATCCTCTTTCGTTTTACAAATGAGGTGACTTAAATTTTCGGCCTTTCGGCCGTTGCAGGATTAAGTTGAAAAGGCGCACAATGTGCGATAATTTGACTTTAGCCATCATGGCGATTGCACTGAACTCTTCTCAGCTTAGTTTCTAAATCTATAGCCTCTTGTATTCCCTCAGTTTTTGTAAATTAATTTGATTTTCTGGCTTTTAAGAGCTCTTTCTTCCCATTTTTTTGTTT